>VBEQ01000208.1 GCA_005881235.1 Chloroflexota bacterium | reverse complement strand
GAGCGTCTTGCGACTTTAGTTGTCAGATGATGCCATCCGACAACCACATGCAGTATTAGCTCTGCTTTCGCAGGGTTATTCTGCACTCTCAGGCAGGTTGCCCACGTGTTACTCACCCGTCCGCCACTAGCGCTAGCCACCCTTGCGGGCAATTAGCACCCGTTCGACTTGCATGTGTCAGGCACGCCGCCAGCGTTAATCCTGAGCCAGGATCAAACTCTCCGTTAAAAACCTCGACCCCACAGGGCTGAGGTTAAAGAATCGAATCAGGGGTCCCTACGACATTTCGAAGGGCCTTCTCGGAGAAGTCCGTTCCACTCTTCAATTGTTAAGGTGCTCGCCGGGCCTTAAGCGCAGGATTACCTCCCGCCTCTCGGGCAGCTTGAGAATGATACCCCATAGGGGTGCGTAAGTGTCAAGAAGGTGCGAACGCTCCCTTAGCCTACCCTACCGACTCGCCCGCTAAACGGCCCCGGAACCCAAGTCCGAGCATCAGCGCCTACCGACCCCTACCGATACTCCGGCAGCTGCTCGAGCTCGTCCGCGGCCAGGTCCGTATAAACGCGGTGCGTCGTAATCTTCGGGATCCGATCCGCACGCACCTCGACCCTGTGACCGCCGCGGGCCAGCTTCACCACGATCCCGTGGAAGATGTCGTCCTCCCGGTCGCCGAGCAGCTCCTCGGCCCGGCCAATCTCGTCGCCGGCCTCATCCATGACCGGCGCCTTCTCCGGCATCGCCAGCCAGGCGACCTCTCGCTCCTCCTCCATCATCTAAAAAGCCCGTCGCCCACTGAATGCCCGGGCCAGCGTCAACTCGTCGGCGTACTCCAACTCGCCCCCAACCGGCAATCCGTGCGCGAGCCGCGAGGTGCGCACGCCCAGCGGGGCCAGCTGCTCGGCGAGGTAGGCCGCGGTGGCTTCACCCTCCATGTCGGGGTCTGTCGCCAGGATCACCTCGCCAACCGGCTCGCGACGCAAGCGGCGAAGGAGCTCCGCGATCTTGAGCTCGGCTGGCCCGACGCCATCAATGGGGGACAGCGCTCCGTGCAAGACATGGTACAAACCGTGGTACTCAGCCGTCCGCTCGATCGCGAGCACGTCGAGAGGCTCCTCGACCACGCACAACACGCCACGGTCCCGGCGGCTCGACAGACAGATCGTGCACCGCTCGCCTTCGGCGATGAAGAAGCAGTCGTCGCAGAAGCGAATGCGAGCCTTGACCTCGACCAGGGCGGTCGCCAGCCGATCGACCGACTCCCGTGGCGCTCGCAATATATAGAAGGATAGGCGCTGCGCGGTCTTCGGCCCGATGCCGGGCAGCCGGCCAAGCTCTTCCATCACGCGCGTCAGCGCAGGCGGGATCTCAGCCACGGGCGCGGACCTCAGCCACGGGTGCGGGGCCTAGCCACAGGCGCGGACCTCAGGCAATGTCGGCTACCCCATCAAGCCGGGTGGAAGCCCCATCCCCGCCGTCACGGCGCCCATCTCCTTGCTCGCCAGGTCGCGCGCCTGGTCCATGGCGTCGTTCACGGCGGCCAGCACCAGGTCCTGGAGCATGTCGACGTCGGCGGGATCGACAACCTCGGGCTTGAGCGTGACCGATAGCACCTTCTGGTGACCATTGACCACCACCTCGACCACGCCGCCGCCGGCGGTGCCGGTCACCGTCTTTTGGCCCAGGTCTTCCTGGATCTTGGCCATCTTGGCCTGCATCTGCTGCAGCTGCTTGAGCATCTTGAACTGCTGACCCACCTAGCCTCTCCCTCGCGGGGTGACCCGCACGTTGGTCGCGTCGAACCGGTTCATGGCCTCTTTCACCAGCGGGTCGTCGGCGATCGACCCCGCCGAGCGCACCGGCGCGGGCGCCGGCGTGGCGGGCTTCTTTTCTCCCGCCGCCAGCTCGACCCGACTGTCCGCCCCAAAGATCTCCCGCACCGCGGCCAGCAGCGTTTCGCGGTTGGAGGCCTTCTGCATCAGCTCCGCGTGGGCCGGATACCGAAACTCGATTCGCACCAGGCCCTCTTTGACCTCGGCAAGCCGCGCGTCCATCAGCAGGCTCCCCACCATCTTCGGTAGCCGCTGCTTCAGCGCATCCCAGCGCGCATCCGGCCCAAGCATCGCCGGTTCGGCGTCCATGGCCGGCTCGATCACCCGCTCGCCACCAACCGCCTCGGTCGTAGGCGCCGCCACCGGCACCGTCACCGGTACGGGTCGCGTCATGTTCGACAACAGCGTCACTTCGAGCAGTAGGCGCGCATCAGCACCCTTGCGCACCTCCGGCTCCATCTCCATCAGGCCTTTCCACAGTGAGAGCAGCGCGTTTCTCCCCGCCGCGCGACCGATCCGCTCCAATCCGGCCGACGCCGCACCGCCCAGGCTTTCCGCATCCTGGTAGCCGACCGAGAGCAGCGCGGCCTCGCGGATTGCGCCCAGCAATCCACGGACCAACTGGCGCACGTCGCCGCCGGCATCGTAAAACCGCTGCAGCTCGCCCAGGGTTTTGGCCCCGTCGCCTTCCGTGACGACCGCCAGCAGCCGGACCAGCGTGTCGGGGTCGGCCAGCCCAAGCAACTCGTGTGTCTTCTGCACGGTCAGCTCCTCGCCGCCCTGCGAGATCAGCTGGTCCAGCAGCGTGATGCCATCGCGCATGCTGCCGCGCGCCAGCCGAGCCAGTAACGCCAGGCTCGGCGGGTCCACCTTGACCTGCTCCTGCTCGACGATCGACGCAAGGTGAGCCGCGATTGCGCCGGTGTCAATCCGGCGGAAGTCGAATCGCTGGCAGCGCGAGGCCACCGTCAGCGGAATCTTGTGTGGCTCAGTCGTCGCCAGCACGAAGACGACGTGCGCGGGGGGCTCCTCGAGCGTTTTCAACAGCGCGTTGAAGGCCTCCGTGGTCAGCATGTGGGCCTCGTCGATGATGTACACCTTGACTTTCAAGGTCGCCGGCAAATACTTGACCCGCTCGCGCAGATCTCGGATCTCGTCGATGCCGCGGTTGGAGGCCGCATCGATCTCGATCAGGTCGACGGCCGCGCCGGAGCCAATTTCGACGCAGTTCGCACAGACGCCACAGGGCTCCGCCCCGCGACGGTCCAAACAGTTGATCGCTTTCGCCAGGATGCGGGCGGTCGACGTCTTGCCCGTACCACGAACCCCGCAGAACAGATAGGCGTGCGCGACACGGCCCTGCTCCACGGCATTTCGCAGCGTCTGGGCAATCGCATCCTGCCCGACCAGGTCGCCAAATCTCTGGGATCGGTACTTGAGGTAAAGGGTCTGGTACGCCATCAGGTGCCGCGACAATTCTACGAGCCGGCCGACCGAACGCTAGCTCGCAGCTCCCACGGTGCTCTGCGCCGGCTCGCGCAGCACTTGCCGCGCCAGCATGATCGCGAGCATCCCCTCGAGGATGGCTGCCGTCACCCGACGCACCGCGCCCCGGCGGACGTCGCCGGCCGCGAAGACACGCGGCACGCTGGTTTCCAGCAACAGGGGCGCGCGCTCCGCCGGCCACTCCGCCGGCCAGCGGCCGTTGCGCCAGAGCTCCGTCCCCGTCATGAGGTACCCCGCATCATCGCGCAGCACCGATCCCTTCAGCCATTCCGTGTTTGGGTCGGCGCCCATCATGATGAGGAGTGCTCGGGTCCGCACCGCCTCGATCGTGCCGCTGACGCGATGGCGCAGCCGCACGCCCTCGAGGCGTCCCTCGCCGAAGCCCTCGACGACCTGCGTGTTGACCCGGACCCGGATGTTCCGCGTCCGGTCGACCTCTTTGGCCAGTCCGGCCGGCACGCTGGCATCGAGCGAGCCGGCTCGAACCACCATCGTCACGCTGGACGCGTGCTTGGCCAGATCAAGGGCCGCCTGCGCGGCCGCCGCCGTCGACCCAACGATGAAGACCTCCTGGCCGGCGAGCGCCGCTGGCTCCGCGACTGAGTCGGCATACGTGACGCCGGCCCCGGTCAGTTTGTCGACGCTAGGAACCCCGAGCGTGCGATACGCCACCCCCGTCGCAATCACCAGCACGCTCGAGGAAATCGTTGCGCCGTCGGCCAGCGTCACGGTGTGTTCAGCAGCGTGCGTCGACAGCCCGACGGCTGGATCCGTCAAGGCAAAGCTTGCACCCAACCGCTGAGCCTGCTCGTAGATGCGACGCGTGAGGTCCGCGCCGCTCACGCCATCCATAAAGCCCGGATAGTTGTGGATGACCGGTGTGGCTGGGGCCGAACCGCCCGCACCGTAGGCGTCGATCACGGTCGTCTTCAGCGCAGCAGCGGCGGTCACGGCGGCCGCCAGGCCCGCCGGACCTGCGCCGATCACGGCGACATCGTAGTGCTCGCGTTCCGTCACGACCGACCCAGTCTACGGAACCACCACGGGTCCGCCAAAGGCTGTCTTCCTGGCTGTCCGATTTCCGCTAGCCAGATCCGGCGCGTCCCGTCACAATGAAGGGCAATGGTTGGCTCACCACTGGACTTCGAGCGTTGCTACCGAGCCGTCGAAAGCCGCGACGCGCGCTTCGACGGCTGGTTCATCACCGCCGTCAGGACGACCGGCATCTACTGCCGGCCGAGCTGCCCGACGCCGGTGCGGCCCAAGCGCGAGAACGTGTCGTTCTACCCCACGGCGGCTGCGGCGCAGCTCGCCGGCTATCGTGCCTGCAAGCGCTGCCGCCCGGACGCTTCTCCGGGTTCCCCGGAATGGAACGTGCGCGGCGACCTCGTCGGCCGCGCGATGCGGCTGATTGCGGATGGGACCGTCGATCGCGACGGCGTCGCCGGATTGGCGCGCCGGCTCGCCGTCAGTGAGCGCCATCTCCACCGGCTGCTGCTCGGTGAGCTCGGCGCCGGTCCGCTTGCGATTGCCCGCGCCCAGCGGGCGCAGACCGCGCGCGTGCTGATCGAGACGACCGACCTGCCGTTCACGGATGTCGCGTTCGCCGCCGGCTTCGAGAGCATCCGGCAGTTCAACGACACGGTTCGCGAGGTCTTCGCGCTGACACCCACCGCGCTTCGTACGGCGGGCCGGCGCCGCGCTGACATCGCCCACGGCGTGCTCACGCTCCGCCTCCCCTACCGGCCGCCGCTCGACTGGTCCGCGCTGTCGGCCTGGCTGCGTGTGCGGGCGCTGCCCGGCGTCGCCGAGGTGAACGGCCGCATCTACCGGCGGACGTTGCGCCTGCCGCGCGGCGCTGGTGTCGTCGCCCTCGAACCGGTCGACACGCACATCCAGTGCACGCTCCGCCTCGAGTCGATGGCAGACCTGACGAGCGCGGTCCGGCAGTGCCGCCGTTTGCTCGACCTCGACGCCGACCCGCTGAGCGTGGTCGAGGTCCTCTCGAAAGACCGTCGTCTGTCGAGCGTCGTGAAGAAACACCCCGGCTTGCGTGCACCCGGCGCGGTCGACGGGACGGAGCTCGCGATCCAGGCGGTGCTCGGCCAGCAGGTCTCGCTCGCCGCGGCCCGGACGCTGGCGTCGCGCCTCGTGACGGCGCACGGCGACGTGATCAAGATCGCCGACCCAGCGCTTACGCACCTCTTCCCGCACGCCGCGGCGATCGCGGAAGCGGACCTGGCGAGGCTCGGCGTCCCGGCGACACGCCGTGCGACAGTTCGCGGGCTCGCGCGCGCCGTCGCGGGCGGCACGCTCGCGCTCGATCCCGGGGCCGACCGGAATGAAACGTACCAGCAGCTGCTGCAGGTACCGGGGATCGGGGAATGGACGGCCGGCTACATCGTGATGCGCGCGCTCGGCGACCCCGATACGTTCCTCGCGAGCGACCTCGGCATCAAGAAAGCCGGCGTCCGGCTCGGCATCGGCAGCAACCCGCGTGCGATATCCGAACACGCTGCGGCCTGGCGCCCCTGGCGCAGCTACGCGACCCACCAATTGTGGGCGACACTTTCCGATTCGCAGAAGGAGGTCTCCTGATGCAAACCAAACTCACGCTCTACAGCACCACCCGCCCAACACCGGTTGGCGAACTTACCCTCGTCGCCTCCGATGCCGGGCTGCGGGCGATCCTCTGGCCCAGGCTCTCACCGGCGCGCGCCGGAATCCAACCGCGGCCACGTCGCAACCCCGATCATCCGGTCCTTAAGCGGACTGCGGCCCAGCTCGATGAATATTTCGCCGGCAGGCGCACGACATTCGATATTCCGCTCGACCTTCAGGGGACGCGCTTCCAGCTGGCGGCGTGGCGGTCGTTGGCCGGCATCCCCTTCGGCACCACCACCAGCTACGGCCGGCAGGCGGCGGCACTCGGCATCCCGACCGCGGCACGCGCGCTGGGCGCCGCGAACGGAGCCAATCCGGTCTGTATCGTCCTCCCCTGCCACCGGGTCATTGGCGCCGACGGCTCGCTGACCGGCTTCGGCGGCGGACTTCCAGTAAAGCAATGGCTGCTCGACCACGAAGCGCGCGTCGTCGCCTCTAATATCCTTTCGACGCCGCAATGGCCACACCAGCAACCGATGCAAACGCGCTTATCCATGCCCGTGGCCTGACCAAGCGCTTCGCAAACCTTACCGCGGTCGACGCGATCGACTTCGACGTCGGGCGCGGTGAGGCGTTTGGCTTCCTCGGTCCCAACGGAGCCGGCAAAACATCGACCATGCGCATGATCGGGTGCGTCTCGTCCCCATCGGCCGGCACGCTGCGCGTGCTTGGCATGGACCCGGACCAGAATGGCCCCCGAATTCGCGCGCGGCTGGGCGTCGTGCCACAGTCCGACACGCTCGACGTCGAACTCCATGTCGACGAGAATCTGCTCACCTACGCCCGCTACTTCGGGATCCGTCGCGATGTCGCCAAGCGTCGAGCCGAGCAACTCCTCGATTTCGTCCAGCTGAGAGACCGCGCCCGGGACGAGGTCGAGTTTCTCTCCGGTGGGATGAAGCGGCGGCTGACGATCGCCCGCGCCCTGGTCAACGAGCCTGAGTTGCTGCTGCTCGACGAGCCGACGACCGGCCTCGACCCGCAGGCGAGGCACCTGGTCTGGGACCGCCTCTACCGCCTCAAGCAGCAGGGCGTCACCATCGTTTTGACCACTCACTATATGGATGAGGCGGAGCAGCTGTGTGATCGCCTGGTCGTCATGGACAAGGCGAAGATCGTGGCCTTCGGATCGCCGCGCAGCCTGATCGACCAGTACTCCACCCGGGAGGTGCTCGAACTTCGCTTTCCGATCGATTCCACCCCGGCGCTCGACAAGCTCGACGGCCTCGCCGACCGCATCGAGGTGCTGCCCGACCGCGTCCTTCTTTATACCGACGATGGCGAGGCAGCGGCGGTTGCGGTGCACAGCCGCGGACTGCAGCCCGAGTCCAGCCTGGTCCGGCGCAGCACGCTCGAGGACGTCTTCCTCCGCCTCACCGGTCGGAGCCTGATCGAGTGATCGGCTGGCGATGACCGGCGCATTGCGCGTCCTCGAGCATCACCTGACCGTCTACCGGCGCACCTGGAAAGGATCCGTCTTCATGTCGTTCGTCTCGCCCGTGCTGTTCCTGACCGCCATGGGCCTTGGCCTCGGCAGCCTGATTTCGCGCGGGCCGGTTCGAACGGTCGACGGCGTTTCCTACGTGGCCTTTCTCGCGCCCGGGCTGCTCGCGGCCACCGCGATGCAGTCCGCCTACGTCGAAACAACCTATCCGATCATGGCCCGCATGCAGTGGCTTCGCACCTACGATGGGATGCTGGCGACACCGATCCGCGTCCTCGACGTACTGGCAGGCGAATTCGGTTGGCTTGCCGTCCGCCTCGCGCTGAGCAGTTGTGCGTTCTTTCTCGTCATGGTGCTCTTTGGCACGGTCCATTCCGGGCTCGGACTGCTGGCCATCGGCGTCGCCGTCCTCACCGGCCTCGCCTTTGGCGCGCCGATCTTTGCGTTCACCGCGACGCAGCGAACCGACACCAGTTTTGCCCTGATCGGCCGGCTCCTGATCACGCCACTTTTTCTGCTGGGCGGCGTTTTCTTCCCCATCCACCAGCTGCCCCAACTTGTCCAGGGAATCGCCTGGATCACCCCGCTCGCGCACGGCGTCGCGCTGGCCCGCGGCCTTGCCGTCGGTGCGGCGTCCCCGACCGCCGGCATTCACCTGGCGGTCTTACTTGCCTACGCCGCGATTGGCATCGTCGCCGCCGGTAGCACCCTGCAGCGGCGGCTGGTTCCATGATCGCGGTTCTCCAGCGCTGGCGGCGGTTCCAGGTCCCGGTGGCCGGCCGGGCAGCCCACCTGGTCGAGCGAAATGCCATCATGTACCGGCGCGGCTGGTTCGTCATCGTATCGGGCTTCATCGAGCCGCTCCTCTACTTGCTGGCGATCGGCTTCGGAGTTGGCGCGCTGGTCGGCTCGACGGTCACCGTCAACGGCCATCCACTCCGTTACGCGGTGTTCGTGGCGCCCGCCTTGATGGCCTCCTCCGCGATGAACGGCGCGATCTACGAGACCGCCTTCAATTTCTTCTACAAACTCAAATACGTCAAGCTCTATGATGCGGTGCTGGCAACGCCGCTTGGCGTCGCTGACATCGCACTCGGGGAAATCGCCTGGGCGCTGATCCGCGGCACGCTCTATGCCCTTGGCTTCATCGTCGTCATGGTCGCGCTTGGCCTCGCGATCTCCCCCTGGGCGGTGCTCGCCCTCCCGGCGGCCATGCTGATCGGCTTCTCGTTCGCCGCCGTCGGAACCGCGGCCTCGACGTTCGTTCGCACCTGGCAGGACTTCGACCTTGTCCTGACCGTCCTGATTCCCCTGTTTCTCTTCTCGGCGACGTTCTATCCCATCACCGTCTACCCGGGGCCGCTTCAGGTGGTGGTCCAGTTGACGCCGCTTTACCACGGTGTCGACCTGCTACGCAGCCTGACGACCGGCATCATCGGCCCCTCGATCCTGGTCGATATGGCCTACCTGGTCGTTCTCGGCGCGGCCGCCCTCCTGCTCGCGGCAACCCGTCTGCAGCGGCTGCTGCTCAAGTAGGCGACCCGCTACATTACTAAGGGATGCATCCGGGAAACAACCTGACGCGCGACGAGGCTCGACGCCGAGCCCAGCTGATCCAGACTCCCCTCTACGACATCTCCCTCGATCTGACCCGCGACACTGACACCTTCGCCTGCGAGGCCACTATTCATTTCCTCTGCCAGGAGCCGGGTGCCGATAGCTTCATCGACTTCCTCGTACCCTCGGTCGATAGCTGCGAGCTCAACGGCGAAGAAGTGCGCAAGGACGCTTTCAACGGCGCCCGCATCACGCTGAGCAACCTTCGCGACGCGAACGAGCTGCACGTGCTGGCCACCTGCGACTACCAGAACATCGGCGCCGGGCTGAACC
>VBEQ01000100.1 GCA_005881235.1 Chloroflexota bacterium | reverse complement strand
CCGCGCGCGTCTATACCGTGCTACAGCTCCCCAAGCCGTCGATGATGGGACAGGCGCGGAGCCAGCGAGCGCACTAGTCCGCCTCGTCGCCAGCACCGACCCCACGAGGATCAGCGAGAAACCGGCGACGGCGCCGGCGGTGAAGGGTTCGTGGAGCAAGGCCACGCCTAGCAGCAAGGCGACCGCCGGGTTGAAGTAGGTGATCACGGTGGCCCTGACCGGGCCGACTTCGCTGATCAACGCGAAGAAGAGCAGGAAGCCCAGCGCCGTGCACACCACCGCGAGGGTCAGGACGGCCAGCAGGACCTGGCTCGACGGCATCGCGCTCGGCAGTTGCGGGATCGCGACCGGGGAATAGAACAACGCGGTCAACACCAGTGATGCGGCGACCACCCCGACGGCCGGCAGGCTGGGGAGGCGACGCGCAATGATGATCGGCCCGGCCGCGTAGCCAAGCGCGACGAGGCCAACCTCACCGACCGACCGTAGGTCTTTGAAGGACACGTTGAGGCCCACCAGGACAGCGACACCGACAAAACCCACCAGTAAGCCGGCAACCCGGCGCCGGTCCGTACGCTCGTCGCCGCGGGTGAGCAACTGCAGCACCACGGCCAGCAGCGGGACGGCGGCGATCATCAGGCCGGTTAGCGAACTGGAAAGACGGCGCTCGCCATCGGCGAGCAGAAACCAGGGTAACGACACCTCCACGATCGTGTAGACGAGCACCCACCGCCAGTAGGAAAGAAGCGGGGTGAGCCAGCCACGGGCGGCGGCGACGGGCAGCAATAACGCGGCGCCGATCGCCGTCCGCAAGAAGACCAGGCTGGCCGGTGTCAATTCGCCCACGGCGATCTTGATCAGCAGGTACGGGATGCCCCAGATCACGGCCATGGCCGCAAACAGGGCCCATCCGCGCCGCGTCACGCGGTCGGTGCGATGTCCAGGTCGACATCGTCGGGAAGCACGTCCTCCCCGGTGTAGGCAGAGGCCTGCAGCCGGAACAGGCGCGCATAACGGCCGTTGAGTCGCATCAGCTGCTCGTGCGTTCCCTGTTCTACCAGCCGGCCGTGCTCCAGGAACAGAATCCGATCGGCGCGCCGCACGGTCGAGAAGCGGTGCGAGATGTAGACCGCGGTGCGGCCTCGGGTCAGCGAATGGATCCGTTCGAAGAGCTCGTACTCCGCCTGGGCGTCGAGCGCGGAGGTCGGCTCATCCAGCAGCAGGATGCGCGCGTCCCGCATGAAGGCGCGCGCCAATGCAACTTTCTGCCACTCGCCGCCTGAGAGATTGACGCCGGCATCGAACCACTTTCCGAGCGCCGTTTCGTAGCCCTGGGGAAGACCCGCGATCAGACCATCGGATCCGGCCTGCCGGCTGGCTTTGAGGATCGCCTCGCGGTCGGCGATGGCGCCGAGGTTTCCAAGGCCGATGTTCTCCGCCGCGGTCGCCTGGTAGGTCACGTAATCCTGGAACATGCCGCCGATCTGGGCGCGCAGCTCGGTCGGTTCCACGTCGCGAATGTCGATGCCATCGATCAGGATGCGACCGGCGCTCGGATCGTAGAGCCGGCAGATCAACTTGAACAGCGTGGTCTTGCCCGCACCGTTGCGACCGACGATCGCGATCGTCTCTCCGGCTGAGACGGTGAAGCTCAAGTCCGTGAGCGCGTTCTCGGCCGCTCCCGGATACGCGAAGCTCACCTGGTCGAACGTGATCTCGCCGCGGACGGGCTTGGGGACCGCGACGGGTTTGGCGGGAGCCGGGAGCGCACTGGTCGTTTCCATCAGCTCGAAAAGGTTGCTCAGATAGAGGTTGTGCTCGTACATGCCTGAGAATCCGCCGAGGATGCCCTGGATCGAGTTCTGCACCGACTGGGCTGCGGTCGTGTAGAGGGTGAGGTCGCCGAGCGTCAGCTTGCCCACGATCGCCTGTAGCGCGACATACAGATACGTCACCGAGGTGGCAATCGTGCTGAGGTTGCCCCACAGAAAGCCGATCAGGTAACGGCGCACCACCTGCCGGCGCTGGCTCCCGTAATAGGTGTTGCCGATCAGCCGGTAGCGGTCGATGAAGTAGCGCCCCAGCCCAAACAGCTTGACCTCCTTGGCGTAGCTATCGGTCGTCAGCAGGGTGACGAGGTAGTTCATCCGTCGCAGCAGGCGCGATCCCCAGCGCGCGATGTTGTAGCCGCGCCAGCCGTAGCGGGTATCAGCGATGAACGCGGGGACGGGGGAGAGGAGTGCGAGCAAGGCGAGCAGCGGGCTGACGACGACCAGCAGCGCGATCATGGTCACGAACGTCAGCGCCGTCTGGACCAGCCCGAAGGCGGTCGAGATCATCAGCACCGGACGATTGATGGAATCGGTCTGGGCCCGCCGCAGCAGGTCATAGGACGCGGGGTCCTCATAGAAGGCAAGGTCGAGGGACGCCGCCTTCTCCATCACCATCAACTGGATGCGCATCGACACCGCGTTCTGCAAGAGCTGCTGCGTGATGTTGCGGGCCGTGCTGAGAAAAGCGATCAGGGCGAAGATCAGCAGCTGCAGGACGGCAAGGAAGATGATCGCGTTGACCGCCGTAAAGACCGGGGTATGCAGCGGTCCGAAGTCGAAGCGCACCGCATCGGCGACCGTGGTCGGGTGGTTGTGCACCTCGATGCCCAGCACGACAGCATTGACGAGCAGCTTCGACGTATACGCGGACATCGCCGGGACGAGGCCGGCGACCACCGTCACCACGAACAGCCCGGTGGTGACGGCCGGGCTGGCATCCCAGACCAGCCGAATGACGAGGGGGAGCGCGGCGGCGGTCCCCCGGACGGATTCCTTGAGGTTGCGCCAGCGACTCCGAAGGTCCTTTGGTCCCTCTGGCTGCTGCGGCTCCTCGATGACCGGGTCGCCGGTCAGGCCGCTATTGGCTGGACCGCTGTCCGCGATCTTGGGGCGCCCGCGGCCCCACATCCAGAACGTCGACGGGCCGCCGTGTCCTGGCGGCATCATTCCCACGGCGCTACCCTACCGCACCCTCGATTGCCGATCGGCTTCCGAATCGCGGGTCAGCCCTGGTCAGTTAGGGCGATGGCTTCGACTTCGATCAGGTAGCCCGGCTCCGCCAGCGCCTGGACGCCGACCAGGGTGGAGGCGGGTAGGGCCGCCGGATTGAAGATCGCGGCGCGCGCCTCAGCGAGCAATGGCCGGAGTTCCGGCATGTACCTGACCACGTAGGTGGTCAGCTTGACGACGTCCGCCGGTTTGGCGCCGGCGCCCTCGAGGGCGGTGCGGAGGTTCGCGTACACCTGCCGGGCCTGGCCGGCGAAATCGCCCGGCGCCACCAGCTTGCCCTCGGCATCCATCGAGACCTGGCCGGAGACAAAAACCAGGCGGCGTCCGGTCGCCACCACGACCTGCGAATAGGCCGTGGGTTTGAAGAGCCCCTCCGGCGTCAGCCGCTGCACGCCCATCCGCCAATCTTAGATATTCCTCACCTGCGGCTCAGAAGGGACTCATCTCGACGAGGTTCAATCGGAGGACTGTCATGGCATGGAGGGTCTCATGATCAATCGATCGCTTGTCACTCGCGAGCAAGCCGCGAGTCCGACCGACACGGCCCGTGAGCTCGCCGCGCGCGTCCCCGCGCCGATCGAGCAGATCCTGTTCGAGGTCAAACGCCTGATCGTGGGCCAGGACCGGCTCCTCGAGCGCCTGCTGATCGCCCTGCTGTCCGGCGGCCACGTCCTGCTCGAAGGCGTGCCCGGCCTCGCCAAGACCGTCACCGTCAAGGCCTTCGCCCAGGTTATCGGCGGCGCGGCCGGCCGCATCCAGTTCACTCCCGACCTCGTCCCGGCCGATCTCATCGGCACCCGTATCTACAACCCCGGCCGGGGCGACTTCTCGACCGAGCTCGGCCCGGTGTTCTGTAACCTGCTGCTGGCCGACGAGATCAACCGCGCTCCCGCCAAGGTGCAATCGGCACTGCTGGAGGCGATGCAGGAACGCCAGGTGACAATTGGCAAGGACACCCATCCGCTTCCGGAGCCCTTCGTCGTCCTTGCGACCGAGAACCCAATCGAGACCGACGGAACCTACCCGCTCCCCGAAGCCCAGCTCGACCGCTTCATGTTGAAAGTGCTCGTCGATTACCCCTCCTTCCAGGAAGAGGTCGTCGTCGTGGAGCGGATCACCGGTCCGGCGATCGAGCTGCACCAGGTGGTGACGCTCGACCAGCTCAAGGAGATGCAACAGGCGGTGACCGAAGTCTACGTCGATCCCGCGGTGCGCACCTATGCCGCCACACTCGCCTACGCGAGCCGGCCCGGGAAGGTCAAAGGCCTCGAGGACCTCGCCCCCGCGATCGCCTATGGCGCCAGCCCACGTGCGTCGATCAACCTGGTGGCCGCCGGTCGGGCCCTCGCCTTCATGCGCGGGCGTTCCTATGTCCTCCCGCACGACCTGAGCGAAGTTGCCCCTGAGGTGATCCGGCACCGGCTGGTCCTGACCTACGAGGGGATCGCGTCCGGCGTCAATGCCGAGACGATCGTCAAGCGCGTGCTCGAGCGATTCCCGCCGCCTCGCATCGACCTGGGAGACCGGGTTGCCTCCTGACGCGATAGCGGGCGGCCTCGCCGTCGACCAGTTGCTGCGACGCTCGCGCTGGCCGGTGCTCCGACGCCTCGGTTTTCATCCGGGAGGCGACGAGCGCTCGAGCATGCGCGGTGCCGGTCTCGAGTACAGCGATGTGCGCGAGTACCAGGCCGGCGACGACCCGCGGACCATCGAATGGAACATCACGGCGCGATCGGACCGTCCCTACGTCCGGGAGTCGCTGCCGGATCGTGGCCTCGATGCCTGGTTGCTCGTCGATGTCACACGTTCGCTCGACTGGGGGACCGCCCGCTGCCTCAAGCGGCAGCTGGCGCTCGAATTCGCGGCCGTTGTCGGGCAGCTATTGATCGGCCGCGGCAACCGTGTCGGCGCGCTGCTCTTCGACGACCGTGTCCGCTCGATCATCCCGCCATCGGCGGGCCGAACCGCGCTGCTGCAGCTGATCGCCCGGATGGAGCGTGCGACCGATGGCCAAACTCCCTCCGCTGTTGAGGGAGGCCAGGGTGCGGGTCCGACCGATCTCGGTCGGGCGCTGGCGGAGGCGGGCCGGCTCATCCGGCGTCCGTCGATGATGGTTCTCATCAGCGATTTCATGACGCCCGGCGGCTGGCAGCAGCCGCTGAGCGCGCTGGCGATCCGTCACGAGGTCGTCGCGGTCTGGATCACCGATCCCCGAGAGGGCGAGATCCCAGACGTCGGGGTCGTCACCTTCGAGGACCCCGAGAGTGGAGAGCAGATCCTCGTCGATACCCGTAGCGCGCATCTACGGGCGCGCTTCCAGCAGGCGGCGGCGGCGCAGCGCGGGACCATCCGCGCCGACCTCCTCCGAGCTCGGGCCGCCGTGGCCGAAATGAGCACCGCCGCGGAGCTCGTGCCACAGCTGGTGGCGTTCATCAAACAGCGTGAGGCTCAGCGTTCGGGACGGCTGGCGCGGGTGGGCGCATGAGCTTCCAATCGCCCTGGTTACTGCTCGGGCTGCTGGCCATCCCCCTCCTGGTCGGCTTCTACATCACGAGCCAGCGGCGGCGCCGTGCCTACGCGGTGCGCTTCACCAACCTGGCGCTGCTCAACCAGGTGATGGGAAAGGGCCCCGGTTTCCGGCGCCACCTTCCCGCGATCCTGTTTGTCGCCGGCGTGGCCGGACTGTTGTTCTCGATGGCACGACCCCAGGCGAGCATCCGCGTCCCGAAGGGTCAGACCAGCGTCATGCTGGCGGTCGACGTCTCCGGATCGATGGCGGCGAGCGACGTGCAGCCGACCCGGATCGAGGCGGCGATTGCCGCGGGTCGCACGCTGATTGACAAGCTGCCGAGCAACGCGCAGGTCGGTCTCATCATCTTCAACTCGCAAGCGGAGGTGGTCTCGCCGCTGACGACGGACAAAGGGGCAGTGAAAGATGCCCTGGGTACGCTTCGGCCGGGCGGGGGTACGGCGATCGGTTCCGCCATCCAGGTCGCGGTTGCCCAACTCGCCAGCATCGCGGACCCGAATGGCCCGAAGTCTCAGAACTATGCCATGGTTATCTTGCTGACCGACGGTACCTCGAATACTGGCATCGATGCGGCGACGGCCGCCGGCGAAGCCGCCAAGACCAAGATCCCCGTCCAAACGGTCGGCATCGGGCAGCGTAATCAGACGACGATGGTGCAGGGCCGGGTTGTCGACGGCGTCGACGAGCAGACGCTGCAGCAGATCAGCACCGCCACCGGCGGCCGTTACTACTATGCGGCCGACGAGGCCCAGCTCAGCAAGATCTACAGCGATCTCGGCTCAAAGATCGGTTGGGTCACGACCAAGCTCGATCTCACCGTGCCGCTGCTAGCCTTCGGCACCATCATCCTGGTGGCCGGCGGGCTCTTCAGCCTGCGCTGGTTCCGGCTCCTGCCTTAGCAGCGCGGATCCCGGGCAGATGACGCTCCGGCGGTCCCGTGTAGACCTGGCGTGGCCGCGCGATCTTCTGTTCCGGATCGAGCAGCCCTTCCTGCCATTGCGCCAGCCAGCCCGGGGTCCGGCCGATCGCAAACAGCACCGGGAACATCTCGACGGGGAAGCCGATGGCGGCGTAGATGATGCCGGAGTAGAAATCGACGTTGGGATAGAGGCGGTGCTTGATGAAGTAATCGTCCGCCAGGGCCACCCGCTCCAGTTCCAGCGCGATGTCGAGCAGCGGGCTGCGACCGGTCACCGCCAGCACGTCATCGGCGACCTTCTTGATGATTTGCGCCCGCGGGTCGTAGTTCTTGTAAACGCGGTGGCCGAATCCCATCAGGCGCAATTCGCCGCTGCGGACTCGCTTGACATATTCGGGAACTCGGTTGATGGAGCCGATCTCCCCGAGCATCCGGAGCACCTGCTCGTTGGCGCCGCCGTGCAGCGGTCCGTAGAGCGCAGCGGCGGCCGCCGCGGTGGCTGAGAATGGATCCGCGTGCGCGCTGCCCACGGCGCGCATCACGTTGGTCGAGCAGTTCTGCTCGTGGTCCGCGTGCAGGATGAGGAGGACGTCGAGTGCCCGCTCCAACACCGGGTTGGGTTCGTATTTCAGCTCGGTGGCCTTCCACATCATGTTCAGAAAATTGCCGGCATAGGAGAGGTCGTTGTCCGGGTAGGCGTAGGGCATGCCGACCGCGTGCCGCGCCGCAAAGGCGGCCAACGTCGGCATCTTCGCGATCAGGCGCAAGATCTGCAGCCGCCGGCTCTCCTCTTTGAAGATGTCCTTCGCGTCGGGATAGAAGGTCGACAGCGCGCCCACGGTTCCTACCAGGATTCCCATCGGATGGGCATCGTGGTGGAAGCCGTCGATCAGCTTTTTGATGTTCTCGTGCAGGAGGGTGTGATGGGTGATCGCGTCCACCCATTGTTGGCGCTGGGTGGGATCGGGCATTTCGCCATGGATCAGGAGGTAGGCGACCTCGAGGAAGCTGCTGTGCTCGGCGAGCTCCTCGACCGGATAGCCGCGGTAGCGGAGGATGCTGCGCTCGCCGTCGATGAACGTGATCGCGCTCCGGCAACTCGCGGTGTTGAGGAAAGCGGGATCGTAGCTCAGCAACCCGGAGCCGGATCCATTCGAGGTGATCTTCTGGAGATCGGTGGCGGAGATCGCGCCATTCCGGATCGGGACCTCGTAGCGGCGGCCGGTCCGGTTATCGGTGATCGTCAGCGTTTCTTCTGCCATGGCTCAACGACATTATGGGCGTCTCGTTCTCCCCGTCAGGAGCTGGCGATCGCCTCGTTCCACTCGCGCACGGACCAGCGGCGCACCACGCCGTTGAGGACGAAGGGGTCACCCTCGGCGAAGGCTTCAGCGGCCTCGCGGGTCGTGAAGATTGCCATCGATCCCTCCTCCTGCGCGTTGGCGAAGGTGCCGATCATCAGCAGCGCGCCCTGACCCTGGAACTCTTTCCAGAGCCTACCAGCGAAAGTGCCGTGTTTTGTCACGGTTTCGAAAGGCAGTCGCCTCCATGCTGGCTCCATTGCCACGCAGAAGGAGGTGAAAGAAATGAACCAAATCAGAAGGTTTCTCGTCGGCGGCGCGGTTGCGGGATCATTGCTGACGGGCGGTGTCGTCGGTGCCATGATCGCAGGCCCGCTCGCCGCCAGCGCAGCCACGACGACCAATGTCGCCACGACCGCTGCCAGCCCGAGCGCCGGGTCCGGCACGTTCGTGCCGAACGAGACCGCCGCGCACGAGGCGGGAGAGAGTGCGGCGCGGGAGGCGCAGGAGAACGCGGGCCAGGTCCCAACGGTTCCCTAGTCGCCGGATTAGCGAGCATAGGGGGCCGGGAATCATTCCCGGCCCCGACTTTGTATGGTGTCATCAAATCGAAAGGATCATGCTGCGAGAGTGGGATCGGGTGAAAGGACGTTGAGTATGGCTCGGGTCGACCTGGTGCGGTCGGGCGCCCAGCGAGTCGCGCTCGCGGCGACCGGCATTGTTGCCGCACTCTATCTGCTGATCGCGGTCGCGGTCGTCTTGATCGTCACCCACAACCTCACCTCCAACGTCGACACCACCCTCTCCTCCTGGCTCACCTCGATGGCCAAACAGCGGGGTGGGCCGACCCGTGGTAACCCTGGGGGACCGGCCGCCGGACCGCGGTTCGACGCGCCGGTGCTCTGGTGGACGTTTCATCCAGACGGGAACTATGCCGACAGCAGCGCCGAGGCCGCCACGATCAGCTTGCCGGTGCCCTACAACCGCATCAAGGACCCCCAAACGATCACCGTGTCCGGCACCGACCTGCGCGTCATGGGCGGACTGACCTCAGACGATTGGACCGTCGTCGGCCAATCGATGAACAGTGTCTATCAAGCGCGCGGCAACCTGATCCAGGCCGAGCTCCTCATCGGACCAGTACTCCTGCTCGTGGTCTTCATGGGCGCGCTGACCA
>VBEQ01000099.1 GCA_005881235.1 Chloroflexota bacterium | reverse complement strand
GCGCGCGAAGCCGATCGATGGGCAGCTGCCCATCTCACTCATCCGGCTTCCCGAGTCCATCACCGGCACGGTCGAGGTCAGCGCCTACCGATCGCTCGCCTCGCGCGATCTCCAGCGCGGAATGGGCACCGGGCTGCCCTCCGGCGAAGCCGTCGCTCAGGCCATTGGCGCACAGCCGCTGACCCGGCAGGAACTCGCCCTCGGGGATTGGCCGGATGAGACGCCGCTCTGGCTGTACATCCTCCGCGAAGCGGCGGTTCGCGGCGGTGGCGACCGCCTGGACGATATCGGCGGCCGCATCGTCGCCGAGGTCATCGTCGGGATCATTCGCCGTGACCCCGAGTCGTATCTGGCCAACGATCCGTCCTGGCGGCCGACGCTACCCTCCCATCAGCCGGGCGAATTCAAGATCCGCGACCTCCTCGTCCCGGCCCGCTCACGGTAGTTCCCGCCCATCTTG
Organism: Chloroflexota bacterium; assembly: GCA_005881235.1. Taxonomy (GTDB): domain Bacteria; phylum Chloroflexota; class Dormibacteria; order CF-121; family CF-121; genus CF-13. The sequence goes on along the minus strand of VBEQ01000099.1, from coordinate 12,608 downwards.
ACAGACCGCACTAGTTAGTGAATAATCACTTACATGGCTCGTCAAGCCGCCGTGAAGAAGGCCAGCGATCTGCGGCACACCGCCGAGGAACGCCGGACCGAGGTGCTCCAGGCGGCGGTGGCCGAGTTTGCGCTCCACGGCCTGCACGGCACCTCCACCGAGATGATCGCCAGGCGCATCGGCATCTCGCAGCCGTACATCTTCCGGCTGTTCCCGTCGAAAAAGGCGCTCTTCCTGGCCGCGATCGACCAATGCTTCGACCGCGTCGAAACGGCATTTAGGAACGCCGCCCGCGAGTCGGCGAACCGCACGGAATCCAATCGCCACGCGATGGCATCACCGGTCGAGACGCGCCTTCATGAAATGGGCCATGCCTATCTACGGTTGATGGCAAAGCGGGAGCTGCTGCTCTTCCAGATGCAGGCCTACGCCGCCTGCTCCGACGAGGACGTGCGCCGCAAGGTCAAACTGCGCTGGGAACGGCTGATGAAGGTGACCGGCGAGATCAGCGGAGCCTCGGGAGACGCCCTCACGGGATTCTTCGCGCGCGGAATGCTGATGAACGTCCTCGCCTCCATCCGACTGGTCCCGGAGAAGAGCGCGGACAAATGGGGGCACGAGATGCTGGGCTACGGATGAAAAATTTTTGGCCGACGGACTTAGTGAGTAATCAGTCATAAGGAGGGCAATCGAGATGACGACTGCGAATCGCAACCCCTGGCCGGTGCTGCTCGTGACGGTCCTGGGCTTCTTCATGATCATGCTCGACACGACCATCGTCTATGTCGCGACCCCCAGCATTCTGTCCAGCCTGCACGCCTCGCTCGACCAGGTGCTCTGGGTCTTCAACGGCTACCTCCTGATGTATGCGGTCCTGTTGATCACCGCCGGCCGCCTGGGTGACCTCTTTGGGCCGCGCCAGCTCTTCGCCGTCGGCCTGGTCGTCTTCACCGCGGCGTCAGCCCTGTGTGGACTCTCGCAAGACGCCAATCAACTGATCGCGGCGCGCGTCATCCAGGGGGTTGGTGCCGCCCTTCTCGCTCCGCAGACGCTGACGATTCTGATGGCCATCTTCCCGCCCGCACGCCGAGGCGCCGCCTTTGGGATCACGGGTGCGGTGATCGGGATCTCGACGGTCGCCGGGCCGACCCTCGGCGGCCTGATCGTCACCAACGCGGACTGGCGGTGGATCTTTTTTCTCAACGTTCCCGTCGGCATCATCGCGCTAGTGGGCACCTTCCTCGTGATCCCGGACGTCCGCACCGGCCGGCAGCATCGACTCGACTGGATCGGTGTTCTGCTGTCAAGTGCCGCGCTGTTCGCCATCGTCTTCGGCCTGATCGAGGGGCAGCGTTACGACTGGAGCACGATCGAGGGTTGGCTCACCATCCCCATGGTGATCGGCGCCGGCATCGCGCTTTTCATCGCCTTCCTCGCGTGGGAGCGCCGACAAGCCGAGCCCCTCGTTCCCCTCGGCCTGTTCCGTGATCGCAACTTTTCGGTGATGAACTGGGCGGGCACCGCGATGTCGTTTGCGATGCAGGGCATCTTCATCCCGATCACCATCTACACCCAATCGGTGCTTGGCATGTCAGCATTACAGTCTGGCTTGACGTTCGCGCCCATGTCTCTCACCGCTGGGATCGTGGCGCCCTTCGCCGGCCGACTCGCCGATCGCTTCGGCGGGAAATACCTGCTGATGGCAGGCCTGGCCCTCTTCGGCGCGGGCGCGGCGGTCGTGACGGCGCTAGCGACCACGACCTCGGCCCAAGGCATCTTCATCTTGCCCTTTGTGCTGACGGGCGTTGGCCTCGGGCTCGTATTTGCACCTATGACCACCGTCGCCATGCGCGATATCAGGCCGGCGATGGCCGGCGCTGCCTCGGGGTTGTTGAACACCACGCGCCAGCTCGGCTCCGTCATCGGAGCCGCGGTGGTTGGCGCCGTGCTCCAGAACCAGCTGGCGACGGCGCTCCACGACCAGGCGGTGACGGCCGCTACGCGCTTGCCGGTAGCCTTCCAGCAGCCGTTCGTCAGTGGCTTCGCGCAAGCGGCGAAGTCGGGTTTGCAGGTGGGACGGGGTCAGACGGGCGCACCACTGCCGGCCAACCTGCCTCCCGCGGTTGTTGGAACGGTCGAGCGTCTCGTGCACGACGTCTTCGTCAACGGGTACGTGATGGCGATGCGGCCGACCGTGGCCGTCGCGGTGGTGGTTCTCGCAGTCGCGTCGCTGAGTTGTCTGCTGGTGATCAACCGACGTCAGGTGCCGGATGAAGTAGCGGCACCGATTGACGTTGCCGTCGCTGGCTGAGGAGGAACAATCGTGAAAGACCTCAAAAATCGCACCGTATTACTCACCGGCGCCCCCGGTGGAATCGGCCCGCACCTCGCGTACCGCCTTCACGCCGAGGGCGTGTCGCTCGTGCTGTCGGGCAGAAACCAGGCAGAACTCGAGCGCCTGGCGACGACGCTACCACCGGCGCGTTTCATCGTTGCCGACCTCAGCCGCGAGGAGGAAGTGGAACAGCTGGCCGCCGCGGCCGGGCCGATCGACATCCTGATCGCGAACGCCGCCGTGCCCGCCAGTGGCGAGCTAGTCACCTTCTCCGTCGAAGAAATCGATCGCGCGTTGAATGTCAATCTGCGCTCGGCTATAGTCCTCGCGGATCTCGTGTTGCCAGGGATGCTGTCCCGCGGGGCCGGCCACATCGTCTTGATGTCCTCCATCCAGGGCAAGATAGCGACGGCACTGGTCTCCGTCTACAACGCGACGAAGTTCGGCTTGCGCGGTTTCGGACTCGCCCTCGGCCAGGAGCTCCGCAACAGCGGGGTCGGCGTTTCCGTCATCAACCCGACGTTCGTGCGGGATGCGGGCATGTGGGCCGAGACGGGCGTTGCCGCTCACCCGCTGGCCGGCCAGGTGACGCCCGATCAGGTTGCCGAGGCGGTCGTGCGCGCGATCAAGGAGAACCGCCCAGAGATCGACGTCGCGCCTCTCGGCACTCGGCTTGCGGCAACGATGCCCAGGTTGGTCGGTTCGATGGCCAGACGGCTTGGCGCCACCGCGTTCCCACCGGCGGCGGTGGCGCGGCAGGTCGCGAAGCGCTAAGGTCGGGGGCGAGGCCGGGCCCAAGGAGGCAATATGTCGGAAAGCAAAGCGGGAACAAAGACCGAGTCGCGAGCCGTCGCCCTTGCCACCTCCCACCTGGAGGCATGGAGCAATCACGATCTCGACACGGTGCGAGGCAACCTCGCCAGCGACGTGCAGTTCTACAGTCCGGCCGCGAATCTGGTCGGCATCGACGAGTACATGGACGCCCCGAGGGGCCTGACGCAATTCGCCAAACAGGTCGTCCCGGGCAGCCTTCGCGTGATTGCGGCCATGGGCGATGAGCGGAACGCGCTGATCATGTACGAGGTCAGTACCGAGGGCGGCCCGATCGGCTCGAAGGTCTTTCCCTCGGCGCAGACCTGGCTGCTGGACGACAACGGAAAGATCAAAGTCGAGCGGATCGTCTCCTACGCGGTTCCGCGGTGAGCGCACCGGGCTAATACGAAATTTCCGCTCGGCAGCCTGCGGCTGGCATCATGAACGCTATGCCGTTCTTTGGTTACCACATGCCCAGCTTCACGTATCCGGGCGTGCCCCCGGACGGTATCTTCGAGCACGCGGTTGAGCTCGCCCGCTCGGCGGAATCCGCCGGCTTCGAGCTGGTCACGGTGATGGACCACTTCTACCAGATCACCGGCATCGGCAAGGAAGAGGAGCCCATGCTGGAGGGCTACACCACGCTCGGCGCGCTGGCGCGCGAGACCCGCCGGGTGCGCCTGGCGACGCTGGTCACGGGTGTGACCTACCGAAACCCCGCGCTCGTGGCCAAGATGGTCACGACCCTCGACGTCATCTCGAAGGGCCGCATGATCTGTGGCATGGGCGCCGCCTGGAACGAGTCGGAGCACATGGGGTACGGCATTCCCTTTCCACCGATCCGGGAGCGAATGGACCGGCTGGACGAGGCGCTCAACATCATCAAGCTGATGTTCACGCAGGAGCGGCCTTCCTTCAGCGGCGCGCACTACCGGATCGACCGCGCGCTCAACGTCCCGCGCCCGGTGCAGCCGGGTGGACCGAAGATCCTGGTCGGTGGCGGAGGCGAAAAGCGGACGCTGCGACTGGTCGCGCGCTACGCCGACATGTCGCACTGGTTCGGCCCGCTGGCCGACATCAAGCGAAAGAGCGAGATCCTCGACCGCTACTGCGAAGAGGAGGGCCGAGATCCCGCCACCATCACCAAGACCATGGGCGCCCCAGTCGTGCTGGTGGAGAACGAGGGCCAGGCCAAGACCGTGATGGAACGAATGCCCCCGGAGCGGCGCGTCATGTTCCAGCCGGCTACTCCGGACCAGGCCGCCGAAATCCTCAAGGACTTCATCGACGTCGGCATCGAGGGCTTCACGTTCGGCAACCCCACGATGCGAACGCCCGAAGAATTCGAGCGCGCCAGGCGGCTGATCAAGGCGGTCAAGAACTCATAGCCGCGCTGGCCGGGGCCAGTGGCCATGCGCCCACCGAGCCCCACGCACAGGGCATGCTCGATGTGGGCGACGGCCAACAGGTTCATTGGCTGGTCAGTGGCAACCCGGAGGGGAAGCCCGCGGTCCTGCTGCACGGCGGCCCTGGCAGTGGCAGCTATCCAGGCCAGCGGCGCTGGTTCGATCCAACGGCGTACCGCATCATCCAGTTCGACCAGCGCGGCTGCGGTCGTAGCACCCCCTCGGTCAGCGATCCTCAGACCGATCTGTCGACCAACACGACCCACCACCTGATCGCTGACATGGAGCGCCTGCGCCAACACCTCGAGATCGATCGATGGCTTGTTTGCGGGGCGTCGTGGGGCGTCACGTTGGGCCTGGCCTATGCCGAGCGCCATCCGGAGCGGGTCACCGAGGCCGTCTTTGTCTCGGTCACCCTGACGCGGTCCATCGACGTCCATTGGCTCTATCACGAGGCCGGCCGGTTCTTCCCGACGGAGTGGGCGCGCTTCCGGGCCGGTGCCCCCGAAGCGGACCGTGACGGAGACCTGGTCGCTGCCTATAACCGGCTCCTCAACCAGCAGCCGGATGTCGCCGTGCGCGCGTTAGCCGCGAAGAACTGGTGTGACTGGGAGGACGCCGTCGTCTCCCTCGAGGAGGGGTGGAAACCGAACCCTCGCTACACGGACCCGGTTTTTCGCATGACCTTCGCCCGCCTCTGCGCTCATTACTTTAGTCATGCCGCGTGGCTCGAGAGCGGCGAATTGTTGTCCAAGGCAAAGCAGCTCGCCGACATCCCGAGCGTCCTCGTACACGGTCGCTTCGATATCGGAGGGCCGCCCGATGTGCCGTGGCTGCTGGCCCAAGCCTGGCCGGATGCGGAACTGCATCTTGTCCGCACCGGCCACGTGGGCGGCGATGAGATGTTGCGGCCGGTGATTGCCGCCACCGACCGCTTCGCGCTTCGCTGACGCTTCGCGACGTCACCAGGTCATGAAATGCCATCCGCCGTCGACGGCAAGGTTGATGCCGTTGACCGATCGATTCGTGAGCAGGAACAGGGCGGCGTCAAGGATGTCCGCCATTGTCGGTAGCCGGCCGGTTGGCGTCTTCGATCGATGTCCCTCGAGCACAGGAGCGGGCTTCGAGCTCCAGTATGGACTGTCGCCGACGATTCCTGGATGGATGGCATTGACCCGGACCGGCGCCAACTCCATGACCAGCGCGCGGACCAGCCCGGTAACGGCAGCGTTCACCGTTGTAACCATCGTCGATCCCGGATACGGCTTGTCCTTCGCGCCGCCACCGAACAGCAAAATCGAGCTGTCGTCCTTCAGGCGCGAGACCAGGGCGTGGATCACCTCCGTATAGCCGATCAATTTCAGCGTCACCAGCCGGAGGGCGCGCTCGGTATTGAAGTCGCGTACCTTGTTTTCGTCCCGTTCGATTGCGGCCAGTACCAGGTGATCAACCTTGCCAACACCGCCAAGCGCGCCGGTGATGGTTGAGGGTTCGGCAAGATCGAAGCCGATGCCGCGGGTTCGACCGCCGAGCTCACGGGCGACGCTCGCCGCGCGTTGTGCGTCGCGACCCGAGACGATGACCTCGGCGCCCTGTTGCGCGAAGTGACGAGCGACCTCTTTTCCGAGCCCAGACGTCCCACCCACGACCACGACGCAGCCCGGGTCGGCCATCAGACTTTCGGTGGGTCGAGGCGCGACTTCAGATAGTCCCAGTCGCGCGCAAAGCGATAGGAATGCCGGGCTGGTGGTTGCGGCGCCTGCGTTTCGAGCCAGCGAACCGGCGTGCTCCCCGGATTGGAGAAGCCGTGCACGCAGCCGACGCCGGCAAAGGCGACATCGCCAGCCTCCATCCGGTAGCCCTCGCCATCGAAGGTTGCGTCGACAGAACCCTCGACGATCAGGTACGTCTCCTCGAAGGGATGGTCATGCTGGCCGGCGACCCCATTGGGCTCGTACTGGACCATGAACATGGTCGACAGCTGAGCGCCGAGATCGCTGTCCACCATCATCTTCACTGTGATGCCGCTGTAGACCAGGAGCGCCGTCCGCATGCTCGCGGAGACAGCGAGCTGATCCTGGGTCTGCTTGCTGACCTCCATATTGGACGCCTCGATGTGGCCGAACGACCGGGTGCGCGGGTCGCGGACGTCGATGGGGACACCGGCCCCCTCCCTGACCCTCTCGGTAGTAGGGACGGATCCTTCTTTTGGAAAGTAGGTGTCGGAACCGAAGCGGGCCCGAGGCTGGGGGGCCATCATCTGCGCCCAGCGGGCGCCTTCCGGAAGGCTCCGCCAGGAATGGATGACGCCCACCGGAATGACGCCATAATCGCCGGCACGTAGGCGGAACGTTCCTTCGGTTGTCGTGATCTCGGCTTGACCCTCAAGCAGATAGACGCTCTCTTCGTAGGAATGGAGGTGAGCGGCGACCCAGCCGCCGGCCTCGAGAGTGCATATGGCAAAACCGGTATGGACCGCCGGGCCCTCCTCCCCCACAAGCGCCCAGCGCTTAAAACCCTTGCTCCGATCGACAAACGCAGGCGGGACGGCAAAGTTGGATTCACCGCCCCGCCGTACCAGGTGTCGACTGGTGGAGACCGCCGAACCGACGCTCATCCGACGGGTTGCAGCTTCTTCTTCGCCGCCTGGGCCATCAGGTAGTCGCGGCTCTTCTCGGCCAGCTCGCGCGCCCGCGCGTAGTTGGCGACGAGCTTGCCATCGCGCTTATGGACCTTGCCGGCGATGATGACCGTGTCGACGTTCGAGACATCGGCCGCGAGGACCACCGTGGCGACCGGGTCGATGACCGGCGCGGTACCGGGAGCCTTGCCATCGATCACGACCACGTCGGCCTGCTTGCCGGGGGCCAGCGATCCTGTTCGATGATCGAGACCCACAGTGTAGGCGCCATTGATGGTTGCCATCTCGAGCACGCCATGAGCGGTGAGCGTGTCCTCCGGAATTGTCGTATTCGCTTCCCAGGCCGCGGCATTGACGAGCACTCGTTCCGCGGCGAAGGCACTGCGCATGTTGGTGAACATGTCCCCTGGGGCGGTGGTGACCACATCGATGGAGAGACTCGGCCGCAGCCCGTGCCGAAGGGCCTTGCCGACGGGCGGCTGCCCATGGCCCATCTGCATCTCGATCTGCGAGGCGATCGAAATCTTGCCGCCCGTGTCCTTGACCAGGTGCCATTCCTCATCGCTGAAGTAGCAGCAGTGGATGTAAGTGGTGTCGGAGCCGAGCAGGTTGAGCCGCTGCAGCTGCTTGATCATGCCGAACCGCCCGGCCAGCCGGCCCATGGCGACGTGGACCGTAATCGGAAGGCCGAGCTCGCGCGCCATCTTCCACTCCTGCGTAACGACGTCGTCGACGCAGAAGCCTGGACCCCGGGTGGCCAGCTGCATTGTCAGCAAGCCATCTTTCGATGAGAAATATCGGTCGCGCACCCGGCGCACATCATCCTTGGGGATGACGATCTTGCTTTGATTCCAGTAGTCGTTCAGCGATAGGTTCGCGCTGCCGTAGGCATAGACGGCGCGAATGCCAGATTCCTGTAAGCCGCGCACCCCCGCGTCGGGGTGTTCCGGAGTGTTGTTGATGTGCGACCAATCGAGGAGCGTCGTGATGCCCGCGTTGATGCATTCCAGGGCGCCCGCGAGGTTGCTGGCGTAGACATCGTCAGGCCGATACAGCGGCGCGAAGGTGTCCAGGACCTCGACAAAATAATCATCGAGGGTGGCGTTCGGCGCGCAGCCTCGGATGGCACACTCCCACGTGTGTCGGTGCGTGTCGATGAATCCCGGGATGACGATGTCCCCGGTGACGTCCATGACCAGGGCATCCGCCTGGATGTTGGGGGCGATCTGCACGATCTTGTCGCCCTCGATCAGGATGTCGCCTTTCGGCAGGTTACCAACATCAGGATCCATCGAGACGACGGCACCGCCGCGTAGCAACAACCGGTCAGCCATGCTCGTTCCTCCTCTGGTCAGCGATCCGACAAAAGACGAAACCTCTCAACCTGACGAACTACGGCGGCCGAGTCGAACCAGGCGTTCTCGCGCGCGATCAGGCCATGACGAAGATCGAAAACATGCAAGAGGCGAAAGCTGACCGGCGCGCCGCCACCCCTGACGCCTGCAAACTCCCCAACGACATGGCCGGTGAGGATCGACTCGTCGACGACGTGCTCGCCACACTGGAAGCGCTGGACACTGCGCAGATTCAGGTCCGGTATTGCTTCGAGGATACCGCCGTAGGCCTGGGCTACCGCCTGCTTGCCCTGGAAGGGAGAAGCGGGATGGGTCACGTCGTCCCAGACGATGTCCTCGGTATAGGTGGCCAGGGTCGCCTCCACGTCGTGCGCATTTTCTGCGGCGAAGTGCCGGTCGATGACACCGAGCCCGGCTTCGACGGCCATCCTGCCCAGCTTACCCTTCCTCCGTTCAGCTGACGTCGAGGCAACGATAGACCTGGTCGGGGGCAAGGTCAAGGATATTTGCTACCTTGGCCCGAGGAGGTGTCGAGCAATGGGCAGGACATTCGGCTTGATGGGCGTCGACTGGGAGCAGCGGGTCGACTTCGAACGGCTTCGGGTGGCGCGGCTGGATCGCATCAAGGGACTGCTCCGCGCGTCGGAGCTGGGATCACTAATGTGCTTCGATCCCAACAACATTCGCTACATCACGAGCACGCTGATCGGGACCTGGAGCAACGACAAGTTCGTGCGCTGGTCGCTGTTGATGCAGGACCACGAGCCGATCATGTGGGATTTCGGTTCTGCGGCCCGGCACCATCAGATCTATTGCCCATGGCTTGACACCCGGTCGCGGGCGGGCATCACCAATTTCCGCGGTGGAATCCGGCCGGAAGCGGGCCGGGCTGAAGATGTGGCGCACAAGATCAAAGTGGAGCTCGAGCAGGCTGGCCTGGGCAACGACCCGATCGGCCTCGACATCGTCGAGCCGCCCATCATGTTCGCCCTGCAAAAGGAAGGGCTCAACGTGATCGACGGGCAGCAGCTCATGCTGCAGGCCCGCATGATCAAGAGCGAGGACGAGCTGGTCCTGCTCGATACCGCCTGCATGATGGTGGACGCCGCCTACGAAGAGCTGTACAAAGTGATGGGGCCGGGCATGAAGGAGAACGAATGCGTCGGCCTCGTGGCCAAGACCCTTTATGACCTCGGTTCGGAACACGTCGAAGGAGTGAATGCCATCTCTGGTGAGCGGACCCATCCGCATCCGCACATCTACAGCGATCGCGTGATGCGACCGGGTGATCCGGTGTTCTTCGACATCCTGCACGCCTACAACGGGTACCGCACCTGCTACTACCGGACCTTTGCGATTGGAAGCGCCTCGAGGGCACTGGTCGACGCCTATGCTCGCTGCCGTTATTATCTCGACGATGCCATCAGCCGGGTGAAGCCCGGCGCCACGACGGCTGAGGTTGCTGAGGCATTTCCGCGGGCGCAAGAATTCGGCTTCCCCAACGAGGAGTCGGCGTTCGCCCTGCAGCTGGGGCACGGTGTCGGTCTCTCGATCTGGGAGAAACCGGTGATCAGCCGGCTGATCGAGCCCGAGCATGCCGATGTGATCGAGGAAGGCATGGTGTTTGCGCTCGAGACATACTGGCCTGCGGCAGATGGCTATCAGGCCGCGCGCATCGAGGAGCAGTTGATCGTGAGGAAGACCGGTGCCGAAGTAATTACCCGGTTCCCTGCGGAGCAGTTACTGGTGGCGGGCCAGCGCTATCAGACGGTCGAAGGCGCGCTGCCCACGATGCGCGAGCGCCAGTCTAATCTGAACCGCCCGGATGGCCTTCTCAGAGAAGGCGTCAAGCCCAACGGTGCCGACCAACCGCGACCCAAATCGCCTGAACCGGCAGGTCGCCAGCATTCCACAGACCGTGCGGCGTCATCGAAGGAAAGGCAACCAAATCTCCGACGCCAGCCACGTAGTCGTCGAAGCTCACGGTAACGGGAATGTGGCGGAGGGAGAGGGATTCGAACCCCCGAAGGCTTGCACCTTAGTGGTTTTCAAGACCACCGCCATCGACCACTCGGCCATCCCTCCGGCGACCATCAATAATACGGCCGCCCTTACGCCGCTCGGTGATGCCTGGGGACAACGATCGACGAAGGCCGCTGAAGCCAGAAGGTGCCGCTCATGGCGATAAGCTGCTCCACTTGCGGGTCCAGACGCGGCTTACCGGACATGTCGTTCAGAATCTGGAGGATGCGACGCCCAAGCTCATCCTGCAGCAGCGCCCATTGTGCCCACATGTCTCTTGAGTCGGGCTCAATGCTAGCTTTGAACTGGAACTTGATCCAGGTCCCGTCCACTCCGTGCAGCGCGTGCTTGTGAAAGAACGGCGAAGGAACGAGGAAGACGGGATCGGTGAAGCCACGGGCCTTGACGTCGAAGTGCGCCAGGAAATAGAGCAGGCGCGGGTCGCTGATCAGCGGTGCCTTCATCCGGAAATTGATTTCCAACCTTCGCGACCGCCCGTGGAGGTGTAGGCGTTTGGCGGTCTTGAGCTGGACGGCCAGACTCTCCCCGAAATGGCGCCGGATATGGATTTCGAAATCGCGGCGATCGTCGTCCGCCAGAGCACGGGTGGGGATGAGCCGCCCATTCGAAGTAAGCATGCAGATCTTTGCGAACTCCGCCTCGGTAATTACGCCTTGCTGGACGTTCGTGATGGCCATCTGCCATATGCAAACCGGCTGACGGCGGATTCCTTCCGCCCTTCTAACGGCTACTCGATATTCCGCTGACCGCGTAACCGCCGGCTCCTCGATGGCCGCCTGGCTGAATCAGCTCGGCTGACAGCGAGAGCTGGCGCCAGCCAGGGAAGGCTGCCAGGACCAGCAGAACGCCCCGCCACTCGCCAGAGTCCGGAATCAGCCAGCTGCTCCAGGCGAACGTGTCGTCGGCGGATCCAGTCATCCGGCCCCATCCGGCCGCCTCGAGCTGCCTGGCAAAGTACGCCTCTAACTCCATCGGCGCCATTTCGGTTTGCGCTCCAGCGTCCGATCTCCACCTGCCTCCTCCGCCGCCGGTGCCCTCCGGCCGGAGTCTCACTCCTGGCGGGGGCTTAAGACGCGGAAGGATGGATTCTTCGTGCTGCATGGCGCGGCCGATGTTCATGAGCGTCTCGGGCGCGTGGACGGGATCGTAGCGCACGCGAAGCTCTGAACCTCCCTCCTCGCGATCCGTGCCGTGGAGAAAAACCAGCGCCGACTTCGGCTTGTTGGCGAGCAAGGTCATCTGGCCGAATCCGTGAGCGTCGAAGCCCCCAGCGCCCGGCGGTTGCGGCTGCTCGATGCGCTCCCATCCGAGCCCGAGCAATGCCGCCTCATAGTTCGAGACAACCGTTTGCGGCTCACCCGAACCCTCGAAGACCATCTCGACCCCGACGACGGCGCCAGCGCGACGACGAACCACGCTGCCGAGAAAGCGGAGCTCCGTCAGATCGACAAGTTCTGGCGGGAAGTCCTCCGGATAACCGACCGGGATCAGATCGACCTCCTGGGGACCCTCAGGATCCGGCCAAGCGAGGAGACGCCCAGCAAGCTGGCGTACCTGTCGCTCGCGCTCAGTCTCCGGGAGCGCGCCGCTCACCGAATGACGTCGAGTCCGCCCATGTAGGTACGCAGCGCCGCGGGTACTCGGATGGTGCCGTCCTCCTGCTGATAATTCTCGATGATCGCGACCACCGTGCGCGGGAGGGCCAGGCCGGATCCATTGAGGGTATGGACGAACTGTGGCTTGCCACCCTTCTCCCGGAAGCGGATGTTGGCGCGGCGCGCCTGGAATTCGCCGAAGTTCGAGCAGGAGGAGACCTCGAGGTAGCGGTCGTCACCGGGGACATAGGCCTCGAGGTCGTACTTCTTCCATTGGGCAAACCCCATGTCGCCTGTACACATCAACAGCACGCGATAGGGGATTTCGAGCAACTGCAGCACCGACTCGGCGTCCTTGACGAGCGACTCGAGCTCGTTCATCGAGGTGGCCGGCGCGACGAACTTCACGAGCTCGACCTT
>VBEQ01000098.1 GCA_005881235.1 Chloroflexota bacterium | reverse complement strand
TTGCCGCGCTCGATGTAGACCTTGTTGGGGCCGTTGACCATGATGTCGGAGATCGTCTCGTCCCCGAGCAGTAAGTCGAGCGGGCCGAAGCCCAGGATGTCGGCCAGTAACGCGCCCAGTAGCTTCGCCCGGGTTTCGGCGGTGAGCGTGACCCGGCGGGCGCTCAGGTAGGCATCGAGGACCTCGGTGGCCCGCTGGCTGATGGCTTCCTTGTCGAGCTCGTTGGCGCGCTCGCCCAGCTCGCCGATGATCCGGTCGTGCACGGCGGCCTTGATGCGGTGAAGCCGCTCGGCCTCTGGCAGGTCGGCGAGGTTGGCGTTGGCCGGCATCGGCGCCGACGCCTCGATCGACGCCGTGGGCCTGGCGGCCGCGACCCGCTGGGCCAGGGTTTGAGCCGGAGCAGGTGCAGGCGCAGGTGCCGGCGCGGCGGAGGGCCGTGGCGCTGGGCTGGCCACCGGGCGTAACGGCGGAGTGACCGGCCTCGGCTGGGCCGAGGGGACGGGAGGGATCGGCCGGGCGGCGGGCGGAACCGGCCGGGCGGCCGGCGGCAGTGCCCGGGCAGGCGGCGCGCTCGGGGCGCTCCTGGGGGCTGGCGGGGCCTGGGGAGGCGCCGGGGGAGGCTGGACGGCCCTGGCCGGCGGTTTTGGGGGCGACCCGGGCTCGCCCTGCGATTTTTGAATACGTTCGAGCAGCGACAAGCGGTTCCTACCCCCAGTTCGTTCGAATTCGCGAACTGCGCCCGATGCTACGTAGGGAGCCTTACGAACCAGACTGCGTGGGGGTAACAGCCCGATGGCACGGCTGCCACAGCCATTTCCCGGCGGCGTGACTGTGAGTGCAATTCCCTGCGCGGCTCGAATTCAGGGTACGATGTCGCAAATTTTGTTTGGAGGTTGTTCATGTCCCTGTCCAAGATCCTGCTGATCATCGCCCTCATCTGCTTCATCCTCGATGCGGTCGCCGGCCGGATGAAGTTCCGCGCGCCCTTCGGCCTGCTTCCCGGTGGGCTCGCCTTCCTGACCGCGTCGTACTTGTTCTAGGCGCTAGAGAAAGCCAAGTTCCATCTTGGCGTCGTCGCTCATCATGTCCGCGCTCCAGGGCGGCGAGTAGACGAGCTCGACCGTACAGGAGTTGACGCCCGGGACTTCTTCGACTTTCGTCTTGACCTCGTCGAAGAGGTCCTGGGCCCAGGGGCAGCCGATCGCGGTCAGCGTCATCTTGATGAGGACGTTTCCTTCGTCGATGCCAACCTCGTAGACCAGCCCCAGCGACATGATGTCGAGCCCGATCTCGGGGTCGCGGCAGGTGGCGAGCTGTGCATCGATCTGCTGGCGCAGATCGCCCGACGCCGGCGCCTGAGTCGTTTCCACGGTGTCCGCCATACCTCTGATCTTAGTCCCCGACTTCGAGGTAGACATCCCCGTTCTGGACCGTTACCGGGTAGGTCTTCGCCGGAATGACCGCCGGAAGGCCGGTGACCTGGCCGGTCCGCACGTCGAAGCGTGAGCCATGCCGCGGGCATTCGACCGACATCTCCCACAACTCCCCCTCACAGAGCGAATACTCCTCGTGCGTGCAGGTATCGCCGATCGCATAGAATTTGTCGTCTTCGGCGTGGATCAGGCAGATCGGCTCGCCATCGACCTCCACCCGCTTCATCGACTCCTTTGGTAGCTCGCTGGTGGAGGCGACCCGCTGCTGGGTCACGCTACTCAATCCGCGCGGCCAGTTCCTGATCGACCGCCTCTCGAACCTGGGCGACCGGAATCCGGTCCAGGACCTCCCCGAGAAACCCCTGGACCAGCATCCGCTCGGCCACGGGATGGGGGATGCCCCGGCTCTCGAGATAAAAGAGGTGCTCGGGGTCCACCGGACCGACGGTCGCACCGTGACTGCAGCGCAGGATGTCGTTATTGAGGATCTCCAGGATCGGCTCCGAGGTGGCCTTCGCCTTCTCCGACAACAGCAGGTTGCGATTGGCCTGGTTGGATGAACTGCCTCGGGCTTCCGGCTCGACGCGGACCACCCCGACATAGACGCTCTTGGCACGATCACGCAGCGCTCCCTTGAAAAGGAGGTCCGACGTGGTATGCGGTCCAACGTGGTCCTGCAGCGTTCGAAAGTCAAAGGCCTGATCCCCGGTCCCGAAGAACAGACCCTTCAGGTCGGCGGTCGAGCCGGGCCCCTCGAGAATCGCCTCGACCCGGAGCCGCGCCATCTGACCGCCAAGCGCGATGGCCAGCGCGTTCAGATGCGAATCACGTCCGAGCTGGAACCGTTGGTTGGCGAACTGCCAGGTCTTGATGCTCCAGTGCTGGAGCGCAACGTAACCGACATTCGCGCCTTCCTCGAGAAAGACCTCGGCGGAACCACTGGCGAGCGCCGCTTCCTGGCGGTCGGCGCTGAGGAACTCGTCGACGTACTGAAAGCGGGAGCCCTTGCCCCCGATGACCAGCGAATGCGGTAGCACGGCAGATCCTGAGCCGGCCGACCAGAACTGACTGACCAGCGGGTCGTCGATCGTCACGCCGTCGGGGACGTAGAGGAAGCTTCCGCCACTGAACAGCGCGGCGTGCAGGGCGGCGAACTTGTCCCGCTCCGGGGTGATGCCGGTAAAGAGATATCGCTGAACTAGCTCGGAGTGGACGCGTGCGGCTTCGGCGAGCGGCATGAAGATCACACCCTGCCGAGTCAGCTCAGGAGCGATCGCCACCACCGCCGGCGAGGTACCACGCTGGCGAAGCGTCGCTCCGACGTTCTCGAGCGCGCCAAGCGGCGCCGTCCCGTTCGGCTGCTGGAACGGCGCATAGCCCTCCAGGTCGAGTCCCTTCAGATCCACCTGCCGCCAGTCCTCCTGGCGCTTCGTATCCGGGACCGCCAGGCCCTCGTAGATCCCAAAGGACGTCAGGCGACGCGCCCGCAACCAGTCGGGCTCGCGGTGGAGGGAGCTAAGCTCCTCCACTGCCGATTTGGTGAACGCCATTTATCCGACGGAGCCGATCATCTCGAGCTGGATCAAGCGATTCAGCTCGACGGCATACTCGATAGGCAGTTCCTTCGTGAACGGTTCGATGAAGCCGTTCACGATCATCGTCTCCGCCTCGGCCTTGGTGATGCCGCGGCTTTGCAGGTAGAAGAGCTGCTCGTCGGAGACCTTACTGACGGTCGCCTCGTGGCCGATCCGGACCTGGGGCTCGTCGACCTCGGTGGTGGGGTAGGTGTCGGAGCGCGACTCGTCATCCAACAGGAGAGCGTCGCAGCGAACGAACGACTTCGAGTTCTTCGCGCCAGGGTAGACCTTCACCAGCCCGCGGTAGGAGGTCCGTCCGCCATTCTTGGAGATCGACTTGGAGACGATGTTGGAGCTGGTGTTGGGTGCCACGTGGACGGCCTTGCCGCCGGCGTCCTGGTGCTGGCCCTTGCCCGCGAACGCGACGCTCAGCACATCGCCCTTGGCACCCGGCTCCATCAGATAGATGGAGGGGTACTTCATCGTGATCTGCGAGCCCAGGTTGCCGTCGACCCATTCCATGGTCGCGTCGCCGTAGGCGACGGCGCGCTTGGTGACCAGGTTGTAGACGTTGGTCGACCAGTTCTGCACCGTCGTGTAGCGGCAACGGGCACCGCGCTTGACGATGATCTCGACCACGGCCGAGTGCAGCGAGTCGGTGGTGTAGATGGGTGCGGTGCAGCCTTCGATGTAGTGCACGAAGCTGTCCTCGTCGCAGATGATCAGGGTCCGCTCGAACTGGCCCATGTTCTCGGCGTTGATCCGGAAATAGGCCTGCAGCGGGATCTCGACCTTGACACCCTTGGGGACGTAGATGAACGACCCACCCGACCAGACCGCGCTGTTCAGCGCGGCGAGCTTGTTGTCCCCGGGCGGGATGATGGTGCCGAAGTACTGCTTGAAGAGGTCGGGATAGTCGCGCAGCGCGCTGTCGGTGTCGGTGAAGATGACGCCCTTCGACTCCAGCTCCTTGTGCAGGGAGTGATAGACGACCTCCGACTCGTATTGCGCCGCCACGCCGGCGAGGAACTTGCGCTCCGCCTGGGGCACGCCGAGGCGGTCGAAGGTGTTCTTGATGTCGGCCGGGACGTCATCCCAGGTCTTGCCCTGCTTCTCGGTCGACTTCAGGTAGTAATAGATGTTCTGGAAGTCGATCGTCGACAGGTCGGCGCCCCAGGTGGGCATTTCCTTCTTGTCCCAGATCTTGAGCGCTTTCAGCCGGAACGCCGTCATCCACTCCGGCTCGTTCTTCATCCAGGAGATCTCTTTGACGACCTCGGGGTTCAGGCCACGCTTCGCCTTGAAAACGAACTTCTCAGGGTCGAAGAAGCCGTACTTCTCCTTGTAGTTATCGCCGACATCGATCCGCGGGATGACAGTTGCCATTACCTTGCCTCCAGGGCCGCGGGCGCCTTCGCCGGCTCCTTGACCCATTCCGAATAGCCTTTCGCCTCCAACCAGTCGGCGAGCTCTGGCCCGCCGGAACGCACGAATTCGCCGTTGACGAGCACGTGCACGTAGTCCGGCTTGATGAACTTCAGCACGCGTGTGTAGTGGGTGATGATCAGCACGCCCAGCTCGGGGCCGCGCATCCGGTTGACGGCATCGCTCACGAACTTGATGGAGTCGATGTCGAGCCCCGAGTCGGTCTCGTCGAGGATCGCGATCTCTGGCTTCAACACCGCCATCTGCAAGATCTCGGCGCGCTTCTTCTCGCCGCCTGAGAATCCCTCATTGACGTAGCGGGAGAGGAACGAGTCATCCATGCGGAGCACCGACATCTCATCCTTGAGCAGCGCCCGAAACTCCTTGACATTGATCGCCTTGGATTTGTCCTTGCCGTCGTAACCGCGCTTGGCGTTGATCGCCGTCCGCAGGAAGTTCGACATCGTGATGCCCGGGACGACCACGGGGTACTGCAGGGCGAGGAACATGCCGAGCTTTGCCCGCTGCTCGGGCTGCAGCGTCAGGATGTCCTTGCCTTTGAAGAGCACCTGGCCGCTGATCACTTTGTAGTTCGGGTGGCCCATCAGGGTGTGCGAGAGCGTGCTCTTGCCCGACCCGTTCGGGCCCATGACGGCGTGCACCTCGCCCTTGTTGACCGAGAGCGACACGCCCTTGAGGATCTCGCGGCCCTCGACGCTGACCCGAAGGTCCTTGATCTCGAAATCAGCCATCGTCTCTGTCAGTTTACCCGTGGATTCCGTATTCAAATCGAGCTCAGTCCTCCTCCTCGTACGAATCACCGTTGAGCGCGACCCGGAGCGTATTGACGGAAAGCGTCGCGCACTTCATCCGCGCCGGGCTAATCGGGATCCCGAGCTCATCGAGCAGCTCCCGCGTGGGGAAACGCTTGAGCTCCTGTATCGGCTTGCCAACGATCATGTCGGTCAGCATCGAGGCGGACGCCTGGCTGATGGCGCAACCTCGGCCGCGGAACCGCACATCCCCCAGCCGGCCGTCGTCCAGCTTGAGGTAGAGGGTGATGACGTCGCCGCACAGAGGATTGTCGCCCTCCTGGGTGATGTCGGCGTCCGTGATCTCCCCGAAGTGATGCGGGTTCTTGTAGTGCTCGAGAATCTGCTCGCGGTAGAGATCGTCCATGTCTTTAGGCGAACACCTTTTGCGCCTTCTGAATTCCGCTGACCAGCTGGTCGACCTCGTCGGCGCGGTTATAGATGTAGAAGCTGGCGCGCGTCGTCGCCGGCACGCCCAGCCGGTCCATCAGCGGCTGGGTGCAGTGGTGGCCGGCCCGCACCGCGATGCCTTCCCGGTCGACGAGCGTCGCCAGGTCGTGGGGGTGGATGTTGGGCAGAGTGAAGGAGACGGCCCCACCGTGGAGCTCGGGATCGCGCGGCCCATAGAGCGTGATGCCGGGAATATCCTGCAGCCGCTCCATCGCATAGTCGACCAGCGTGCGCTCGTGGGCGCGCACCGCGTCCATGCCGAAGCCGCTGAGGTAATCGACGGCGGCCCCCAGCCCGATGCCTTCGGCAACGCTGGGAGTCCCGGCTTCGAATTTCCACGGCAGGTCGTTCCAGCTCGCGTCGTTGAGCTTGACCCGCTTGATCATGTCCCCGCCACCGAGGAAGGGGGGCATCGCCTCGAGCAGGGCCCGTCGGGCCCAGAGCACGCCGATTCCGGTCGGTCCGCACATCTTGTGGCCACTGAAGGCATAGAAGTCCACGCCCAGGTCCCGGACGTCGACCGGCATGTGCGGTACCGCTTGGGCGCCGTCGATCAGGACGAGCGCGCCGGCTCGGTGCGCCGTCTCCACGATCGCCTTGATCGGGTTGATCGTGCCCAGCGTGTTCGATTGGTGCGTGATCGCCAGCAGCCGGACGCCCTCGAGCTTCCGCTCCAGCTCGTCGAGTTGCAACAGGCCCTGGTCGTCGATGCAGAGAAACTCGAGGGTGGCCCCCGCCTCCTTGGCGAGCAGCTGCCAGGGGACGAGGTTGCTGTGGTGCTCCATTTCGGTCAGCAGGATCCGGTCGCCGGCGTGGACGTTCGCGCGACCCCAGCTGTAACGAACGAGGTTGATCGCCTCGGTCGTGTTACGGGTAAAAATCACTTCCTTGGGCGAGGCGGCGTTGATGAAGGTCGCCACCCGCTGCCGCGCCGACTCATAGGCCGCCGTGGCTTCTTCGCTGATCGCATAAACCCCGCGGTGCGGATTGGCGTTGTAGCGGCGGTAGTAGTCATCCATCGCGTCGATGACCGCAGCGGGTTTCTGCGACGTGGCGGCACTGTCGAGGTAGATCAATGGACACCCGTGAATCCGCCGAGCGAGGATGGGAAAGTCGTCGCGCACCTTCTCGACATTGAGCGTCCGCGCTTCGATCATGCCGGCTGGGCCTCCTTCATCAGGTCGGCCACCGTGACTGATTCCAGCGTCGAGGTGATCGTTCCCTGCAGCCGCTCCCAGAAGGCGTGCGCCGAGCAGGGCGTATCCGCATGGGTGCATTCGCCGGGACCACCGCCTTCGGCCAGGCAGCTGACCGGCGCCAGCGACCCCTCGAGATTGCGAACGATGTCGGCCATCGAGATGGCGGCGGGCCGGCGGGCGAGCGCATAGCCACCCTTGACCCCCATGCGGCTGGTCACCAGGCCGGCGCGGCGAAGCTGGCCGGCGATCTGCTCCAGGTAGGAGGGCGGCAGGCCCTCCAGTTCGGCGAGCTCCGCGAGCGGGATCGGCCCATGGCCGTAGCCGCGCCCCAGGCGCACCATGACGCGGATTCCGTATTCAGACCGAGTGGAGAATCTCATAGATCTCCGACTGGAGTAGTCGGACATCTCGAGTATAGCCGAGCGGGCCGTGCGCCCGGCGAACGTTCCATGTAACAGTTGTTAGGGTTGCGGGATTCCCGCATGTAACGTATCGGCGTGACCCAGCTGGACAAGGGCTCCTTCCGCCACGCCATGAGCCACTTCGCCAGCGGCGTCACCATCATGACGACCACCGTGGCCGGTCGGATGCACGGCATGACCGTCAGCGCCTTCGCCTCGCAGTCGCTGGACCCCCTGCTGATCCTGGTTTCGGTGGAGCGATCGACCACCATGCATCGGCTCGTGATAGAGAGCCGTGCCTTCGCCATCAACATCCTCGGCGAGCAGGGGGAAGGCACCGCCCGCTTCTTTGCGGACAACGCCCGGCTCGATGGCCCGGAGTTCCAGGAAGGCGCCTATCACCTGGGCGTCACCGGGTCGCCGCTCCTCGAGGAGGCGACCGCCTACCTCGAGGCAACCCTCGACGCAACGCTCGAGGCGGGCGATCACACGGTCATGGTCGGCCGGGTGGTGGCGCTGAACGTGGTGCGCGACGCGGCGCCGCTGATCTACTACCGAAGCGGCTACCGCAGCCTGACCTAGTCTTCCAGCAGCTCCGTCAGCTTTCCCTGGAACGCCGCCAGTCGCTGATGCGCGTCCAGCACTTCGTCGTGACTGAGCGGCTCACCCTCGATCTCGTCGGTGTCGCGCGGTGAGGGAGCGGCCACGCGGGTTACCTCTTCGACCGCGTTGACGATGGAGCCGGCGAACTCGACGTGCAGGAAGAACGAGTCGCGACAGCGGCCACAGGTGACCTGCACGATCAGCTTGTTGTTATGGTTGCCGATCTTGCGGAGCTGCGAACCTTTATGGTTGCTGCCGCACACCCGGCAGCGATAATTCCGAGCCTGGGACCGCAGGAACTCCAGGATGGGATCTTCCATCGTCGCTGCGCCCAGTATAAACGGCGGAATGGAGCATCATTGATGGCGGGAATCGTGGCGAAACCGCTCATCCTGCTGACCAACGACGACGGCATCTATGCGCAGGGAATCCTGGCCGCATGGCAGGAGTTGCGCAAGATCGGCGATGTCGAGGTGGTTGCACCGGACGCCGAACGCAGTGCCGTCGGACACGCGATCACGCTGCTGCTCCCGCTGCGGGCCAAAGAGGTCGTGCGGCGCAACGTGCGCTTCGGCTACGCGGTGAACGGCATGCCGGCCGACTGCGTGAAGATCGCGGTTAAGGCGATCCTGCCGCGACCGCCTGACCTGGTCGTCTCCGGCATCAACCTGGGCTCGAACACCGGCACCAACGTCATTTATTCGGGCACCGTCAGCGCGGCGACCGAGGCACGCATCCTCGGGATCCCATCGATCGCCGTGTCGCTCGCCACTTTCACCCACCCCGATTTCACCTACGCGGCGCGGTTCACGCGCAAGCTGGCGCTCACCGTGATCGCCAAAGGGTTGCCCGACAAGACCCTGTTGAACGTCAACGTGCCGAACATTCCGGAAGACAAGATCAAGGGTGTCGCCATCACGCGGCAGGGAGACTCACGCGTCGAGGAGCGTTTCGAAAAGCGCACCGACCCCCGCAACCAGACTTACTACTGGCTGGATGGGACCTTCAAGATCCAGGAGCCGGAGGAGCACGCCGACACC
>VBEQ01000097.1 GCA_005881235.1 Chloroflexota bacterium | reverse complement strand
GTACTCGTCGACGACGATCGCCATGTGGACGCGGTTCTTTCGGAGATCGCGAAGCACGTCCTGCACCTTGTTCGACTCGGGGGTGAAGTAGGGTTTGCGCGCGATCTCACGCAGCGCCTTTTGCTCGCCGCGGACGACGGCCCGCAGCAGGTCTTTGGCGTAGAGCACGCCGACGATGTGATCCAGGTTGCCCTCGTAAACGGGGATCCTCGTATGTCCGTGCTTGGTGACCAGTTCGACGGCTTTTTCCACCGGCTCCTTGACCTCGATGGCGACCAGGTCGGTGCGTGGCACCATCACCTCGCGAACGCGCATGTCGCCCATCTCGAAGATGCCGTGGATCATCTCGCGTTCTTCTTCCTCGAGAACACCCTCTTCCTCGCCCACGGAGACGAGCATCTTGAGTTCTTCTTCGGTGACGAACGGGCCTCGTACTTGGGCTTTGGCGCCCATGATGCGAAGAATGAGCCTGGTAACCGCGGTGAGAACGAACACGAGCGGTCGCATCACCCAGGTCGCCGCGGCGACCAGCCGAGCCATGCGGAGCGCGACGCGCTCGGCGCGCTGTAGGGCCAGCGTCTTGGGGGTGATCTCGCAGGCGACCAGTACGACCAGCGACAGCACCAGGCTCACCGCCCACTCGGCCACCCGCTCCTGGTACAGATGCAAGGCCAGCAGCGTCGCGGTGGATGACGCCACGATGATCGCGACCGTATTCACGATCAGGATGGTCGACAGGTAGGCATTCGGATCGTGATGCAGGCGCTCGATCAGGATCGCCTGCGGGACCTTCTGCTCGACGAGCTGCCGCAGTCGCACGCGTGAGATCGACGTCAGCGAAGTCTCGGCCGAGGCGGCCATCGCCGCCAGGACGAGCGCAATCACGATGACGACGAGCTCAGCGAGGGTTGTTGGATCCACGATATTTGCTCGCTACTTGAAGAGCTCGCTGACGGAGCGATCCTCGTGCACTCGCAGAATCGCCTCGGCGAGCAATGGCGCAATCGACAGGATTTTTATCTTGGGATTCTGTTTCGCCGGTGGCAGCGGGATCGAATCGGTGATGACGATTTCTTCGATGGGCGAGTCGACGAGCTTGTCGACGGCGTCTCCGGCGAGCACGCCGTGGGTGGCGAGCACCCGAACGCTGGTCGCGCCCTCGGCGCGCAGCGCGTGCGAGACGCCGACCAGCGTGCCGCCCGTGGAGATCAGGTCATCGACGACGACGGCGTCCATGCCGTCGACGTCACCGACCACACGCTGCTCGCTGACGACGTCGTCCTTGGGGCGGCGCTTGTAGACAAAGGCAATCGGTAGATCGAGCAAGCGCGCGACGTCGCCGACGCGCTTGGCGCCGCCGACGTCGGGCGAGACGATCACGGCATTGGGCAGGTGCAACTTTCGAATGTATTCGACCAGCAGCTTCTCGGCCGTCAGGTGGTCGACGGGGATATCGAAGAAGCCCTGGATGGCGTCGGCGTGCAGGTCGAGCGCGATGACGCGATTCGCCCCCGCCAGCGTGATGATGTCGGCCATCAGCTTGGCCGAGATCGGGTCGCGGGCCTGGGTCTTTTTTTCCTTCCGGGCGTATCCGTAGTAGGGGATGACGGCCGTGATTCGGCCCGCCGAGGCGCGCCGAAGGGCGTCCAGGATAATAAAAAGCTGCATGTAATTTTCCGAGACCGGCTCGCAGGTCGGCTGGATGAGAAAGACATCGGCGCCCCGCACGCTGTGCGCGATCTTGACGTCGATCTCCCCGTCGGCGAAGCGCGTGATGCGCATCTCGTCGAGGGGCTCGTGCAGCGCGTCGGCGATCTTTCTGGCCAGCTCCGGGTTGGCATCCCCCGAAAGCAGCTTGAGCGCCCCCGGCTGCTTGGGCGCCCCCTCGGGTGCCTGCGGCCGCATATCGACTCGCTCGCCGACCCTGGGCTGCGCTATGTCGAGTCCTCCCGTTTTCGGCGTCCCCGGCGCCGTTCTGTCCAGCCCGGAACGATCTTCTGCTCTGAGCGTTCGACCGCCAGGCTCCCCGCCGGCACGTCCGCCGTGATCACCGACCCGGCTGCCGTGTAGGCGTCCTCGCCAACCCTGACCGGCGCTACCAGAATCGTATCGCTCCCGACCTGCGCCCGGTCGCCGATCTCCGTCCGGTGTTTCTCGACGCCGTCAAAATTGGCCGTTACCGTTCCGGCGCCGATATTGGCGTTGGCGCCGACATCGCTATCCAGCACCGCGCTGAAGTGCGCGATCGCCGTCCCCGCGCCAATGTGCGAGTTCTTGATCTCGGCATGGGTGCCGACCCGGACGCCGTCATCCAGCACGCTGCCGGGGCGCAGCCGGCTGAATGGCCCAACGTGGACGTTCTGCGCCAGGGTGGATTGATCGACGTGCGCTCGCTCGATCCGGCACGCATCGCCGATGATCGAGTCGCGGATCTGGGCGAACGGCCCGATCACGCAGTCCTCGCCGATGCTTGATTCGCCCGAGATCAGACTGAACGCCAGGACCACCGTGTCGCGGCCGATCTGGACGTCGGCGTCGATGAACGTGCTCGCCGGGTCCGCGATGGTGACGCCAGCGCTCATCAAGCCGTCGAGGATTCGCTGGCGCATCACGCGCTCGGCCTCGGCCAGTTGGCGGCGGTCGTTGATCCCGAGGATCTCGTCGCTGTCCTCGACGGGCAGCGTATGCACCTTGCCCTTGATCAGGCGAACGATGTCGGTCAGGTAATACTCCCCGGCCCGGTTCTTGTCTTCCAGCTTGGCCAGCGCCGGCCAGAGCTCGCGGCCGCTGAAGACATAGACACCGGAGTTGACTTCATGGATATTTTTCTGCTCGTCCGTGGCGTCTTTCTCTTCGACGATGTCCCGCACGGCGCCGTTGCGCGCCCGGACGATCCGGCCATAGCCACGCGGATTTTCCAGGTCGGCCGTCAGCAGCGTGACGGCGGCGCGAGATCTTTGATGCTCGGCGAGCAATCCGGCCAGGGTCTCGCCGCGAAGTAAGGGCGCGTCCGCGTAAATCACGACGACTGGGCCCGGCGTGCGGTGGGCAGCCGTGACCTGCGCCAGGGCGTGCCCGGTGCCAAGCTGTTTGGCCTGGGAGACGGTCTGGCCCTCGCCGTTGAGCACGGCCTGGACCCCGTCCTGGGCGGGGTTGACCACGACAAGCGTGCGCGCCGGATCGAGTGCGCGTGCCGCCGCCATGGACCAGAGCAGCATGGGCCGGCCCGCGACCGGATGTAGCACCTTGGGGATCCGGGAGTTCATGCGAACACCCTTGCCGGCGGCCAGCACGACGACCGTTACGCGCGGCTCCGACGAAACAGCCCGTTTGGGCGCCGCGGATGCGTGAGCGCGCATGGGAGGGATTGCCGCCGATTATACCTTGGGATTTGTCGGCGCCCTTGCCGAGCTAGCTTCCCAGACCGGTCAGCCGCCGAATCGTGCGACCAGGTCAAGATCGTGACCCAATGGCGTCGCCACGCCCGACCTGCGGTCGAGCAGTTCGAGGTCGGAGGAGACGTTTGCACCAGCGGCGAAGATCAGGTGATCGTCGTCGATCCACCCGATTGGGCCAAATCCGGCCACCCCGGTCGACGTGCGGCTGCCGTCGAGACTTACGACCGAGATCGCGCCGGTCGACACGCCGGGACCGGCGCCACCGCACGCGGCCATGGTGCCGGTCGGCGAGAGCGCCCGGCAATCCGCGGGCAGGGCGTGCCGAGCGCCGTCCCATGACTGTACGAACGTGCCGGCGTCGGCGGCACACAGCGCTCCGGTGTTCGCGATCAAACCGATGGCCTGGCTGGGCGGCTCGCAAATCGCCGAGCGGCGATCCGCCGTGGTCGCATCGACGACGTGATAGCCGTTGATGGCGTCGTAGGGGTTGCCGGCTCCGTATTGCGCCGCCGCCGGACCGCTGGCAAGGATCAGCCCCGTGCCCTCCCATCCAACGGGCCAGACGTACGAGCTGGATGACGAGAAGATTTCGACGTGATTCCCTCCACCGACCAGGTTCTCGACGTATAGGCGAAGCGCCGCGGGATGCGCCGCGTAATCGATCGTCGATACCGCGATTCGGGTGTCATCGGGAGACACAGCGAATCCCGCCTGAACGGTTGCGGTACCCGGCAGATGAGTCGTGAGCGTGGTCTTTCCGTCGACTGATAGCGATCGGACCTCGCTGTTGCCGTTGATGTAGTAGAGATGCGTGGCAGATGCGCTCACGAGCGGCATCACGATCGCCGGCGCCCCTCCAGCCCGTATCCGGCTGCGATTGGCCGCATTAACGGTGGCGACCGTCTTTCCGCTGGAATCGACCGTCCGAAGCGTGTACGAATCGCCACTCGCACCGCCGATGAGTACGGCATAGCCACCGTGGACTGCCGCGGGGCTGGCGGCTGAGGTCGGAGTTGGCGTCGGCGTGCCCGTCGCGCTTGGCGTCGATGTTGCCTTTGGGCTGCCACAACCGGCGACCACCACGCTCAGGGTGATGCCGAGCGCGAGGCGTTGGAGACGATGCACGTCAGGCGGCGAGGTCGTCGAGGTCCGGATGCCGCGCGTCGGCGGCGGTCTCCGGCGCGAAGCGCCCGCGAAACTGGGGACTCATCCGGTCGAGACGCCGGCCGAGCTTGTAGCCGTACCGCTGTACGACGTCTTCCATCGCCAGGTACGGGATCCGGCCCCAGGCCAGACCGCGCAGCAGGTACCAGGTCGCCCGTTTAACGAAGTGCCGAGAATCCGGCCAGAGCGTACCGCCCTCGTCGCCGTAGTGCTGGTCCGTGTAGCCGGTCAACAGCGCCAGCCGGTAGGCTGCCTTCAGACCGCCGGCCACCGCCGTCGTGATCACGGCATCCGGAGCGTAGGCGATCGTGTAGCTGGCCAGCACCACCTGCCGCGCCCAAACACGGTCCGCCCCAACCGGCAGGTGCTCGTTGAAATGGATCCCCCGCCAGACCGCGCGACGCACTGCCGCATTATCGATGAAAAATGGCAGCGACTTGTAGCTGATGACGTCGCCGACGCGGATCCGCCGCCGATGCGGCTCGCGGCAGTAGCGCTGAGCCAGCCGGAAGCCGGAGAGCGGATCGCCACCCAAGGCCACTTCCTGCCGGCCGTACGCGCCGCCCACCGACGGATCGTCGAAGGGCGCCGCCAGGTGGCTCAGCCAGTCGCCGTTGGCCGGAAGCACATCCTGGGAGAGAAAGACCACGACGTCGCCCCGCACCTCTTTAATCGCGCGATTCCAGCTGCGTGGTCCGGCCGGCTCCGCGATCTCGACGAAGCGGGCGAGGGCAAACTGGCTCACGATGTGCCGGGTGCCGTCCGTCGAGCCCGAGTCGGCGCAGACGATCTCGAGCGGCGTCCGTCCCTGGCCCATGATCCGGTGCAAGACCGTCCCGAAGGCGCGGCCGGCGTTGAGCGTGGGGATGACGACCGAGATCGAAACGCCGCCGTCGCCCATCACTGCGTGTAACGAGGCGGGAGAGGCTTTCCGGCCTGCCGGGCTAGGCGAACCTCACATCGATGTAGTAAAAATTGGTGGGCGTCGTGCCATCACGCGGGCTGACGCCGAAGACCTTGATCCGCCCCTTCGCCCCGGAGGTCGCCCCCGCGAAGGTGACGCTCACGTCGAAGTGGCCGAAGTCGGGCTTGACGGCGGAAGCCGTGGTGGTCGCCCGCCCCAGCTCGGTCCCGCTCGCATCCAGCACGACGGCGACGACCGTCCCCTTGTCGACGCTCGCGGTGCCCGACACCTGCAGCGGTGAGCTGATCGACGTGTTGGAATCCGGGCTGTCGATGATGATCTTGCGTCCGTCGGGGATCGGGGTCGCGGCCGTGACGGGCAGAGTGGAGCTGGCGGGTGTGCCGCTGGCCGTCGTCGAGGGGGAGGCGCCCGCCTTGGCCGAGGCGCTGGGCGAGCCGCTCTCCAGCACGAACGTGGTCGTGTTGTCACCGCCGCATCCGGCCAGCACTACCACTAACGCGACGTAAAGTCCTGCCCCAAACCCCTTCATGCGCACCGAGCCAGGCGCCATTATAGGTTGCGTCCAGGACGGAATCTCGCCTTTCCCGCCGCGCTTCAGCTTGCCAGCGGGCGCCTCGATTCGGTTTCATGGCCGAATGCCCAAGAAACACCGGCGAATTCTGAACGGGGCGCTACTGACGGCGGCCGCGACAGCGCTCACAGTGAAAGGGGTGTTGACCAGCCCGGCACGCGCGGTCATTCCAACGGATGAGCTTCAGCATGACCTGGGCCACCTGGTTGGCGCGATCGTCCCGAAGCCCCCGGAGTCCCGGGCGGGCGTTGTCCCTCCCCCGCTCGCGGGGGAGGGCGGGGTGGGGGCCGCCGCGGATTCGAAGGCCCCCGAGGAGGCAGAGCCGAGCGTCCGCAGCCGTGGCCCTCACTTCAACGCCCAGCGGATCCTGCGCGAGGCCGCGCTCCGCCACCAGCTCGATCCCAAGCTCGTCCTGGCCGTCTCCTACTGGGAGAGCGGCTGGGACCAATCGCGAATCTCCCAAACCGGCGCGGTCGGGCTGATGCAGGTCGAACCCGCGACGGCGCAGGAGGCGGGGCCGGCGCTGCTCGGCCGGGCAGTCGACGTCACGGACGCGTACGACAACGCCGACGTCGGCACGGCCGTTCTCAAAGAGGACGTCGACGCCTTCCACGATCCGGCGATGGCTCTGGCTGCCTATTACCAGGGCCCAACGAGCTTGCGCGCGAACGGTATGCTTCCTGAGACGCAGCAATACGTCCAGGGGATCCTCGACCTGGCGGGGCGGATGAATCCGTAGCCGTTCTCACGGCGCTCTAATCCAGGCGAGTTAGCATCCGCGTCTAAACAGCGCCTGGACGAGTTCATGCGGCGGGGAGAGAACCTGAAGTTTGGCTAAGAAGACGGTCGTCGTGCTCGGGGTGGACGGCTACCTCGGCTGGGCGACCGCACTTCACCTCTCGCAGGCCGGACACGACGTCGTCGGAATCGATAGCCTCGTCCGCCGCCGCTGGGATCGCGAATGCGGCACCCAGAGCCTGATCCCGATCAAGAGCATGCCCCAGCGGGTCGCCCTCTGGAAGCGCCTGACCGGCCGGACCATCCGGTGGCGACCGATGGACCTGTGCGATGCTCGCGCCGTCACCCAGTTGGTGCAGGAGATCCAGCCTGATGCCTTGATCCATTTCGCGGAGCAACGCAGCGCACCCTTCTCCATGATCGACCTCCCCCACGCCACCATGACCCAGGTCAACAATGTCGTCGGCACGCTCAACCTTCTCTTTGCGCTGCGTGATTACGCACCGCAGGCGCACCTGATCAAGCTGGGCACCATGGGCGAGTACGGCACGCCCAACATCGACATCGAGGAAGGCTTCCTCACCATCACTCACAACGGCCGCCAGGATCGTTTGCCCTTCCCCATGCAGCCGGGAAGCTTCTATCACCTGTCCAAGCTGCATGACAGCCACAACATTCAGTTCGCCTGCCGGATCTGGGGGCTGCGGGCCACCGACCTGCACCAGGGGGTGGTCTATGGAAACCACACGGCCGAGGTGGCGATGCATCCCGGGCTGGCCACCCGCTTCGACTACGACGCGATCTGGGGGACGGTGCTCAACCGCTTTTGCATCCAGGCCGCGCTCGGGCGGCCACTGACCGTCTACGGCAAGGGCGGGCAGACACGCGGCTTCCTCGATATCCGCGATACGGTCGCCTGCGTGCGGCTCGCCCTCGAACATCCGGCCGCCAAGGGCGAGTATCGCGTCTTCAATCAGTTCACCGAGCAGTTCTCCGTGAAGGCGCTGGCCGAAAAGGTCATCGACGCCCGCGCGGCCCACGGCCTGAAGACCACCCTGCGGCATTTGCCCAACCCACGGGTGGAGCGCGAGGAGCACTACTACAACGCCAAGCACCAGAAGCTGCTCGACCTGGGGCTGCAGCCGCACTACCTCGGCGATACTCTGATCGAATCCGTGATCGAGACGGTCGAGCGGCACGCGACGCGGGTCGACCCCGTGGAGCTCGAGCAGCCGAATGTGGACTGGCGACGCGGCGGCACGGCGGCGTGGCGCACGGCCCCGGCCGAAAGCGAGCCTCGACCGGTGGTCCTGGTCAGTCCGATTTCGCGCCCACGTCGACCGCTACGCCCGGCGGATCCGACGCGAGCGGCTCAGCCCCGCTGAGCCTCGACCGGACGCGCCTGCTCTGCGGACAGGGTCAAGCCCAGCCAACCGAGCGCCGCCTGCGGCAACGAGACGGACAGATCCAGGAGATGCACGGCCAGGCTGGCCGCGATCGCATCATCGACCGACCAGCCGAGCAAGGTCAGGCCCGCCGTCCACCACACCTGCGTGGTGCCAAAGCCGCCGAGACCCTGGATCGGCACCGCCAGCAGGAGGGTGCGAATGCTGAGCGCGAACCAGACCTGCTGCAAGGAGAGGGCCTGGTCGATGGCGGCAAAGAGGGCGAAGTACTGCAGGCCGGTGGCGACCCGCGCCGCCACGGTGGCCGCGACCAGGAGCGCCGGGCGGCTGCCGGAGCCGAGTTCCTCGATGGCGACATGGAGTCGCTCGTGCAGCGACGCGGGCAGCGACAGTCGCTCCAGCCAGGCGACGATCGCGCCACGCGGCCGGCTCCAGAAGAGCGCCGTCAACCCGGCGGCGATCAGCAACGCCAGGGCGACGCCGCCGCCGAGCAGGGCGCGCGGCAGGATCACGCCGGCGAGCGGCGCGGTGATCAGCGCAACCAGCAGCAGGCTCGCCAGGTCGAGCAGCCGGCTCAGCACCGCCGCTCCCGCCCCGACGGCCACCGGGGCCTTGAGGCGCGTGCGCGCCAGCATCACGAAGGCCGCATCCCCGCTCGGCCCCGGCAGGATCAGGCTGGCGCCCCAGCTGCTGAGCGTCACCGCCAGGATGGTCCGCATCCGGCGCGGCTGTCCATTGCCCAGCAGCAGCCGGTAACGGAAGGCCCGCGCCGCGATGAAGCCAAAGGCCGCAAGCGCGCCGAGCAGGGCCAGCCCCGGGGAAACGTTGCTCAACGTTTCCGCCAGCTCGTCCAGAT
>VBEQ01000096.1 GCA_005881235.1 Chloroflexota bacterium | reverse complement strand
ATAGGGGCTGATGGGATTCAGCGGATGGGTCTCCGCAACGGGCTGCACGCGCGCGTCTCCATAGACCGTGCCACCGGACGAGGCAAAGATGACCTTGCGGCTGGCCGCGCCCGCGGCGGCGCGCAGGACACTGAGGGTTCCCAGCACGTTGATGTGGGCATCCCGGTGGGGATCCGACACCGCGCCGGCAACCAGCGTCTGCGCGGCGAGATGAAGCACGGCCGCCGGCCTGGTGAGGTTGAAGATGCGGTCGATCTCCGGCTGATCGCGCACGTCCGCTTCGAAGAACTCGGCCCGGGAATCGAGGTTCGACCGGGAGCCCGTCGCCAGGTTGTCGACGACCGCGACCTGATGGCCGGCGCCGAGAAGGGCGTCGACCACGTGCGATCCGATGAAGCCCGCTCCACCGGTGACCAGGGTGCGCATCAGTAGGCGCCGTGCCCGGAGGCGACGGCCAGCAAGGTGCGGGCGAGGATCATCAGGTCGAGGCGAAGCGACATGCGCCGCACGTACTCGGCATCGAGACGGATGCGCTCGGCTTTGCTGAGGAGCTGTCGCCCGCTGACCTGCCACAGCCCGGTCAGCCCGGGGCGGACGGAGAGCAGCAGGCGGCCGCTCGCGCCCCACTCCGGGAGTTCGGCCTGGGTGATCATCCGCGGGCCGACGAGGCTCATCTCGCCACGCAGCACGTTCACCAGTTGGGGGAGTTCGTCCAGGCTCAGGCGTCGGAGCCAGCGCCCCACGCTGGTGATGCGTGGATCCGCGGCCAGCTTGTTGGAGGCGCTGAAGGCGGACCGCAGCGACGCGTCCTCGCTAAGGATGCGGTCGGCGTCGCGCACCATGGTTCGGATCTTGAAGGCATCGAAGGTTCCGCCTCCGCGCCGGATCACGCGGCGTCGATGGATCAGGGGGCGGCCCGACTCGATCCAGACCGCCGCAAAGCAGGCGCAAACGATGGGGGAGGTGAGCACCAGCAGGAGGGTGGCGCCGGCGAGGTCGAGGCAGCGCTTTACGAAGGGACGCAGGCGGACCATCGCCCGCTCGAAAAGGACGGCGACATCGAGCCAGACGCTGTAGCTGCGGACGTAGTAGACGTCGAGCGTCGCCTGCTCGGTGGGATCCGCGCCCTGCCGCCAGGGGCCGGTCAAGCCCGGCTGGATGGTGGTGAGCGGCATGCTGGGGAGGGTCCGCGTCTCGGCCTCGGTGAGCGGGCGGGGACCGACCAGGCTCAGCTGGCCACGCAAGACGTTCAGCAGCCCGGGCAGCTTCGCCAGCAGGTTGGAGGCAAAGGGGGCCGAGGAGTGGAAGCTGAGGAGGTCGAAGCTGGCACCCCGGGCGCCCAGGACCCGCCGGCGGTCTAGGAGCGACTGCCCGGCGTGGCGCCGCTGCCAGGCCACCATCAGCAGCAACGCCGGCGACAGCCCGAGGAGCAGGACGGTCGCCAACCCGCGATCGAGGACGGCTTTGACGGCGCGCTCGACGGGCGACAGCCGCGCCTTGCGCAGCGTCAGCAGCGGAACGTGACTCCGCTCGCTGAAGCGCACGCCGGCGGTCAGCATGTCGTAGAAACCGGCCGACAGATGCACCTGCAACCCGTTCGCCCGGGTGGCCGAGACCAGGATGAGTTCCCGCAGCGTTTCCCAGGGCAGCGCCTGCGGGGCGATGATCGCATCGTGCACCTGCAGGCGGCTGGTCGTCTCCATCAGTGACGACGACGGCCCGACCACGCGCAGCCCACCCGGCAGTTGTGTGCCGGTCGGGATGTAGTCGTCGAGAATGCCAACCACCCGCATCCCGCTGCCCGGCTGGTTGACCTGCTCGGCGAGGGCGATGCTGTCCTCGTCGGCGCCGACGATGACGGCGCGCTCCGTCAGGCGGCCGCGCCGCCGGAGCGCGGCGGCGACCCGCCGGATGCCGAAGCGAAGCGCAATGACGAGGCCGGTCATCAACGCCCAGGAGGCGACGGTCCAGGAGCGCGAGAGCGGCCAGCGAAGCACGAACGTGATGACGGTGATCGCCAGGAGGCCGTAGCTACTGGCGCGGAAGACGCCGGCGAACTCGCGGGCTCCCACGAGAAGGTTGGCCGGCTCGTAGAGTCCCTGGGCGAAGAAGATCGCGCCGAGCACCGGCACCATGACGAGCACGAGCCAATCGCTGTCATTGCCGCCGTTGATGCCGACGCCGGTACGCCAGACCAGGGCGGCCGCCAGCCAGAAGGCGAGGAGCACGGCGCCCAGGTCTGACGCCACCAGCGTCAGCGTGAGCCACCCCCAATCGCGCCGGCCCTCAGGCATGCGTCACCGCGGCCGGGCGTGCCTTGCGCAGCAAGGTGTTGACGATCACCATCGCCCCGCCCGTTTCAAAGCGGAAATCCATGCGATGCAGGCCCTGGCTCCGCAAGGCTTCGGTCACCTGCTCCTGGAACGCGCGCTCACAGTAGAGGAGGAGGAAGCCGCCGCCGCCGGCGCCCGCAATCTTGCCACCCCTGGCGCCGGCGTCGCGCGCGGCCTGGTACCACTGATCAATCCAGGGATCGGTGATGCCGGCTGCCAGCTGACGCTTGGCGACCCAGGACTGGTGAAGGTAGTCACCGAGCGAGTCGATCTCGCCGCGGAGCAGGTCGTTGCGCAGCGCGACGGCGAGGGACTTGATCACATGGAGCGCGTCGATCACGCCGGCGCGGTTACGCTCGCTGCTGCGTTTCTGCTCGCCCAGGATCTCCGCGGAATCGCGTGAACGGCCGGTGAAGAAGAGCATCAGGCGCGACTCGAGCTCCGCCTGCAGTTCGTCCGAGAGCGAGAGCGGCTCGACCACCACGCCCTGCGGGGTGAACTGGATGAAGTTGAGGCCGCCGAAGCTCGCCGCGTACTGGTCCTGCTTGCCGATCGGCATCTTCAGCTTGTCGATCTCGACCTGGCAGGCGAGGTCGGCGATTTCCCCGCGGCTCATGCGGACGTTGCGCAGCACCGACATCG
The DNA here is from genome assembly GCA_005881235.1 of Chloroflexota bacterium. Taxonomy (GTDB): domain Bacteria; phylum Chloroflexota; class Dormibacteria; order CF-121; family CF-121; genus CF-13. The sequence goes on along the minus strand of VBEQ01000096.1, from coordinate 14,694 downwards.
CCTTGATGAGGGCGACGGCGACCGTGCTCGAGGACCCCAGTCCGGTGCCGGGAGGGACCTGCGAGGCGAGAAAGACGGAGAGGCCGGTCCAGACGCCGAAGTGATCGATGATCACTTTGGGCAGGCTGAGGTCGCCGTCCCAGGCGGGCGCGCCCTCGAGCGAATGGCGGTAGAAGGTCCGGTAGTCCGACGAGGAGACCTGGATATGGTTGCTGTCGTTGAAGGTCACGATGACGTAGAAGTACTTGTCGATCGTCGTGCTGACGACCGCGCCGCCGTACTTGGCGTAGTAGGCCTCCAGGTCGGTGCCGCCTCCGGCGAGGCTGAGGCGGAGGGGCGCGCGCGCGATCAGCATGGCGCCGCGCCCACGGCCGAGAGATCGCGCCAGAGCGCCACGGCCGCCGGCAAGTCTTTGACCGCCAGGACATCAGGGTCGGCGAGCTCCGAGTCGCTGATCAGCACGGGACGGCATCCGGCGGCGCGCGCCGCCTCGACGTCGCTGCGGCTGTCCCCCACCATGATGGAGGCGGGCAACGCGATGCCAAGCTCGAGGCTCGCGCGCTGCAGGAGCGTGGGGGCCGGCTTGCGGCAGCGGCAGTTCTCGGCCGGCGCGTGGAGGCAGGCGTAGATCGCCTCGACGTGGCCACCGGCGGCGCGGATCGCCTGCAGCATGCGCGTGTGGATGCGGCCGAGCGCCTCCGCGGAGAGAAGGCCGCGGCCCACCGCCCCCTGGTTCGTCACCACCACCACGGGCGTGTTCATCGAGCGCAGGCTGGCCAGGGCCGCCAGCACGCCGGGAAGAAACTCGAACTCCTCCCAGGCCTTGACGTGATCGGGACGGCGGCGATTGATCACCCCGTCGCGGTCGAGGAAGACCGCCGGCACGCGCGTCTCAGGCAAGCAGCGCCTTACGGGTCGAGACCGTGATGGCGTGTTCGATGACGGAGTGGCAGTCCTCGACGACGCCGTAGTCGTTGCTGGGCACGTGGATCGCGGCATCCACCGCCTCCAGGAGCCGGCCGCCGGCGAAGCCGACCAGGGCGATGGTGCTGGCGCGCATCAGCCGAGCGGCCAGCACCGCCGACACTACGTTCGGCGAGTTGCCGCTGGCGCTGATGGCGATGACGACGTCGCCCGGATCGAGCAGGTTGGTCAACTGCTCGGAAAAGACCCGGTCATAGGAGGTGTCGTTGGCCCAGGCGGTCAGCAGCGCGATGTTGTCGGTCAGCGAGGTGACCCGCAGCCGCGCCCGGCCGTCGACGATGGTGGCCTTGGAAAGGTCGCAGGCGAAGTGCGTGGCGTTGGTGGCGCTGCCACCGTTGCCGACCACGTAGACGTGAGCGCCGTTGTCGTAGGCGTCGAGAATGATCCCGACCGCGCGCTCGATGGCATCGATCGGAATCGCGCTCAGGACGGTGCGGACGTCGTTGATGTGGCCCTCCAGGACCGTCGCCGTCGTCTGCGGTCGTTCCATCAGCTGCATCGAAGGCTTCCTCCCTGTCGTGGTATGGCGAACGAACGGGTGGCAGAATCGGTCGCGGGCAGGCTCCGCCGCTTCGGACACTTTCGTGTTCGAACACCGACGATCGATCGCGCTGCCGCTCAGCCGGCAGGGCGAAGGATCGCCGCGTCGACCGCGACCGTCATCGGCCGGCCGAGGAGATGAACCAGCACCTGCACACGCTCGGACGAGTTCAGGGCTTTATCGAAGATCGCATCGACCATCGCCAGCGGGCCGCGCTCGATGACCAGCCGCTGGCCGGGGGTGAACGCCAGCCGCGTGCGGCTGCCCGCCTCTTCGAAGAGACGCTCGCGAATCCGCTCCACGATGCCGTCTTGGACCCGCGCCGGTGAGCCGCCATCCGTCAGGACGCGGCGGACGCCCGGCGCCCAGTGGACGAGGTCCCAGCGGGCGAAGCGGGGTGGAACTCGCAGGAAGAGATAGCCGGGGAAGACGAGGCGCTGGCGGCGATCGCGGACGCTGCCCGCCCGGGTCCGCGCCGGCGGGGCGAACTGCGGGGCATAGGCCTCGATCTGATGCAGGCCCAGGAACTTTGCCACTTGCGCCTCCTGGTGGGGCTTGGTATGCGCGACGTTCCACATGGAGGCTCGAGCGTACGGCGGCCTGGAAACAGACCGGTAAGGTTACCTAGATCCCCGGGTAACAGTCTGTGTCCTGAAGTCGCTCGCAAGGCCACCCTCGAGCCCGGTCCGCGAGCGTCGCTTCGTTCGCGGCTTGACTTCCGAGCGCAACGCCAGACGCAATGACGGGCCGCCGGGCGCCACGCCGAACGGTAACAGTTTGTTATCGGCGGTCAGGACGCGACTGGCTGCGGACGCGGCATTTCGAACTTGTAACCAAAGCCGCGCGACGCCTGGATATAAAAGCCGGCGGTGAGATGCGGCTGAATCTTCCGACGAAGACGCTGGACGTAGACGTCGACGGCCTTGGGCGTGCCCACGAAGCGATCGCCCCAGGCAATGCGCATCAACTGGTCCCGGCTGAGCACGCGATTGGCGTTCTCCATCAAGGCATGCAGGAGGGACAGCTCGCGCGGGGTCAGGGGCACCCGGTCGCCGTTGACCAGGGCGTGCATCTGCTGCAGGTTGAGGGAGATCTCGCCAATCGAGATGTTCTGGTCCTGCCAGCGCTGGCCCCGCACCTGTTCGGCCCGCCGCAGCAGGGCATGCACGTGGGCGACGAAGAGCCGCGGCGAAAACGGCTTGATCATGTAGTCGTCGGCCGCCACCATCAAGGCCCGGAAAATCTGCTCCTCGTCGCCGCGCTCGGAGAGGACCATGAGGGGGCGATAGGGGTTGAGCTGGCGGATCTGCTGACAGAGGCGCAACCCGTCCGGCCGCTGGGTGGCCGGTTCGATAATGACCAGGTCGACGAGGGACGATTGGAGGATGACCAGCGCCGTGTCCCCGTCGAGCGTGGGATGGACGCGGTGTCCCTCATGCTTCAGCAGCGACGCCAGGACCTCCTGCTGAAGCGGATCTCTGTCGATGGTCAAAATTGTGGCCACGCCGAACTTCCCTCATGTAGGCACGAATGGACGAAGCGTCGACCGCGCCGCCCTCATGTGTCTTCCCCGCCTCGATCGCCCGGCCAGTTAGATGATGATTCCCGCGCGCTCCGCATCGAAGACTACCAGCAGTGATTTTCCTGTCAAAGGGATCGCGGTGATTTTGGTGACTTGCGGTGCAGGAATCGCCCGATCCTGTAAAGCAAATACACGGCACCTCGAACTGAGCAGCGAGGAAGAGCGGTGCCTCAAGATCGGCCAAGCATGATTGGACGGGGCGCTCAATTTCTGATAGCGAGGAGGAGGTGGAAGCCTGGTCGATCGGCGTCGGTCCGGATGCCCGGCGGAGCATTTCGCCGGAGGCTTGGGCGATCGGCGGGCGGTCCATTCTGGCCCGTGTAAAGTCCTGGTTGCCAAATTCCGCGGGGCTTGACATACCCGCACAATGCCATGCCGCGTGGCTAAGAGAAGGAGACAGCGGCGATGGGCCAGTCCTGGTGGGATTATTGGACTGCCAGTTGTGCAATGGGTCTGGTGCCTGTATGATACGTAGGCTTTCGACGCAAGAGAGGGGTGATAGTTTGAAAATCCGATGGCGCATGGCCATTGGCCTGAGTTCGTTGGCGGCCGCGATTCTCCTGACCTTCCCGGCGAATGCTGCCCGGCAGCTCGAGCGCCAGGTTGGGGAAATCTGGCCAAACGCGTTGGCACCGGTTGCCGTGATCTGGCCCAACAGCGCCGTGATCGACTCCACGGGGACCGACGACTCAGGAAGCGAGCTCATCCAGGCAGATGGGGACGGTTCCCAGTAAAATCGTCTAGCTCAGCCTCATCGGCGGCGACCGCAAGGCGAGATTTCGTACGAGCAGAGAGGGGTAAAAGACAGGTGGCGTCGAAGACTCGGATAGGTAACCGTAGTCCAAGGACGCCCGAACAACTCGGCGCTCGAATCCGCAAGGCGAGAATGACGCTCGGGCTCAGCCTGGCCGCGGTGGCCCAGCAGGACTTCAGCCGGGCTTTCCTCAGTCAGATTGAATTGGGTCGCTCTCGCCCCTCGACAAAAATCCTTCAGATCATCGCCGAGCGGCTCAAGCGCCCCGTCGAGTATTTCTTGCAGGACCCGGAGTCGTCGTCGACCCTGCTGGAGTTGCGGCTTGCCGAGGCCACGACGCGGATCCGGCGGGGCGACGGGGAGCGCGCTAAAGCGCTGATGACTGAACTGCTGGCCCGTCCGCAGATCGCCCCGGAGATCCGGGCGCGAGCTCAGCTCGTGCTCGCCGAGGCATTGCTGCGGCTGCGCGCCATCCCCGAGGCGATCGATGTGCTGCGGGTGGCCATCAGGGCCAGCGAGGCGTCGGGTTGGCGCGCCCTCAAGGTCGAACTCTTCGACCGGATGGGCACCGCCCACTATCAGCTTCGTCATCCCCACGAGGCTGGCCGCTGGTGGGACAAGGCGATGAGCGCCTACGAGGATGCGGAACTGGCCGATCCGCTGCTCAAAGCCCGGATCCTCGGGCATCGCGCCAACCTGCACTATGTTGCCGGCCAGCCTCGGGAAGCCATCGCCGGCTACCAGGCGGCGATCGCGGCGGCGGAGAATGTGATGGATATGCCGGCCCTCGGCGGGATCTATGAAGGGCTGGCGGTATCGTTCCGGGGAACGGGCGATCTCACCCGCGCCCTCGAGTATGCGCAGCGCAGCCTCCGGTTGTTCGACACGCTGCAGGACGTGCGCATGAGTGCGCAGCTGCGCAACAACATGGCCGAGATCCTGCTCAGCCAGGGGCGTGCCAGCGAAGCGGAGGTGCTCTTCCTCGCCGGTGCTGAGCAGCTTGGGCACGTTGGCGACCGCGACCACCTACCGCACTTGCTCGCCGGCGCAGCCGAAGCCGCGCTCAACCAGGGTAACGGCGCGCGTGCTGTGACGCACCTGACCCTGGCATTGACGGCTGCGCAGGCCTCGGCCGATCCGACGGCGAAGCTGGCCGCGGAGCGCGTGGGCGGTCGCGTCATGTCGGCGGCCGGCGAAGGCGAGGCGGCGCGCCGCCACTTTGAGCGCGCGCTGGAGCTGGCGGCGTCAGTGGGCAGCCCGACCGATATGAGCCGGGTGGCGTTCGACTACGGCCGAGCCCTGGAGTCCCAGGGTGAACAATCGCAGGCCCTGGTCCGCTACCGCCAGGCCTACGAAGCGAGGCAGGCGGCCGACTCGTAAGTCGGGCTAATCGCCGCGGGGCGCGACCAGCAGGATGTGGTCGCGATTGACCAGCATCAGCTTTCGCTCGATGGTGGTCGGCTCGCCGGTCCCGGCGAGGAAATGGGCGGTGGCATCCGTCACCGGGACGAACTTCGTGGGGAGGTGCGAGAGCACCGCGTCCAGCGAGGCGCCCCTGGCCAGGTGCAGGTAGGCGCCGACCGTGAATCGATGGGTATGGACCTGGACGTAGTGACGCTCCTTGGGCACGCGCAGATCGGCGTTGGCGTCGACCGCCATTTTGTTCAGGGCCTGCCACAGTGACTTGCCGTAGTCGGGGTCGACCTCTGAGCGGCGCTCGATCGCCTCCGCCGGCGGCTGGCAGATCAACTCGATTCCCGTCTTGTTGATCAGATACTCGGTGAGCGGACCCTCCTGCGATGTCGCGCTCATGTCACCATCGGTGGCGAACTCGACATCGGTCAGTCGCAGGAAGCCCTCGCGCTCGTTGACGAAGTCGCTGAGGCGTACCGGTGAGGGCAGCGCCAGCCGCCCGATCGCGCCGAACAGCGGGCCGTAGACCTCCACCAGGAACTCGCGCTGGGCAAGCGGAAGCGGTTCGAGGGGGCGGGCCGGCTCGATTCTCATCCTTATATATATGTGCGGCGGGGCTAGGAGTTTGCGGCGGAGGGGTTTTGGCCTCTCAGGGAGGCTTCGGCCACGCTCCCGGTGGCCCGCCGTGGCCGGAAGTAGGCCCGAACGTCGTCCGGGAAGAGGACCAGCACCTCATCCGGCACCTCCCATTCCGATTCGGTGAAGCCTTGCTGTACGAAGCGGTTGATCGCGATGCCCAGCAGCCGGACGCACGCGTCGAGCGGGAGATGCAGTTGATCGAGCACCGCTTTGCGCTCCCGGAGGAGCGCCGTCATCTTCGTCATGAAGTCATCGACCACGCCCCGCATCTGGCGCGCGTGCGCCAGCGGGTTGTCGCCGACCGGGGCATTCTTCAAGTCGAGAAGCCGCTGGATGTAGGGCATGCTCAGCGCCGACACTTCCTGGCGGAGCGTGCTGATGTCGTGGAGCCGATCGATGCCGACCGCATTGCTCCAGCGGCGGCGCGCTTCCGCATCGCCCAGCACGCAGGCGCCGTACCAGCGATAGTTGGTGTTGGGCATCAGCCGGCTCTCGAGGTGACGGCAGGTCATCACGATTCCCAGCGGCCGGTGCGAGAGGTCGAGCGTGATCATCTGGGTCGCCTGGTAGGCGGGGCAGTCGGCGAAATCGGGCGGGAACGGCTTGGGGTAGGGGCACTCGTCGGCCGGCCGCGTGTGACGACCTGCCATGCTCCGCGATGACCAGAGGGCGATCGCCTGGGACCGGTTGCGGATCCCGCGGTCTTTAAACAGTTTCTCGAAGTGGGTGCGCACCGTCCGGTGCGCGATCCCGAGCTGATTCGCGATCTCCTTATCCGACATCCCGCTCGCGGCAAGGTTGAGGATCTGAGCCTGCCGGGGTGTCAACCGGACGGTGCTGAGATCGACCCCGTTCCCGCCCCCGCCGTTTCCGTCAGCCAGACTGCGCAACGTTTTTCACTCTTAGTGTAGAAAATCTCACCCAAAAGAGGGGAGGGAGGCTTGAAGAAGCCTCCCTGTGCGGGGGGAAGCTGAACTCTCTGGACTCGAGCGGACGTTTCCCGGGCATCGTCACTAATACCGACGTCGGGGGTGGTGATTATTTGACAGTGCGCTGGGAGAAAAGAAATGCTACCCATCGGTAACTTTACCGATTGACGCCAATTCGGGACTCACACTATCGTACAAGTGAAATTGCCCTGATTGATCAGGGCACGTGTACGGATAGTTACCGACAGGGAAGGAGCGATCGTTGCGGCGAGGGAGAGCGGAGAGGGGCCTCGGCCAGCCATGGCCATAGCACCTAACTCCGTCAGCCGCAACGAGCTGAGCGGCGACGTCATCACCTATTCCGGCGCGCTTCAGCCGGTGAAGGCGCTGGCGATCGTCGCGGATCGCCGGCTCTCCGCGGCCGCCCTGTCCGCGCTGTTGCTCAAGGACCCCTCCTACCGCATCGCGCGGCGGGAGCACGGCGGCGGCGAGGTGCGCGCGATGCTCGCCCGGGAACGGCCCTCGGTGATGGTCCTCGACGTCCGCGCGCCGGCACTCTTCGCGCTCATCGGCGCATCGGCCTGGGGCATGCGCACGCTCCTCCTGCTCGACGCCGACGATGACCCGTCGATCTTCGCCGACGCCGTCAACGCGCACCCGCAGGGTTACCTCTCGCGGCGCGCGTCACGTGCGACGTTGGAGGCGGCGATCGCGGAGGTGTACCGGTCGGGCTCATACCTCGATCCGCTTCTCATGGATTCCGTGCTGAACGCGGCCCCCGCCCTGCTCAGCGTGCGCGAACGGCAGATCCTGGTCCGGATCGCGAGCGGGCTGAGCACCAAGGAGGTCGCCCGCGAATGCGCCATCACGCCCAAGACGGTGGCCAACCACGTCAACAACATGGTGCAAAAGCTCCACTTCCGGCACCGAGGAGAACTTGTTCTCTACGCGGCGCAGCAGGGTCTGACGACGATCTGAGGTCGTGTCCCGGGCGGCCGGGACGACTTTCCCATTCCGCAAACTTTGGCGGGCGCTATAGATTCCGATTGTGCTGGTCATTCCGCGCCTGGTCGACGGATCGCTGCGCATCGACGCGCCGCGCGCGCTGCTGGTCGGCGAGCACCGGCTGGTCCTCGCCTCGCTTGCGCAACTGGTCTCGGGGCCGCCCCTCAACATCCCCGTCGAGATGATGTCTCGAACCGACGCGGCGCTCACGCGCATCGAGGAGCGGCATCACGAGCTGGTGCTGTGCGATCTCCGCTCGCCGCCGATCCCGGCCACGGAGCTTGCCGCTCAGCTCGCTCAGCGAAACGAGACCACGCGTGTGATCCTGATCGGGGATGAAGAAGACGCCCCGGAACTCGTTTCGGCCCTGGACTGTGGTGCCGCGGGGTTCTTCACGCGTGACGCCTCGGCGGAAGAGTTCATTGAGGGCGTCCAGGCCGTGGTCGCGGGCCATTTCGCCATCGGCGGCAACCTGGCGCGCCGGGCGTTGGCCCGGCTTTCCGGGCGCGAGGCGGCTTCCGGCGGGGCCTACGATCGGCTCTCTCCCGCGGAGCGCACCATCCTGTCGCTGCTGGGACAGGCGCATTCCACGCGATCGATCGCGGCGGCGCGTGGCATCAGCGACAAGACGGTGCGCAACCACATGGCCAGCATCTACCGCAAGCTCGAGGTCCGTAATCGCTCCGAGGCCATCATCTGGTCGCTTCGCATGCGACGCGACCAGAGTCGGGTCGGCTCGGCGGGACTTTGGCCATGATGGGACTGCGGTCCCGGGTCATAGGACCTTTCCCTATATCGCATCCCGCGGCACGCGGCTAGTGTGGTTGTAGGGTGATTCGCACCGGCACCGTCTTGCCCGCGACGCTTGATCAGGCGCTGCACCGCTGCATCGCGCTGGCCAGCCGCTTCGGCGCGATCCGGCTGCGCCGTCCAGACAGCCCCGACGTCCGTGAGTTCCTGCTCGACCTGGATGACAGCTTCGGATCGCGCCTGCGGTGGACCCTCAAGACCGTGGCGTCCGGCACCGAGCTCAGCATCAGTCGGCCGCCGGGGATCGCGCGGTTGACGAACCTGGCTCGGCGCGGGTCGGTGGCCGACCGGCAATTGGACCGCCGGCTTCGCCTGTTGCCACACCTGGCCAGCCTGAAGATCGTGGTGATCGGCGGCGGCACCGGGCTCTATACGACGCTGCTCGGGATGCGTGACCGGAGCTGGGACCTGACCGCCGTCATCAGCGGGCTCAAGCGGGGCGTGCTCCGTCACGACCCCAAGGACCAGCTCGGCTTGTTGCCCCAGGAGGATGCCAGCCTCTGCCTGGTGGCGCTCGCCCCCACGGCCACAGAGAACGTGGTGCTGCGCAGCCTGCTCAGCCACCGGATGGAGGGTCGCGAATGGCGCGGGGCGCATTTCGGGACCGAGCTGCTGCGGGCGCTGGAGGAGATCAGCGGGGCACGCCGCGCGGCCCTCGACGCGGCCGTCGAACTCCTCGGAGTGCGTGGCCGCATCCTGGTCGCCCTCGACGCCCATGGACAGGAGGAGACGCGAGGCGGGGATGCGCTCGCCGCGGTATCGCAGGCGGACCTGATCGTCGTCGCGCCCGGTCACCTCGAGCTCGACCTGATTCCCGTCCTGTGCTGCCCGGGGCTGATCGATGCCGTGAGGGAGAGCCACGCGCTCAAGGTGGCGGTGACGAAGATCATGACCGCCGAAGCCTCGGATGAAGTCGGGCTCACCTCGCATCAAGTCAGGCCGCTCGCCGAGCTGATCGGCACCCGATTCGATGTCGTGCTGGCGAACGCCGGACCGCTCAGCCGGCAGCAGCTGCGCGCCTATGCGGCGGCGGGGTCCTACCCGATCCAACCGGACGTCCAGGACACGCTGCGCTACGCGCGCCGGGTCGTGACCGAGCAGCTCGCGGTAGCCGGTGACCTGGCGCGTCACGATCCTGAGTTGCTCGGCCAGTGTCTGGTGGAGATGGGAGCGGAACACCTGTTGGAGGCCAGCGAGGCGCTTCCGGCCGGGGCATGACCGTACGGATCAGGGAGCGGTGACGCGGTGCCCGTCCTCTGTTATCACGCCATCGACCCGGCCTGGCGCTCGCCGCTCGCGATTTCGCCGGACGCCTTCGCCCGGCAGTGCGCCTGGGTCAGCCGGCACCGGCGCGTCGTCAGCCTTAGCGAGGTGGTCGACCGCGTGAACGGCGCCGTGCGCTTGCCGCGCGGTGTCACCGCGCTCACCTTCGATGACGGCTTCGACACGCTGTACACGCATGCGATGCCAATCCTCCGCGAGCACGGTCTCGCCGCTACGGTGTTCCTGGTCGCCGGGACGCTGGCGACGGGGCGCCCGGCGGTCGATTGGGTCGATGACCCGCCGCCGCAGCCACTCGGCACGCTGAACCGGAACCAGGTGCTCGAGATGCGCGAGGCCGGCATCACCTTCGGCTCGCACAGTCTCGCGCACCACGATCTCACGCTCCTGGGCGAGGACGAATGCGAGCGCGACCTGCGGGAAAGCCGCGAGCTGCTCGAGGACCTGCTCGGCCATCCGGTTCGATGGCTGGCCTATCCGCGCGGCCGGCACAACGAACGCGTCCGCCGCGCGGCGTCGCGCGCCGGCTTCACCCACGCGTTCACGCTGCCCACGGGGCCCGAACCCCGGGGCGCGCACGCGCTGCCTCGTGTCGGCATCTGGCCCAAGGACGGCATCAACGCGCTGCGCGCCAAGACCTCGGACTGGTACCTCGGCGTCCGCACCAGCCGGATGTTTCCGCTGGCCGCGGCCGTCCGCCACCTCGGTCGCGTGGGGGTGCCGGCATGACGGCCGTCGCCGAAGTCGCCGCCGGGTGGCCGCGCAGCGTGGCGCCGGCGCGACCCGCGTCGATGCCGCTGTTCCCGACGCTGTGGCCATCGATGATGCGGGGCGCGGCCAGCGCCGCCGGGCTCCCGTTCCCCTTGACCGATCCCGGCCGGCGCGAGTTCAGCTTCGCGCGCTACGGGATCTACGCCATCGCGCGCGCACTGGGACTCGAGGGGCGCGAGGTCCTCTTTCCGGCCTTCTTCCACTGCGTGGAGCTCGATGCCCTGCTCGCGGCCGGGGCGAAGATCGCGCTCTATCCCATCGGCGCCGACCTGCAACTCGACCCGCAGGCGATCGCCGATCGCATCGGGCCGCGCACGGCCGCCCTCTACGTGATCCACTACGCCGGCTTCCCCGCGCCCATTCGAGCACTCCGCACCCTCTGCCGCGACCGTGGGCTGGCGCTGATCGAGGACTGCGCCCACGCGCTCTTGTCGAGCGTCGAGGGTCAGCCACTCGGCTCCTTCGGAGACGGGGCGGTGTTCAGCCTGCCCAAATCGCTCCCAACACCGGACGGGGGCATCGCGCTGCTTCGAGGCGGCTGGTCCGAGGGCGCTCGCCGGCAACGGCAACCACGGCGCGCCTGGCTCGCGGCCCACACCGCATCGCTGCTGCTCGCGAATCTGCAGATGCGTCACCTGCCGGCGGCGGCCGAGGTGCGGGCCGTCGCGCTGCGCATGGGCAAGGCCGCCTATGCCGCAACGGGTGCCGCCTACGTCCCCATGGGGACGCCGGACTTCGACCTGGCCCAGGCCGACACCACCATGAGCGCGTTGTCGCGGCGGATCTTGATGCGCCAGGACTTTGCCACGATCGTCGCGCGGCGCCGCCGCAACTATCGCTATCTGCTCGAACGGCTGGACGATGTCGCGCCGCCGATCGTCGGGGCGTTGCCGGAAGAGGGATGCCCGCTGTTCTACCCCTTCCGGGTCGCGCGGCGGGACGCCGTGCTGGCGCGACTCCAGGCGCAGTCGGTCCCGCTCGGGGAGTTCTGGCCCGAGCGGCACCCGATGACGCCCGATGGCGAGTTTCCGGGGGTCAACGAGCTGCGCGCAACGGCGCTCTGGCTGCCGTGTCACCAGGACATGACCCAAGAGGCGCTCGAATGGCTGGTGCTCCAGGTCCGCCAGGCCGTGCTGGGGGAGCGATGACGGGCCGGCTTTCGGTCGAGGTGCTGCGCGGGGTCGATGCGCTCGCCTCGCTGCGTGGCGAATGGGAGGAACTCTTCGAGGCGGTGCCGTCGGCACCACCCTTCCTCACCTACTCGTGGATGGCCGCCTGGCAGGCAACGGTCGGGGCGGGCCATGAGCCATTGCTGCTCTGCGCTCGCGACGGCGGCCGGCTTGTCGGTTTGCTCGCCTTGAGTGAGCGGACCTCGGCCGCGATCGGCACCGCCGTCCGCCGAGTGTCCTTTATGGGCGAGCGCATCGTCGCCGCGGATGGGCTCGACGTGCTCGCGCTTCCCCACTACGCCCGGCCGGCCGTGGCGGCGATCGTAACGCGCCTCGCGGCGGAACCGATCGACCTGCTGGCGCTCGACGGCATGCCTGCCGATTCACCCATGCTGTCGCTGCTCGCCTGGCAATTGGGCAACGACGGCCGGCGAGCCTACACGCTCGCGACGCATCAGATCTGTCCCTACCTCGATCTCAGCGCCGGCTGGGATGGGACGCTCGCGAAAAGCCGGCGACCGCATCAGTTTGGCCGGTTGTTGCGGACCGTCAGCGGCCTCGACCGGTTCGAAACCCGCAGCGTGAACGAGCCCGGACTGGTGGGCGCGGCTCTTGATCGCTTGCTCGCGCTTCATGATCAGCGCTGGGCGGTGCAGGGCGGGTCGGACGCGCTAACGCTGCCGACCGTGCGCGCCTTCCACCACCTCCTGGTGCCGGCGATGGCACAACGCGGCATGGTCCGCTTCGAGGAACTCTGGGTGGAAGGGGCATGTCGCGCGAGCTACTACGGCTTCGAGCGTGGCGATCACTACTGGCTCTACCAGACCGGGTACGACCCGGGCTGGGCGAAGAAAAGCGTCGCCTTCGTGCGCATGGGTCTCTCCATCAAGGAGGCGGCGGAACGGGGCGTGCGCTGGTACGACCTGTTACGCGGGACCGAGACCTACAAATTCGACTGGGCGGACGGGGCACGCGTGACCTTGAGCGCGCAGGCCGTGGCTCGCCGGCCGGCAGCCCGGCTGCTGGCCAGCGCGCGCCAGCTTCGGGCGGCGACGGAGACCGCCGCCGAGGCGGTCTTTCCCGCGAGGTCGCTCGAGGTCCTTCGCCACTGGCGCCGTTCACGCCAACGGGGCAAGGCATCTCCCCCCCCCGTTCGCGGGGGGGGGCTGGGGTGGGGGCAGAGCCAATGATGGACGCCCGGAAGCTGCGGGAAAAGGCGTTCCACGACCAGGAGTACGCCGACGAGGTTCGCTGGCAGGCCGTCGACAAGTACTACTCGATCATCGACGGGCGGGCGCGCTTCTGGGAGGACTTCCTGCGGGCGCGCTGCCCCGGAAAGCGCGTGCTCGAGTATGGCTGTGGCCAGGGTAAGTACACCCCGCGACTGGCGGAGTTCGGTGGACGGGTCACCGGGATCGACCTGTCAGAGACGGCGGTGGCGAATGCCCGGGCCGGGGCGCGCGCGGCTGGTGTCGAGGTCGAGTTCAAGGCGATGGATGCCGAGGCGCTCGATTTTCCGGACCAGACCTTCGACGTGATCTGCGGCAACGCCATCCTGCACCACCTCGACCTCGACCGCTCGTTTTCCGAGGTGGGACGCACTCTCAAGCCGGACGGCGTCGCCATCTTCATGGAGCCGTTAGGCCACAACCCCCTGATCAATCTCAAGCGGCGCATGACCCCGACGCTGCGCACCCCGGACGAGCATCCGTTGAAGATGTCGGACTTCGGGCTGGCCCGCAAGCACTTCGGCTCCGTCGACATCCATGCGTACCACCTGCTGTCGCTGGCCGCCGTTCCCTTGCGGCGTGCCGCGAGCTTTCCCCGGCTGGTCGCCACCCTCGACCGGCTCGATGCGGCGCTCTTCAAGCGGCTGCCGTTCACGGCTCGTTACGCCTGGTATGCGGTCGCGCTGTTGAGCGAGCCTCGCTACGCCGCTGCAGCTGCAGCCGAAAAAAACGGAGCGGGTGGCTGACGAGATGGGCCAGCCGGTACTTGTTGCGGACGGAGAGGAACGCGGCGGCCTCGATCATGGGCAGCAGCAGCCGCTGCCGCCAGGGCGCGGCCGAACGGCGGCGGTTGGCGCCGCGGGCGGCGAAGAGATCTTCATGGCGTTCGCGCAGCACCGCGAGCGCGCGCTCGTGACGGGAAAAATCCTGCGACCAGCGGCGGGCGCCGTGCTCCCGGTGGCGTTCGACAAGCCGGGGGACGCGAACGCCGCGTACGCCACGCTCGGCGAGCGCCATCCACAGGTCCCAATCCTCGTAGCCATCGCGGAGCTGATAGCCGCCGGCCTGCAGCAGGACCTCGCGGCGGAAGAGCGCGGAGAGTGGCAGCTCGTTGACAAAGGTGATCAGCCAGGGATCGAGCGAGTCGGGGCCGCGATCAAAGAGCCGCGCGCCGCTGGGCCGGAACAGTTCGAGGTCCCCCCAGGCGACGCCCGCCTCCGGATGGGCGTCGAGCGCGTCCGCCAGGGCGCGTACCGATCCGGGGCCGAGCAGGTCGTCGGCATCCAGCGGAAGGACGTAGGGCGCCTGGCTGACGGCGACACCGGCCATCCGCGCGGCGGCGGGGCCGGCGTTGTGTTGATGCAGGACGCGGATCCCCGCCTGCTCGAGCGAGTCGAGGAGGCGCAGGGTTGCGGGATCATCGGAGCCATCGTCGACGACGACCACCTCGGTCGGCTCCTCCCCATCGATGGTGGCGAGCGCCTCGGGCAAAAAGCGCTGGTCGTTGTAGCAGGGGATGACGATGGCCACCCGCATCGCCCTAGTCTACGGAGGCTGCCGTGATCGCCCGCGTCGCGCCGCGCGATA
>VBEQ01000253.1 GCA_005881235.1 Chloroflexota bacterium | reverse complement strand
GCGGATGTCGTCCTCGGTGGGGTCCGGCTTCTCCTGCAGCAGCGCGATGCTGGTCAGCATCATGCCGGGCGTGCAGAAGCCGCACTGCAGTCCGTGCTCTTGCTTGAACGCGGCCTGGATTGGATGCAGGGTTCCGCCCGCGGCCAGCGCCTCAACGGTGGTCACCTGCTGACCGTCGGCCTGCACCGCCAGCATGGTGCAGGACTTCACCGGCGTTCCCTCGACCAATACGGTGCAGGCGCCGCAGTGGGTCGTGTCGCATCCGATGTGGGTTCCTGTCAGTCGGAGTTTTTCCCGGAGGAAATGCACCAAGAGGAGCCGCGGCTCGACCTCCGCGGTTTTCTTCTCGCCGTTGACCGTCACCGTGATCGAATGCCCCATCTTCATCCACCTCCCCGGGCGCGCTCGTAAGCGCGCTTCAGTCCACGCTCGGTAAAGACCCGAACGACGTTACGTTTGTACTCGACGGAACCGCGATGGTCGGCCTTGGGCTCGGCAGCGTCCGCCGCCAGGGCGGCGGCCTCCTTGATGGTGGCGTCGTCCAGCCTTGCGCCTCGCAGGGCGGCTTCGGCTTGCTCCGCCTTGATGTTCTGCGGCCCAACCGCCGTCAGGCCGATGCCTGCCGACCCCACCTTGCCGCCGTCCATCTGAAGATGGACCGCAACCGCGACGGTGGCAAAGTCGCCGACCTTGCGCTCCAGCTTGAGGTAGGCGCCGCCGGTTTGCGGCCTGGCCGCCGGTATCCGAATCTCGCTCAGCACTTCGGTGGGTTCCAGGACGGTGCTGAACGGGCCACTGAAGAAGTCGCGGGCTTTGACCGTGCGGCTTCCAGATTTGGAGCGCAGGACCAACTCGGCGTCGAGCGCCAGCAAGACCGTGCCCCAGTCGCCGGAGGGGTCCGCGTGGGCGACCGATCCCGCGATCGTGCCACGGTTGCGGATGATGGGATCGGCGATCTGTGGGGCGGCATCGGCCATGACGTGATAGCGCGAGGCCAGCAGGCTCGAGCGCTCCGCGGCCTTGTGCCGGAACAGGGGGCCGATGCGGAGGGTCCCGTCGCCCTCCTCGATAAAGTCGAGTTCCTTGATCCCGTTGATGTCGACCAGGTGCGCCGGACTGGCGAAGCGCAGCTTGAGTAGCGGGATCAGGCTCTGGCCGCCCGCCAGGATCTTGGCGTCTTCGCCGAGCGTATCCAGGAGGCCGAGCGCCTCGTCCATGGACTTGGCAGCGTGGTACTCGAACGGAGCCGGCAACATGAACATCCCCTCCTTGTGGCACGCGCAACCGGATGACCGAGCCTTTTCACCCTATTCGGGTGCCTCATTGTTGTCAATGCCTAACGTCGTATGCGCTATTGATCGATCGTGTCGAAAGCGCCATACGCGGGAAAACGGAAGGTCATGTCTTTGGAGAGCAGCCCCCCGTGGCCTAAGCGATTGAAATCGTCCGCCGTGACACGCGCCCCGGTGAAGAGTCGCGGCAGGATGAGGTCGAGCACTGTCGCCCGGGAGAACATCCCACACGCGGCGACGCCGAAGATCGGCTTGTCAGACAGGTAGGCGAGCCAGACCGCGCTTCCGGGATGCGCTGGGGCACCCTGTTTTTCCATCCGGGCGCCCAGGCGCTCGAGCGCAGCCAGCGTCGGATCGAGCGGGTCGGTGGCGTTCGCGCCGGCGGTGAGGAGCAGGTCCGCATCGGGAAGCAGGCGGCTGACCGCCGCTTCGACCTCCGCGACGTCGTCCGCAACGTAGCGGATCTCGCTGAGCGCTGAGCCGAACCAGGCAACTTTCATCTCGATCGAGGCCTGGAACTTCTCGCGTTGCGCCCGGTCCAGCCGCTCGCGCACGAGAACCCCTACCCGCATCGGCCTGAACTCCAGCACCCGGATCACCCCCTCGGCCTCTGCCGCCACGCGCTCTGCCTCGCGCAGGCGCGCCTCGGAAACGACGAAGGGCGTGACCTTGACCCCAGCGATGGTTTTACCTTTCGAGACCAACTGGCCGTCGAAGAGGGTAAAGATCGAGACATCCTGGATACTGTTGAGCGCCTGCAGACCCTGGACGTCGACCTTGAAGATGCCGTTCACCCCGGCGCTCAGCCGGACCTGACTCTCGACCGGGCCGTGGACGATGACGCCGGGGCCGGCGACCACCTTCGCCAGGCGTCGAGCGGCCTCATCTTCATGAACATCGCCCGGCTCCATGCGCACGACGTGGAGCTCATCGACGCGAGCCCCCGCCACTACCGGCCAGTCCTCGCGCTTGAGGATCCGGCCCTTGAGCAGCAGGACGCGATGGTGGTCGTCGGGCACCAGCAGCGTCTGGGCCAGCACCGCGCCCTCGATCCCCTCCGCGCTCAAGCCTGCGCCCCGTAGGGACTCCGGTTTCACGCCGGCGCCGCCGGGCCGGGCATGGGGCCACCCTGCTTGCCGTGACGGACCGCGACCATTTGTGCGAGGATCGCGAGCGCCGTCTCCTCGGCGGTCTGGGCGCCGAGGTCGAGCCCGATTGGCGCGTGCACTCGCTCGATCTCGCTCGGGTTGACCCCGGCCGCGACCAATCTCGCTACTCGCTCGCGATGGGTCTTCTTGCTACCGATGGCGCCGATATAGCGGGGGTGCCCGCGCAGAGCCGCGGTGATGGTCGGATCGTCGAACTTGGGATCGTGCGTCAGGATCACGACATAGGTCGAGCCATCCATCGGTAGGTCCTTGAGGATCTCATCCGGCCAGGCGTGGATGACACGACGCGCCTCCGGAAAGCGCTCCCGGTCCGCAAACTTCGACCGGGCATCGACCACGGTCACCCGGAACCCGATGGCGCTCGCCAGGCGAGTCAGGGGGATGGCGACATGCGAGCCGCCGAAGATGAAGAGCTCCGGCGGGCGAGGGAACGGTTCCAGGAAGGCGCCGTCCTGGCGGACCGGGTTCTCCCGGTTGAGAAGGTCGGGAACGGTCGGATCGGCCGGCGTCAGGAGCTGGCGCGCGCCAGGGCTCTCACCGACGTCCGTCTTCAGCACCACCGGGTTCTCGGCCGCCAGCGCGGCCATGAGATCCCGATGCACCGGACCAAGGGGCTCGACGAGGACATCGATTTCGCCGCCACAGCTGAGGCCAACCGTCCAGGCGAGGTCGTCGCTGACCCCGTAGTGAAAGAGGCTGGCCGGCTTTCCGTTGAGGATCGCCTGCGCCTGCTCGAAGACCTCGCCCTCGAGACATCCCCCGCTGACCGACCCGGCAATCTTTCCCGACTGGCTGATGGCCATCCGTGACCCCGCGGGCCGTGGCGCGCTCCCCCAGGTGCTGATCACGGTCGCGACCGCCACCGGGTCGCCTTGCTCGAGCCACGCCTTGACGTCGGTCATGACGTCGCGCATGCCTCAAAGTGTAGTCAGGCCGATGCCGTCAGCAGCGTCTGGCGCCGGACGGGGCGCCGGCCGGCCGTCTCGAGAAGGAGAATCCCGAGCGCCTCGAGGTTGGCGAGGTTGTGCGCGGGCAGGAAGTCGTCGACAAAGGGGAGCGCCGCCTGCAACCCCAGGGTCAGTGGCTCGTAGCCCGGGGCCCCCATCAGCGGGTTCATCCAGATCAGCCGGTGGCAGGATCGCTGCAGCCGCGCGATGGCCCTCCGCATCTGCGCCGCATCGCCGCGGTCCCAGCCGTCGCTGATGATGGCGACGGTCGCCCCGTGGCTCAGCACGCGGCGGGCGTAGCGCCGGTTGAACATCTCGATCGCCTCGCCGATGCGGGTTCCGCCTGACCAATCGTCGACCGACGCCATGACGCGATTGAGCGCCGCGTCGACGTCATGGCTGCGCAGCAAG
>VBEQ01000095.1 GCA_005881235.1 Chloroflexota bacterium | reverse complement strand
AACAAGCCTCGGGTCGTGGTTGCTAACTAGGTGCCCGCCGAGCGCGGCACCAGTTTGGTCGTCGTCGATCGCGCCTGAGGGGTCAGCACGCTGTTGAGGATGCTTCCGGCGTAGCGCCGGTATTTGGCCCGGTAGGCAGCGTCGACCTTATCGTCGATGGCGTGGTCGGCATTCACGAACGTGACGTCCTTCTCGACGCCACCGGCCCGGATCCGACCTTCGTGCCTCTCCTGCGTGCCCCGAAACCATGCCGACGAGGGGCCCTTAACGGATCGGACGTAGAGGCTGTCGCCATCGCGGGCCACCCAGATGGTCACTGGCTTTCGACGCGTGCCGTCGGGCCGGACTGACGCGAGCTGCAGCTCCTCGGCGTTTCCGATCCTTGTCAGTTCGTCGCTCGTCCATTCACTCATCGTCCTGCCTCCTTGATCACATCGGCTCGGCCACCGAGCTTGAGGAAGTCGCGCTCAGCCTTCGTCGGCGCCAGAGCGGCTGCCCGCTCGTAGGCGGCTGCCGCCTCGTCGGCCCGGCCCAGCCGCCAGAGGAGATCCGCTCGGGTGGCGTGGAATGGATAGTAGTCGCCAAGGTCTAACTCGTTTACCAGGCGGAGTGCCGCCGTAGGGCCCTGCACCTCGCCGATGGCAATGGCGCGGTTGAGGGCAACGACCGGCGTTGGGGAGACCGCAAACAACTGGTCGTAGAGGGCGACGATCTGCGACCAGTCCGTCTGCTGGACTGTCGCCGCGTCGGCATGCACGGCGTTGATAGCGGCCTGCAGCATGTATGGACCGGGCGGACCATGGCGACGGTACCGGCGGACGATCGCCTGGCCCTCCTCGATTAGCGCCCGATCCCAGCGGGTACGGTCCTGCTCGCCGAGCAGCACAAGAGAGCCGTCAGGCCGGGAGCGCGACGCGCGACGCGACTCGGTCAGGAGCAGCAGGGCCAGCAGGCCGGCCACCTCGGGCTCGTTGGGCATGAGTGTCGATAGGACGCGTGCCAGCCGGATCGCCTGACGGCGGAGATCCGGTTCGGCCGGCGTGGGCGGCCCGGCGTTGTAGAGGAGGTAGACGACAGCCAACACGGGGCGCAGGCGGTCGGGCAGCTCGTGAACCTCGGGGATGCGGTAAGGGATTCGGGCCGCCTTGATCTTGCGCTTCGCTCGCACGATGCGTTGCGCCATGGTCGCTTCGGCTACGACGAAGGATCTTGCGACCTCCTCCGTCGACAGGCCGCCGAGCAGCCGGAGGGTGAGCGCCACCTGCGCTTCCGTCGAGAGTGCCGGGTGGCAGCACGTGAAGATCAGCCGAAGCCGGTCGTCCTCCACGGCTCCCACCTCCTTGGCCGTACCGGGATCGTCTTTCTGCGGCAAGAGCACTGCGACCTCCCGGAGCAGTTCGCGTCCGCGCGCCTCACGGCGCTGACGATCGATGGCCAGGTTGCGGGCGGTCGTCGTGATCCAGCCGCCCGGGTTAGGCGGTAGGCCGTCGCCCGGCCACTTGCGCAGGGCGACGGCGAACGCCTCCTGGACGGCATCCTCGGCGGCATCGATATCACCGAAGGCTCGGATGAGGGACGCGACCGATCTGCCGTACTCCTCGCGAAAAATCCGGCTGACGACCGTCTCACCGACGGGGAATGCCGCGCTGCCGTCCGGGTGAACGTCAGCTCCGAACATCCACAAACGGCCATACTTCGATCGGCCTCTTGATCGTCTTGCTGACCTTCGTCGCCCAGGCAAGCGCGGCGTCGAGATTGTCGGCCTCGATGATGTAGAAGCCTCCGAGGTGTTCCTTCGATTCCGCAAACGGACCATCGGTGGTGAGCACCTCACCGTTGGAAATCCGCACGACGGTGGCGGTATCGGGTTCGTGAAGGCGGCCCGAGAGGACCAAGCTGTGCGAAGACTTCATCTCGGCCTCGAGGATGCCGATCTGCCTGAAGGACTCTTTCATCTCGTCATCGGTCATCGGCTCGCGGATCTCGCCCGCGACGCTGTGAACGGATAGCAAGTAGTGCGCCATATTGCTCCTCCTGGTAACGGGCGGGCCCTTGCCCGCCTCTGACCACACTACGAACAGGTCTTGCCAAGATCGACATAGGCTAGCAAGCATTCAGGCGTGAAGGAGCCAGATGGCCTACGTCGTTATGCCTATGGAGATGATCGAGACTCACGCCGAGCAATCGGGCTGGTTCGATTGGCTGCAGCAAGATACGTCACTTGTCCCAGAGAGTGCGGAAGGTCTTGTCGTTTCCGCTGTCCTCGTCTTGCAGCTGAACGGACGCCTTCTGTACCTCAAGCGTGCGAGTGATCTGGCCGATATCAACGCTGGGGAGCGACGGATTCTGGATGCGCTGACCCGGCAAGGCGACACCGTGTTTGTCGCCCTGGGCCCGGATGCAGGGCACCTTCGCCTCTCCTACCGCATGCCCGACCTGGAAAATGCCATTGCGTTCGATGCCGACGGGCTTCGTGCCCTGATCCGGCAATGGTTCGTCTGGGCCAGTACCACGTAGGGCTGCTATCCGAGAAAGGCGAGAGTCACCGCGGCGAAGAGCGGCGAGCTAAAGATGTTGTAGTGAGTCACGCCCGGCAGGATCGCGAGCGCATGCCCGCCCTTCGGCCGGCCCTCGCCCATCCAGCCGCCATCCCGAAGACCGCCATCGAGCAGCTTGAACACCTCGACGTAATGGCTCGGCGGTGCCATGTCGGCATCGCCAGCGACGATGAGGGTCGGCACCTTGAGACCGCGGACAACCTCTGTGAAGTCGTAGTCCTTCGACATCGATTCTCCGATCTTCGTCAGCAACCGAGGGAAGTCCTCAGGGCGAGGCGCGACCCGTTGGTACAGCTGGTACATCGGGGTGTCTTTCATGAATTCGGCGGCGGCCGCGCTCACCTGGCCTTGCTGCGCGCGCATCTCCGGATAGATCGCGTCGGGCCGGATGTTCGCCGAGACGGCGACGAGCCGGCGGACCTTCGCCGGGTACTGCGCCGCCGTCTGGAGCGCCACACCGCCGCCGAGCGAGTAACCCACGACGTCCGGGCTGGCCAGCTCGAGGTGGTCGATCAGTGCAGCGATGTCGCCGGCCATCAGCCCGACGTCGATCGGTCGATCGATGTCAGCGGTACGGCCGTGTCCCTGGAGGTCGACCGTGATGACCTGGTGGCGCTCGGCGAGCACTGGAAGAACCGGCCCGAACATCTCGCCCGACCCAAGCCCCCCGTGCAGCAGGATCAGCGGGCGCCCGGCCCCGTGGGTTTCGTAGTAGAGGTTGATGCCGTTGACCTCGGCGTACTGGCCGGCGCCCTTCACGTCGGTCGTCCAGTCGGTCTTCATGGTGGTGCTCCTTTGTCTTCGATGGTAACTGCCTGTCGAATATCAAGACTCCGCCCTTGGTTCGAATTCATCGGTCTCATGCGCCTCGCCTACATTGGCTTGGACAACTACCCTCGGGTCGTGCCCGTTGGCTACATCTGGAATGGAGACGCCTTCATCGTCTGCACCGCAGAGGAGGCTCCCAAGGTGCGAGCGCTCGCAGCGAACCCTCGAGTAGCGATCACTATCGACACGGATTCCCAGCCGCCGCATATCCTGCTTGTCCGCGGGACGGCAGGCACAGAGATCGTCAATGGAATTCCAGCGGAGTATCTGGACGCGTCCAAGAAGTATGTTCCACTGGAACAGTGGGATGCATTTGAAACGCAAGTGCGTGGACTCTACAAGCGGATGGCACGCATCAGCATCAGACCGGAGTGGGCGAAACTGATCGACTTCGAGACCACCTTGCCGACCGCGGTCGAGCGTCTTGTTGCAGCGCGCGCTGATTAGCGAGTAGCGCCCACGCCGCAACCCACGAGTTCGTAGGCCTTACTCGGCCTGCTTGTCGGACGTCTCAGCGGAAGAAATCTGGTCGGACTTTGAAAAGCACGAGCATGAACGTGCCAAACGCTATCGTCGAAACCCATTGGCCAGACTGATGCACTATTCCTTCGGCGAGACTGCCAAGAGTCATGCTAAGAATCGCCGCGGCCATCCCAATGCCGAGCAGGATTGCTTGCTTGCGAACGACCGCCCTCATGCCACAAAAACCAGCGGGTTGGCTCTTCATAAGCGCGAGATCGAAGCCAGCCATGCGTAAGACTGACCCAGATTGGTCTCAAAGCTCGAGGGCTGGATGTAATTGACGCGCCAACCGTCGCGAAAGACCGACCTGATCTCGGCTTGAGTTACGCGCCGCGGTCCCCAATCGCCAGGCTCCTGGTCGCTGAAGCACATCAGAAAGTAGGTGCCGCCCCGCCGAACGACTCGCCCGAGGCTATCTCTGAAATGGGCGCGGTCTTCGTCAGAGAACACATGAAACAGCCCCGAATCAATGACGGTGTCGAATGGCTGCTCGGGCACGGCGAGGTCGAGCGCGTCGGCAAGCTCGAAACGAGCCTCGAGACCACGCTGTTTTGCTTTGGCCCGCGCCTTCCTGATCGCGGTCGGCGCGCCGTCGATTCCCGCCGCAACAAAGCCATGCTCGGCCAGGTATAGGACGTTTTCGCCGGTCCCGCACCCGATGTCCAGGACCAACCCGGTGATCTGGCCGGTCTCGGCCAGCCGCATGATCGCGGGCTGCGAGCGGCCGATGTCCCATGGCGGGGTTCCGAGGTAGGCGGATTCAAATAAGTCTGCAGTCATGGGTGGAAGTTCCCCTCTAATTTAGATCGGCTTAGCCAGGGGGTTGGTCAGTTAGGCGCGCGATCGCCGGACGGCTCAGCGCAGCTCGTTGATGCGGACGAGGTTGCCCGCGGGATCGCGGAAGGCGCAGTCGCGGACGCCGTACGGCTGCTCGATCGGCTCCTGGACGACTTCGGCGCCGCTGGCCTGCACCCGCGCGAAGATGCCCTCGAGGTCGGTAGTGGCCAGGATGATGGCGGCATAGCTGCCCTTGGCCATCATCTCGACGATGGTGCGGCGCTCGTCGTCGGTGACGGGGCTGGGGCCGACACCTGGCGGGTGAAGGACGATCGACGTGCCGGGCTGGTCGGGAGGGCCGACCGTAATCCAGCGCATCCCGCGGTGTCCGACATCGTTGCGGACCTCGAAGCCGAGGGTGTCGCGATAGAAGGCGAGAGATGCGTCCGGGTCGGCGTGCGGGAGGAAGGTCGAGTGAATGGTGAGGTGCATGGCGGTCACGCTAGGACGGGCTCGGTGACCCGCGCTTCTCGCTTCCTGATCGGTCTGGTTACCTGTTTCGCCACGCAGGGCGCCATCCCGTCCGTCGCGCGTGCTTCGTGGCGCCGGTAGGTGCTGGGCGGCATCCCGACCAGTTCGGTGAAGCGACTGCTGAAGGTGCCCAGCGATGAGCAGCCGACCGCGAAACAGACCTCGGTGACGCTGAGGTCGCCACGACGCAGCAGCGCCATCGCGCGCTCGATGCGCCGCGTCATCAAATAGCTGTACGGCGACTCGCCGTAGGCGAGGCGGAACTCACGGCTGAGGTGCCCGGCCGACATGTGGGCGGCCCGGGCGAGCGCCTCGACGTCCAGCGGCCGCGCGTACTCCCGGTCGATCCGGTCGCGGACACGGCGCAGCCGCGCCAGGTCGTGCAGGTGCTGCGTCGACGGGGCACGGGGTGGGACCCGAGTCGCGCTAGTCACAGAACTCAAGGAAAAAGAAGTCAACAGGCACATTTACAATCCTATAAAGAAACGGGGCCATCCGGCACAGTAGATCGATCGCGGGGGGAATGCTTCTCCATTCCTGACCGATGTGGGGGCGCCTTCCTGAGACCCGTCAGAAATCAAGAAGCAATCGCGGAGCGGGGAGCCTAAGCTGGCCGTATGAAGCGGCCAACGCCGCGAATTTGACAGGAGGAAAGTAATGAAAATCAAATTGACCACCATTTACGTGGACGACCAGGACAAGGCCTTGCGCTTCTATACCGAAGTGGCCGGCTTCGTGAAAAAGGCGGACGTTTCGCAGGGGGGGTATCGGTGGCTAACCGTGGCGTCGCCCGAAGACCCGGATGGCACCGAGCTGCAGCTCGCGCGTAACGACAACCCTGCGGCCAAGGCCTACCAGGAGGCGCTCTTTCAGCAGGGCCAGCCGGCAGCCATGTTCTTCACGGACGACGTCCAGGGCGACTATGAGCGGATGAAGGCCGCCGGCGCCGAATTCAAGATGCCGCCCACCAAGGTGACGGGCTCGACCATCGCCCAGGCGAATGACACCTCTGGCAACATGATCCAGATCGCACAGCTGGACCGCGCACGTAGTGGAGCGGGACGCCGGTAAGGCGGTCGGAGTCAGCGGGTCGCGCCAGGACGTATCGACGTCTCGGATGGCGCGGCCCGTCGCGCTCTGTTCGACCTCCACATCTCGCATGAACACGCCATGGACCTAACCGGCCGTTCGCTCAATACCTGCACAGGAGGAAATGTCTTATGAAGGACACGGAGAAGACCACCAAGAGCGCCACAGCTAAAAAGAGGCGCGAGGGTTTTACGGGCGAGGAAAAAGCCGCGATGAAGGAGCGGGTCAAAGAGATGAAGGCGGCCGCGGACAAGGCGGACGGGGAAAGCGCCGTGCTCGCCAGGATCGCCGAGATGCCGGCACGGGATCGCGCCATGGCCAAGCGGCTCCATGCCATCGTCAAAGCCAGCGCACCGGCCCTGTCGCCAAGAACGTGGTATGGGATGCCCGCGTACGCCAAGGACGGCAAGGTCGTCTGCTTCTTCCAAAGCGGTCAGAAGTTCAAGACCAGGTACGCGACGTTCGGCTTCAGCGACGAGGCGCACCTCGACGAAGGCACCATGTGGCCGAACGCCTTCGCTCTGACGGAGTTGACCGCCGCCGACGAGGCAAGGATCGGCGCGCTCCTGAAGAAAGCGGTGAGCTGAGGACTGACCGAGCGTCCCCGAGCTGGCGGCTGGAACCGGATCCAGCTGATTGTGGAGGATGTGGCCGCGGAAGTTGACCGGCTGAGAGGCCGCCGGATTAAAGGCTCGAAGTAATGTCGTCAGCGGGCCTCGTTGAGGGCAAATCAGCGCGCTGCCCGAGCTCTCCTGGATCCGTCACTAGGTCCGAAACCGGCCAGCCTGAAGAAAACCAACGCCACCAACTGGATGAGCACCGAGAAAATGACCAGACCGATTATCGAGGTCTGATACAGAACGCCCATCAGGGCGCTGCCGACAAACCACGCGACGCCGAACCCGGTGTCGAAGAGTCCGAAGGCGGTCGCCCGCTTCGCTGGTTCAACGACGCCTGCCACAAGGGAGAGCAGGACGGACTCCGTAAGCGCCATGCCGATCCCCCAGAGGATCATTCCCAGAAGTGCCATGGCCGATCCGCCGAGAAAGACCAACGGTGCGAAAAGCGCAGCGACGATCACGCCGCCGTAGACCGTGGCCCGTTGGTTGATATCAAAGAGGCGGCCGAGGATCAGGGCGCCGACGGCGCCGACACCCATCGCCGCCGCGTAATAAATGGGGATGAGCGTGGGTGAGACGATGTGGGTCTTCTCGAAGTGATAGCCGATGAGCGCGAAGTCGGCAAAGCCGGCGCCGATGCATCCCGCTGCGACCATGTAAAGCCAGTACCTTCGGCTCAGGCCGCGACCTTGGAGCGGATGGCCGGCCTCGAGATCTCTCGGGTTGGGTAGGAACTGTCGGGCCGCGAGGATCGTGCCGACGGTGATCAGCGCAGGGATGACGAGAAGCGCATATCCCTGGCGGTATCCGCCACGGGTGTAGAGCACAAGTGCCATCACCAGAGGTCCCATGGTTGCGCCGGCTTGATCTAGCGCCTCGTTCAGGCCGAACACCCAGCCCCGACCCATCTGCTGGCCGGCGTGTGACAGCATGGCAGCCATAGCAGGTTTGCGAATTGCCCGACCGGTCCGCTCGGTCATGATGAGAATGGCGGCGAGCGGCCAGTTTCCCGCCAGCGCCAGAGCCGGCACGGCTGCCATGTTGATTCCATATCCCGTGATTGCGGCCAACCAGTAGCGACCCGTGCGATCGGCGATGAGGCCGGCGATCGATCGCAGCCCGTATCCCAGGAGTTCGCCGAAACCCGCGGTCACGCCGACGGCCGCGGCGCTCGCTCCTAACGTGGCAAGGAACTGTCCGTTGACGCTGCGGGCCCCCTCATAGGTGAGATCGGCGAAGAGATTAGCGGTGCCAACGATAAGGACAAATCGGAGCGCGTTGCGACGCAGTGCACTCACCCACTCATTCCGAGGTGCCGCACCTCATGCGATGGAGGAGTGCTCAAGGCTTCACGGCAACGCGATGGCCCCCCACTTCCAATTCCTAGAACAACCGCTGCGCTTCGATGCTGAAGTCGTGTTCACCAACCGCGCCGGTAGTCACGGCCCCTACGCCCTTGTGACGCACGAGCGATCGGCTGAGCGGCAGTGAGGCTACGACCCCCCTGGCAGGTCGTCACCATCTCACCACGCTGACTATCGGACACCCCTCACGGGCAGTATGGCGACGGCCCCGATAATGGCGAAGATCCCGGCGGCGGCGTAAAGCACGCCGTAGTTGCCGCCGCCGATCGCCAGGATGGCTGGCGCGCCCGCCGGCGCGATGGAGAAGGGGAGAGCGCCGGCGATGTTGAACACGCCGAGATCTTTGCCGACGTTGTCTTTGTTCGGTAGCACGTCGGCGACGAGCGCGAGGTCGACGGCCGTATAGATGCCGAAGCCGAGTCCGCTGATGGCCATCCCCACCAGGAATCCGTTGAAGTTGCTGGCGATCGCGACCGCGAACATCGCCAGGCCGTACACGATCGACGCGATGAAAACGAAGATCTTCCTGCGGCCCGTCCAGTCAGAGAGCTTGCCAGCGCTGAGCGAAGCGGCGACGATGAGAACGGACTGGACGAGTGTGCCGAGGAATATCTGTTGCGGCACGTCGGCCACGGCGCTGCCGATTTTGCCCAGCAGGAAGTAGGCCTCGTAGGTGGTCAGAAGAGCGTAGGCCAGAAGGAACATGAAGCGACTGGCGAAGGCCCAGGCGAAGTCCGGGCTTGTCCGCGGTTTGACGTAGAAGGTGCTGGCGAATTCCCGCAGCGACCAGGCCGGTCTGGCCGCCCTGGCCAGCCGACGGTCCTTCAGCGCGACCACGAAGAGCAGGATGAAGAACCCGCCCGTCGCGCAAGGGACCAGGAACGTCGCGACCGGGTTGCCGGTGAAAAGTTTGACGAGAAGGGTGCCACTAACCGCCGCGATCGGCAGACACACACCCAGGACGCCGGACACCAGACCGCGTTGCGCCCGCGGGACCTGGTCGGGCAGTACTGCTATGAAAGCTGCGAGCAGAGCGTTGAAAAACAGCTGCGCCATGCACCATCCCACGAGGACGATCGGGATGTTGGGTGCCAACGCCACAACTAGGAT
>VBEQ01000094.1 GCA_005881235.1 Chloroflexota bacterium | reverse complement strand
GCCGTTCTCATGTACACCTCGATCGGGGCGAGCATGTTCATCCGCGTACCCGCCGCCTGGCGGCGCGCGATGGAGCCGGCGCAGCGCAACCGCGGGCTCTGGGCGGAAATCGCGAGCATCGTCTTCCACGCCAGCTTTTTCATCCTGCTGGTTGGCGTCATTTACGGCAAGGCGGCCGGCTTCCTCGGCAATGTCGCGGTGGTGGAGGGGGACAGCTTCGTCGAAGCCCGCGCGAACTATGACAACCTGAGCGAGGGCAAGCTCGCCAGCGAACACGCCGGCTTCCAGGTCAAGGTCGATCGATTCAGCGCCAGCTTCTGGCCCACCGGTGCGCCCAAGGACTTCACGTCCCAGGTCCGCATCTACGATGGCGGACGCTTGGTCGACACCAAGAGCATCCAGGTCAACCACTACGTCGAGTACCGCGGCGTGAAGATCTACCAGGCGGGCTATGGCTGGGCGCCGACGCTGCGGATCGAAGCCCCCGACGGCCGGGTGCTCGAGGATGCGGCGACCATCTTCGTCGGCGATCCGCAGTTCGCGAACGGGGTGATCAAGGTCCCGTCCGCCGGCCCACCCTCGGAGCAGCTGGGTGCGACGGCGATCTTCATGCCGGACCCGCAAATCGTGGACCAGTCGATCGCGCCGGGCACGCCGCAGCTCAAGAACCCGATCCTCCTGGTCCGGCTCTACCGCGGCGACCTGCATCTGACACAGCCCCAGAACGTCTTCTCGCTGGACACCAGTAACATGGACCTCCGCTGGCGCGGAGCGCTCCGAGTCGGGGACAGCGTGGTCACCCCCGACGGTTACAAGCTCAGGTTCACCGGGCTGAAGGCCTACACCGATCTGACCCTGAACAAGGATCCGGGGATCCCGATCGTGCTGGCCGCCTTCGTCATCGGCCTCTCCGCGCTGCTGATCAGTCTCTACCTGCCGCTGATGGGGCCGGAACAGCGGCTGTCGCCACCCCGGGAGCTCACCGGCTAGTCTCAAGGTAACGGCGGCCGCAACGTTTCTGTCGTCGTATGACCAGAGTGAATGGTCCCAACGGCAGGGATCGGAAGCGGCTGCGCGGCCTCATGCTGGACGGCATGCGGTGCCAACGGTTTTCCTTTTCCCGCAAAGGCCAGGCGATCGTCGAAACCGCGCTTCTGCTGCCGATCCTGATGCTGCTGGTGATGGGGAGCGCCGACCTGGGGCGGGTCTTCTACTACGCGATCGCCGTGACCAACTCGGCGCGCGAGGCCGCTCGGCAGGGCACCTATTACGACCCGATCTCCGGCAGCAACGCCTACGACAGCTATGCCCAGGTGCTGGCCGCCGCGCAGAAAGAGGTGCCGAGCGATGTGACGCTGAGCCTCCCCGCCAGTACCCCCTCCCACTGCCTGACCGGCGCGCCCTCGAGCTGGTCGATCTACTACCCCACGGAGCCGAACTCCGGCTACGTCTTCATCTGTTTCGACGGCAACGACAGCCAGGCCACGGCCGCGATGCAGACGATCCAGGTGATCATCCTCTATAACTTCTCGCCGGTGACCCCACTGGCGGAGGTCGTCGGCGCCAGCCTGATCCAGGTCGAGGCGTCCACGACGATGCAGGTCCAGAAGCAGCAATGAAGCGCCGCAAGCGGGGTCAGACGTTGGTGGAAATGGCGATGATCTCGCCCTTCCTGATCATGATCCTGCTGGTGATGATCGATTGCGGCCGCGCCGCGTACGCCTACTCCACCTTGGCCGGTGCGGCGCGCGATGGAGCCCGGGCGGCGATCACGACCGGCAGCAACCGGCCGGATAACGCCTGGGTGGCCGGCGCCGTCAAACAGAACGCCTACGGTGTTCAGCTCAGCCCAGGGTCCTGTATGAATGACGCGCCGCCGGCCAGCCCCAGCATGACGCCGGACACCGGCCTGATCTACGTGGGGGCGGGGAGCGGCAACCTGACCACCAATGCGCCCGCGGGTCAGGCACCCGCCGCGGCCGTCGGAAGCTGCGGGGCGGTCATTCCCAGCTACGCCGGTCACAACGCGCTGGCGGTCACGATCAAATACAATTTCCAGCCCCTGACCCCGTTCGGCTCGCAGTTTTTCCCGGGTGGGATCGTCATGACTGTTACCAGCACCATGAGCACCGAGTATTGATGCACCGATCCTGGTTGCGAAAGCAGTCAGGACAGGCGGTTGTCCTCGTCGCCGTGGCGGTGGTGGTGCTGACCGCCATCCTGGCGCTGGCGCTGGACGGTGGAGGGATCTATCTCGATCGGCGACAGGTCCAGAATGCCGCGGATTCGGCCGCGCTGGCGGGGGCGGAGCTGCTGATGGCGATACCCCCCAGCTATCCCAGCATCCATAACCAGGCAATCGCGAACCTCGTCAGGAATCTCCCCGGAACGAGCATCGGCGGGACCGTGTGCAGCGCCTCATGCCCCAACCAGGCGATGATTGGCGCCCCGGGCGGCAACGGGGTGGGCACGATCAATCTAGGGGCTGGTTACTACGCCCAGCTTTGGGTGACTAACTCGTACACCTATATGGCCGCCGTCTGGCACACCCACCAGGTCGTGATCGCACCCATCCACGGCTTCCAGTCGACGATCTCCCTGCCGGCGCGTGCCTGGGCACAGAACGCGAACCTTCCCTACGCCGTTGCGCTCTTGCAGGACAAGCCTGCGAATGGGACGTGGCACGATTTGAACATCACGGGAGGCACGGCTGTCCTCGCGCTGCAGGGTGGTGGCAGCGCCGCCGCCCGCGGTGGTGTCTTCACCAACGCGAGCATCGACCCCGGCAGTGGGACCCCGGCGATCACCTTCAGCCCGTCGGGCAACGCGGGCGACCTCTGGGCCGTCAACCAGAATGGCATCGACGGTTCGCTCTTGAACAATCCCGGTCGGGTGACGGGGCAGCAGACGCCGGGAAGCCTTCCACGGCTGGGGACGCACCTCGATTCGCCGAGCTACCCCGAGCCGGTCCCGCCGTCGGCAAGCTTCAACGGCAGTACCGTGGTCAACGGGACGGCGTACTTGTGTCCGGGTCAATACACCAACCAGATCAACGTGCAAAGCGCGGGGACGGCCGTCTTGTTTCCCGGCGTCTACAAAGTGCAGGCCGGTGGCGTCAACGTGCAGGGGACGCTGCGCACACTGACCAGTTCTGACCTGCCGATCTCCGGCTGCGGCCAGACGCTTACGACGGGCGCGGACCTGGGCGTGATCCTCGAGATCAAGCCGGACAATGTCGGCGGGAGCACCCGATGCGATAAGAACCCATTCACAGTAGGCAGCAGCGCCACGGTCACGCTGTCCGCATCCCTCAATTACTTCAATGTCAATCTCTACATCGAGACCATGGGCCAAACGTGGCAGAGCGTCTGTACGGCACAACCGCTAGGCACGAACGTCGTCCAAGTTTCTGCGGGCGCCTGCTACAACATCAGCGGCGCGATCTACGCGCCAGCCGACAACATGATCATCGGCACGAGCAGCGCCTGCGGGACGACGCTCGGCCAGGTCATCGCGTGGACGCTGACGGTGAATGGCAGCGGCACGCTGAACGCCACCTTCAGCGCCAACCGGCTGCCTTACATCAAGGGCCTGACCCAGTAGTCCTTCGCTCGGGCTCCCTGTAACGGACTCGTGACCTTGGGACGCGAGTCCGTCGCAAGCAAGCTCCACCGTTCGAGCCGGCCTTTCGTAAGACTGGGCGTAGCTTTGCGTCTTTATGGTTGTGGCCGTGGTCAACGGATTTCCCGTTCGGCGTGAGCGTGCGCACCATGGCCAGTCGCTGGTCGAATTTGCCTTGATTCTGCCGGTGCTCGCCCTCCTGGTCCTGGGAGCCGTCGATCTGACGCGGGCCTTCTACTACTACATCGCTCTCGAGAACGCCAGCCGGGAGACGGCCCGGGTCCTGATCGACTTCCCCTATGAATACGACGACTCTGTCGGCTGCATCGCGGGGAACCGTGAAGGCCTGCCATGGGTCAACGTCAGCTGCGCCGCAGGCACCTTGACCATCAGTCCGGCGGCTAACACGGGCCTCAATCCACCCAAGCGTGTCCCTGGGCGTAAGGCCATTACGGTGTTCGCCACCAAGACCTTCACCCCGGTCACGCCACTGATCCAACAATTCACTGGCGGAACGATTACGTTGCGAGCCCAAACGACAATGCTGGCCTGGTACTGAGAATGTTGATGAAGATTCGCGCATTGCTTCGAAGCCGAGCCGGCCAGGGCACCGTGGAATTCGCCCTGATGGCTCCGTTCTTCTTCCTTATTCTGATCGGGGGCATCGACTTCGGTCGCTCCGGCTTCTACTACGTCACGACCTCCGACCTGGCCCGCAATGGAGCCCGAATCGGGGCCGCGTACGACACAGGGACCGGCCCTACCGACGCATCGATCACCAGCCTGATCCAGCAGCAAGCCAAGGCGATGACATTTGGGGACCTGACCCAGCCGGCCGCGTGCGGTACGTCGACGCCGCCGAGCCCCTTGACCGCCTGCTACCAGCCGGCCGTTGGGCGCGGCTTCATCTTCATCGACCGATCGGGCTTCGCCTCATTCCCCAAGTACATCGCGGTCTCGGTCGTCTATCACTTCGAGGCAACGACGCCGATGGTCCGCGCCCTGATGTCGACGAACTATTTCGTGGGAACGGCCACGATGGTGACGGAATATTGATCACCTCGACGCGTGACCGCCTTCGCGGCCAGATCCTCGTCATGTTCGCGCTCGCGTCGGTGGCGCTGCTCGCCATCGTGGCTCTGGCGATCGATGGTGCGCGCGTGCTGGTCGAGCAGCGGGGTCTGCAGAACGGGGCAGACGGCGCCGCCCTAACTGGTGCGCTCGACCTCGGACCGGGTGCCGGATCGGTTCAGACTGCCTGGGCCCTGGACGACACCGTCTATGCGATCGAAAGAACCCTGGGAATCGACTTCTCCAACAACTACGGGCCGGCGACGCACCGGCTGCTCAGCGGCATCTGCTCGCCCAACGCCTGCACGTCGTTGACCAACCCGCCCCAGGCTGGGCCTTACAACCCGAGTAATGCCGCGTCCCCCTGCTGCAATAACTGGATGGATACGACCAACGCCTACACCCTGACGATTACATCGCCCTATAACTACAAGAACACCGGCGAGGACGAAGCCTTCATCTACGTCAAGTTGACCCACCAGTTCCCGCTGGTCTTCAGTTCCTCCCTCTATCCGACGATTGGCGTCAGTGTAACCTCGATTGCGCGCAACCACGCGATCCCCTATGCGATCTTCGCCTTCAAGCAGAACGACGACCACGACATCTCCACGAACGGATCGACCGGCATCACGGCCAACAAGCGAGTAGGTGACAACGGCAGCGTCACCATGCCGAACGGTTCGATGACCTTCGTGTGCAATCCGCAATTCGGGGGGGACCTCTGGGAATATGTCCCCACATCCTCGGCCGCCATCAACGGCACATCGCATACTGAGGGACTCTGTCCCGGTGGTGGCCTCTCGCAGGACTTCGCCCTGGGCGGCTACGTTTTCCCCCCCAACGTCAACCTGCCTCCGGATCCGGGATCAGGAGCTCTGGCGGCGGCAATTACCGTGAACAACGCCACCACACAGATGCTGATCCCGACCCGTAGCCTCGACCCCACACAGCCGATCGGCCCCCGCTACAGCAGCGTGATCGTCAAGGGAACACTGGTGCTCCAGCCGGGTGTCTACTTCTTCGAGGGGACCGCTAACGGTTCCGGCCTGAACATCTCCTCGGGTGGCACGGTTGAAACGGGCGACTGCTACCTGCAGGTGCTGCCTACCTGCGACCCGGTGGTGGCGAAGACCAATGCGTGCGGGGGCACCAACGCCGTCACTGGCGCTCCGAACAATACCGTGGTCATCACCCCGGCGGTCGCTGGCTATGGCAACACGTTCCGTTGCACCAGCGATTTCGACTTCGGGGTGCTCCTGGTCTTCTGGCCGGCTGACTCCGGTGACCATTCGGCCAAGTGTACGAACCAGAACCCGGCGGCCAGCGGCAACTACTTCTGCACGGCTGGTGGTGGTGGCTCGGGCGGTACCTTCAACACCCTTTCGGTGCAGGGTGGTGCCAACCTGTACCTGACCTCAACCCCGAAGTTTCACGATGTCTCGCTCTTCGTCGATCCCAACCACTCGACATCCTCATGGAACTTCACGGCCCAAGCCAGCCTGCCAGCCAGCTGCGCTACCCAGGTCTGTGCCAAGGAGCTCGGGCTCGGCAGCGAGGTCATCTCGGTCGGTGGTGGCGGCAACATCAGCGTCAACGGCGCCATGCTGGCCCCACAGGACAACGTGTCAATTGGTGGATCGAGCACCGGGAAGGGCTACGGGCAGATCCTCGCCTACACCATCAGCTTGAACGGTAACGTCGGCGTGGTGGAAAACTACAATCCGATTGCGCTGGCCTACGTGCCGGTGCTCGTCCAGTAGCCGCCCGTTCACCGGCCCTGGCGGGAAGAAACGATCCGGTAACAAACGGGTCCATCCCGTTGAGGATGACCGCCCCGTAAGAGTCGGCGTATGAAGCCCTCACTAAGGTTGTGACCGTGCGTCGCATGTTGCCAACCAGACGCGGCCAGGCACTGGTCGAAATGGCGCTCATGGCCCCCGTCCTCTTCCTGATGGTGCTGGGCGCCACCGACCTCTCGCAACTCTTCTACTACTCGACTTCGGTCACGAATGCGGCGCGCGAGGGCGCCCGCCACGGTGCCTACTACGATCCGATGACCTTCCCGGGGGGAAACACGTACGCGACGGATTCGGCCATCTACTCGGCGGTCAATGCGGAGGCCTCCTACCTGAACCTGTCCGAACCCTGCCATCCGAATACGAGCTGCTCCGGCAGCCTTACAAACTGCCCGAGCTATCCGTTCGCCACCGCGCTGTACCCGACGGTGGCGAACACCGGCTACGTGTTCGTTTGCTTCAACAACTCGACGACCGCGACGACCGCGACGGTGGGCCAGCCGATCCGGACCACGATCCTCTACAGCTTTCAGCCCGTGACGCCGCTCATCGGGTCCATGGTCAACGTCGCCGCCAGCACTGAGATGTTGACCCAGGGGAACCAGTGACGCGGCGGCCGAAGAAGCGGGCCCAGGCGATGGTCGAGCTGGCGATGCTGGCACCGATGATCTTCATGCTGCTGATCTTCGTCTTCGACCTCGCCCGAGCCGCGGCCACCTGGGCTGCCATCTCCGAAGCGGTCCGTGAAGGATCGCGCACGTCGGTGACCATCGGCCAGACGACCGCGGCCACCGACTACGCGATCATCGGGAGCACCCAGGCGTTCGGCGTCAACTTGGCCCTGAACCCGGTGAGCGGCTGCGTCCACGGCCGTACGTCTGGGATGGTCACGCCGCCGCCCACGACCGGAAACACGGGCTACATCTACATCCTCTCAACCGTGGCCGGGCAGCCGAACGCACCCTCGGGCGGGGCCGGGTTCGCCGAGACCGCCAGCGCCGGCTGCAACGCCATCAACGCTGCCGGGCTCGGCACCTACCCGATGAAGGTGGTCATCGCCTACAACTATCAGCCGTTCACGCCGTTTGCCTCGCAATTCATGCCGGGCGGCATCACCATGATCGCCAGCAGCACGATGAGCACGGAGTTCTAGCCATGATCATGTCCAGCTATCGTCGTCGCAAGCTCGCGGGCCAGGCCCTCATCATCTTCGCGCTCGCGATCACGGTGATGACAGGTCTGTTCGTCATCGCCGTCGACGGCGGCTCGATCTACCTCGACAAGCGGCGCCTGCAAGACGCCGCGGACGCCGGGGCGTTGGCCGGCGGCGACGCCGCCGAGAGCCTGCCGCTGCGCACCTACTACATCGCGCACCAGGCTGCGCTCAACGAGATCTATCACAACCTCTTCCCGGGAACCGCCGTGCCCACGGTGCCGTCCGGAGCCAGCGCGACCTATACCGCCACTGCCTTCTCTGGCACCTACCAGTTTGTCTTGACGGCGGATATCTCCAATGTTTCCCAGGACACGTATCTCGCAGTCGTCAACCACGCCTACAACTTCTATGCCGCCCAGGCGATTGGCTTCGGGTCGTCGACCTGCACGCTGGGCGCCACGACGACGACCACGGCTGTCTGCCTGCAGGCGCGCGCCAAGGCGCTCGCCGCCACCTACCCCTTCGCGTTGATCCTGCTCAACGACCAGAACCTCAACTACGAAAACCTCTCCATGAACGGCTCCAACGCCAAGCTGATCCTGCACGATGGCGGGACCAAGGGTGGCGCGTTCTCAAACGAGAGCATGAACGCCGGTAACGGCAGCATTTACTTCAACCCCTGCGGGACGTCGGGCGACCTCTGGGCCGCCAACGAGAGCGGCAGTGGTAGCTCCAATATCCCCAGCCACAGCTGGGGACATTACGGGGACATCGGCGTGTATCCGGTGTGCACCGTCAACACTCTATATACGCCCTATCCGAAGTCGAGCGTCAAAATCCCCTTCCCGAACTATCCGGAACCACCGGTAACCGGGCCAACCTATACGCCTGCTTTGTCGGCGTCGGGTGGAACCTACTACCTCTGTCCGGGCACCTACTCGGGATCCCTGAGTGAAAGCAGCGGAGGATCGACCGTCATCATGTACCCCGGGGTCTATCGCTTTACGTCACCGATCGCCCTGACCCTCACGGGTGGCACCCTACGCGGGGCCACGGCCGCTGACTACCCGATCCCGGGGGCGGCGATCGCCATCAACTGCACCGGCTACAACACCACCACGGCGCCGGCGGACCTGGGCCTGATCATCGAGCTCAGGTCGGCGGACTGCACCACCAACACGTTCAGGGTGGCCGGCGGGTCGACCACCATCACGTTCCGGCCGTCGCCGAAATACAACAACATCAGCTTCTACATCGAGCTGCTCGGCCCGTATCCGGGGCTGGGGTGCTCAACGTCCACGCCGGCCGGCACGCACGTCGTCAACATCTCCGGCTCGGCCTCCCTCAATATCTATGGCGCCTTCTACGGCCCGGGCGACAACATGTTCTTCTGCGGCAACGGAGCCGGGTACGGAGTCGGCCAGATCGTCGCCTGGACCATGCAGCTCTGCGGTAACGGGACCATCGACGAGCACTACAACCCGGCGTACCTGCCCTACTTCCGCGGCCTGATCCAGTAGCGGTCCATCCTTAGAATGGCGGGCGTGCCCGCGCCCGTTCGCAATCGCAGTGCGGCCGGCGTGGCCCTCGTCATCGGCTCGGCGTGTTGCTTCGGATCACTCGGCGTCTTCGGCAAGCTCGCCTATCGGCTCGGGCTGAGCACGCCGCAGCTGCTCAGTTATCGATTCGCGCTGGCGGCGCTGCTGCTCTGGTTGGTCGCCGCCGCCACGCGACAGGGCCTGCCGCCGCGCCGCAGTCTCGTCGGCCTCGCCATCATGGGCGGTGCCGGTTACGTCGGCCAGTCCGCGGCCTACTTTAGTGCCCTGCACTTCATCCCGGTCTCGACCACGGCCCTGTTGCTCTACACCTTTCCCGTGGTGGTCACCCTCCTCGCGACCTTCCTTTTCCACGAGCCGCTCGGCTTGACAAAGATCGTCGCCGTCGTCCTGGCGTTCATCGGCACGATGCTCGTCGTGCAGGCGCAACTGACGGCTGCTTCGCCCATTGGCATCATCCTGGGACTGACCTCGGCGGCCGTCTACTCCGGCTACATCCTCTTTGGAAGCCGGCTGCTTCCCGGGATCCCGCCTGTTTCAGCGACCGCCACCATCGCGACCGCCGCCGCGATCGTGTGGAGCGGGTTCGCGGCCGCG
>VBEQ01000093.1 GCA_005881235.1 Chloroflexota bacterium | reverse complement strand
GCTTGCTGCGCATGCGCTTCATCGCCGTCTCCGATGGCAGTGCAACCTTCGAGATGCCGGCGACAACGGACTTGTACAACCCGAACAGCGTCGTCCACGGCGGCGCGCTCGCGTCACTCGCCGACAGTGCCATGGGGTTCGCGGTATTCAGCACACTCAGCCCGGGCGAGAACTTCACGACTGCGGAGCTTCATGTCAATTTCCTCAAGGCTGTCACCGCGGATTCTGGCATGCTGCGATCGATTGGCCGTGTGGTGCATCGCGGGCAGCAGATTGCGGTGGCCGAAGCGGAGGTCGTCGACCAGCAGAACCAGC
The DNA here is from genome assembly GCA_005881235.1 of Chloroflexota bacterium. Classification (GTDB taxonomy): domain Bacteria; phylum Chloroflexota; class Dormibacteria; order CF-121; family CF-121; genus CF-13. The sequence goes on along the minus strand of VBEQ01000093.1, from coordinate 9,420 downwards.
TGATCGCTCGCGCCAGCTCGACCAACGTTATCCTGCAGCGGCGAGCCGCGCCGCCCACCGATTCCCCGTCGCCGGCATCGCCGCAAGAGCCGGCCATGACCGCGGCGCAACCTGCGGCGCGCTTTGCCGCTCCGCCGTCGCCCCTCGAGCGAGCGCCGACGCCAACGGTGTCACCGCCGATGACCACCGAGCTCATCGGGATGGCGCCACTCGCCCGGGGCAAACGAAAGATCCGGACCTTTGCGGGGGATATCGCGTACCTGCGAACGGGACAGGGTCCGCCGCTTGTCCTGCTTCACGGGATTCCGAGCTCCTCGTATCTCTGGCGCGATGTGATCGAGCCGCTGTCCGCAACCTTCGAGGTGCTGGCGCCCGACCTGCTCGGCTTCGGCGACTCGGACAAGCGGATGGACGTCGATCTGTCGATCGCGGCCCAGGCCCGATACGTGGTGGCCTTCATGGAAACGATTGGCGTGCACCAGGCGGCGGTGGCCGGCCATGACATCGGAGGCGGGGTCGCCCAACTGATGGCCGTCGACGAACCGCAGCGGGTGGCCCGCCTGATCTTGATCGACAGCATCGTCGACAACAACTGGCCGATCCCCGACATCGCGCGTTTGAAAGAGCCGGCGTGGGACCAGATCATGGTCAACATCGATCTTCGTCGCGGACTCCGCAAGGGTCTGGAAGCCGGGATGGCGACGCCGGACCGGGTCACCGATGAGATGGTCGACGAGTGGACCCGACCCTTCCAGGACCTGGGGGGCCGCCGCGCCTACCTCCGCGCGGCGCGGGCGCTGAACAACCGAGATCTCACCAGCCGGGCGAAGCACATCGACGAGATCGAGACGCCGACGTTGATCCTCTGGGGAGCCAACGATGCCTTCCTCGAGCCGCGCTGGGCCGAAACCCTCCACCAGAAGCTTCGCGAAAGTACGGTTGAGATCGTCGATCCCGGTGGGCACTTCCTCCCACTGGACCGGCCCGACGCCGTCGCCCAGGCTATCACGCGCTTTCTGACGACTAGATAGCGCAGTTGCGGCGTCAAGCGGCTCGCGGCGCACTCGGACTTAAGACGAGTGTCCTCGTGGGCTCGCGCGAGCCGCATCCGCCGCCTGCGCTTCACGCCCGAAAGGGCGGCGGCCTGAAGGCCGCTGAGGGCGGCGCATCGGCGCCTGTAAGTCGCTGAACTAGCTGCGCCTGGCGAGCAGCTCGTCGGCGCGGGATGCCGGCGTGGCCGTCCAGCCAGCCAATCGGATGAGTGGTGTGACGCGGGGCCCATGGAAATCATCGCCACCGGTCGCCACCCACCCGTAGGAGGCCGCGACCTCCTGGAAGCGATCCATCAACGCCGCACTCTTTGGCCCATAGGGGTCATCAGGCGCCTGCGGATAGGTGACCTCCAACCCCAGCACGCCCGCCACGGCGCAGGCCCGAAACAGCAGCTGCAGGTTGGGCACATGACGGTAGACACCCGGATGCGCCAACACGGTGACGCCCCCCGCCGCGGTCACCATGTCCACCGCCTCATCGAGCGACATCTCGGTGGCGCGCGGAACGTGTGCCGCCCCACCAGGTCCCATCGCCGCGTACAAGTCTTCGCGCGCCACGCCCGGCTGCGCGGCCTCGATCGCCGCAACGATGTGGGGCTTGCCGACGTTGCCACGCGCGCCGGCGCGCACGGACTCCCACGTCACGCGATAGCCGGCGGCGGCCAGCCGCTCGACCGTTTCCCGTTTCTGCGCCTCTCGGGCTTGACTCGCTTGATGCAGGCGATTGCGCAGCCGCCGGTTGTTGAGCGCGAAGCCGTAGCCGAGCAGATGGGCGTCGATCAGTCCGCGGCCGGGTTCATCTTCAATCGATAGCTCGACGCCGGAGATCATCCGCAAGCCGTGCCCCTCCAGGCCGCCCAGGGCATCGATGCCGGCGAGCGTGTCGTGGTCGGTCAGGGCGACGACGTGGAAGCCTGCGGCGGCGTGAGCCGCGACAACCTCGAACGGTGGCAGCTCGCCGTCGCTGAAGATCGTGTGCAGGTGGAGGTTTGCCCGCCCGTTGGATACCTCTGCCAATGGTGGGCATGTTATAACCGTGGGCACCCCTTCATGAGCCCTGACCGCCAGCCACACCTCAGCCTCGTCCGCCGCCTGCTGGTTGCCAATCTCGACAAGCCTGTCCTGGACGTCATCGACAGCGCGCTCAGCTGCCTGGTCCAGGCGCTCGACGCGCGGGCGGCGTTCCTGGGCAAGATCGACGGCGAGACGCTGGAGATTATCGCGGCCCAGGTCGAGAGTGGGCCCGCGATCGAGCAGGGCACCCGTCTGCCGTTGGAGGACACCTTCGGCGCCGCCGAGGAGGAGTCCGAGGGCGGCTTGATCAATGTTCGCGACGCCTCCAAACGTCAGCCCTTCAAGCGTCTGGCGATGCGGCAGCGGTTCGACATCAGCAGCTACCTCGGAACCGTGTTGCGCCACGGCGAGGGTGAGGTCACCGGCACGCTCGCGGTCCTGGGCAAGGGCCCACGCGTTTTCACCGCGGAGGATCAGGACCTGCTGCTCGTTGTCGCCGGATTGCTCGCCCCGCGACTCGGGCCGGTATCGTGGTCGCCCAACGGCCAATCCCGTACGCCGATATCGGCGATCCGGCTCGCCTCGGAGGAGGTCAAGGAGCCGCTGGCGATCCTGCGCGGCTATGCGGACATGCTGAGCAATAACGAGGTGCCCCCTGAGCAAATGACCCTGGTGGCACAGCGCCTGGCCCAGCAGTCCGAGACCCTGATGCGGATCGCGGACCAGGTCCTGCTCCTATCCCGCCTTCCGCTGGAACTGGCCTTCACAGTTCGCGTCTCGCTGGACGCCGTCGCGCAATCAGCGGCGGAGCGCATCCGGCAACGCATGGCGGGCGCCGGCATGGAACTGCGGCTGCAGCTCGATACGCACGCCGACGTCTGGGGCGACGCGACCCTGATCGAGGCGGCGCTCGACGAGATGCTATACAACGTCTTCAAGCACGCGCGCAGCGCGACCGTGGTGCACCTTCGCCTGCGGCCGGCAACCCGCGATCGCTGCCAGTTGATCGTCAAGGACGACGGCCCGGGAATGTCGGCCGATCGGCTGGCCGACCTGTTCAGCCCGCTGACCGAGGAACAGCCGGCCCGCGGCGAGGGTCTCGGACTGTACCTGCTGCGCCGGGTGGCCGAGGCCCATGGCGGCCGCGCCTGGGCCAACAGCCTGGAGGGCAAAGGCACGACCTTCTATCTCGAACTACCGGCGGCATCGCCCGACGGCGACACCGTGCGGGCATCGGCCGCCGGCCAGCAGTCGGCGTGAGGGCGCAGCTCAAGAAGTCGCCGCCTCGCCGTACCGTCCGCTGCGACGACCCGCCGCCCGATGCCCTGCTGCGCGGCATCGAGGAGTTCAACCGCCAGGAATTCTTCGAGCAGCACGAGACGCTCGAAGGCATCTGGATTCGCGAGCCGGACGAGGTGCGCTACCTCTACCAGGGCATCCTGCAGGTTGGGGTCGGCTTCTATCACTGGCGGCGGGGCAACTGGAAGGGGGCCGTGGCGAAACTCGGGCACGGGCTCGCCAAGCTGGAACCGTACCGGCCGGTCTGTATGACAATCGATGTCGAGCGGCTGGTGCGCGAAACGGCCGCGCTGCGTGCGGAGCTGGAAGCCCGCGGGCCCGATGACCTGCCATCGTTTCCACCGCCCCGGTTACCGCACGTTCATCGCCTCATGAACCCCGCGTAAGGCGGCCGTTACCCAGCGGCGACAACGTTACGAATAGCCGTCCATCCGAATGCGTATTAGATGGCATAGCTAGCTCCCTCCCCCATTATGAAAAGGCGCTCGCCACCCGAGCGCCTTTTTCATTTCTTCGTGGTCAAGTCGAGGGTCACTGAGCTCCAGCCCGAGGAGCTCGGCGGCGGCCCGCCAGTCGCGGTCGCCGCTGTCGATCGCCTCTTCCAAAACGTGTAGAGCGCCGGACGTGTCGAGGTCGTCCTCCAGTGCGGCGCGTACCGCGAGCGCGCTATCGCCCATGCCGTTGCGCGTCCGGCTGGCCGCCGCCCGCAACCGCGCCGTCCAAGCGGCCGCGTCATCGAGCTGGTCTGGCGTGTACTCCCATGGCTCGCGATAGTGATGGCGGAGCAGCAGGACCCGGATGCTGTCGGCGTCGTAACGCGGCAGCAGGTCGCGGACGAGAACGAGGTTGCGGAGAGATTTGCTCATTTTCTCCCCCTGGTACCGGAGCATGCCGACGTGCACCCAGATGCGGGCAAACGGCCGCATTCCCGTCGCTGATTCCGACTGCGCGATCTCGCTCTCGTGATGCGGGTAGATCAGATCGGAGCCGCCCCCGTGGACGTCGACCTGCGGACCCAGGTGCTCGAGCGCCATCGCCGAGCACTCGATATGCCAGCCGGGCCGGCCCACGCCCCAGGGACTTTCCCAGCGCGGTTCGCCAAGGGCGCTTACCTGCCAGAGGACGAAATCGAGCGGGTCCTGCTTGCGCGGGTCATCTGGATCTGCCCCTCGCTGCGCGGACAGCGTGATCATCTCCGTCCGGCTCAGCCGGCTCAAGCGACCGTAATCGGCGACGCTTCCCACGCGGAAATAGACGTTACCGTCGCGCTGGTAGGCATGGCCCTGCGCCTCTAGCTTCACGATCAGCGCGATGATCTTCGGGATCGTCTGGCTGGCTCTGGGGAAGACATCGGGAGCGAGCACGTTGAGGGCCGCCATGTCGTCCGCATAGAGGGTGGTCTCTTTGTCCGCGAGGTGATCCCAGGTGGTCCCGAGCTCGCGTGCCCGCCGGATGATGTCATCGTCGACGTCGGTCACGTTTTGCACGTAGCGGACCGGTTGACCGGCTGCGCGCAGGACGCGGACGAGCACGTCGAACACCACATAGGTGAAGGCATGGCCGAGGTGGGTCGTGTCGTAGGGGGTGATGCCGCAGACATAGAGCCGCACCGGGTCAGACTGGGGCTCGAGCGGCTGGACCGCGTTCGTTTCGGTGTTCCGCAGCCGCATCGTGATGAATGTATACGATGCCTTGCTTCGTTGAAGGCGTGTGGGCCTTCTTCGCGGACTCCGCAAGGACCAGTTGCTCGCCGCGCTCGTCGTCACGCTCGTCGTGGCGGGACTGGCGGTCCTGATCCCGACCGCCGCCCGGCGCCTGGCCCAACCGACGGCGACGCCCGTCCCGACCCCCTCGCCGACGGCGCCGCCGGCCGCGGTGCTGTTGCCGGACGAGCTGGAACGGGATCTCGCGGGCGTGATGACCATCGTCAACGACCACACCTTTGGCACCGCCTTCCTGATCGACACGCAGGGTGACTTCCTGACCGCGGCCAGCCTGGTCGACGGCAGCCCGCGTCTGCGGCTCATCGACAACACCGGCGGCACCCATCCCGTGCGCGTGATTGGCATCGATGCCACGCTTGGGCTGGCGGAGATTCGCGGCGCCAACGACGGCACGCCTCTGCCCTTCGGCGATGCGGCGGTGCTGCAACCCGCCGACCCGGCCGTCCTGCTGGCCAGTCCGAAGGTCGCGAACCTGCGGCCCTCGACGCCTGCGGTCCTGACGCAGCGCAGCGATTCGCAGTTGACGCTGCGCACGGATGACCTCCCGGGAAACATTGGCGGCCCCCTGGTCGGACCCGGCGGCAAGGTGATCGGCGTCCTGACCGCCACCGGCAAAGCCCTTCCCATCAACCTCGCCGCGAGTGACATCGCGCAGTGGCACGGTCAGGGCGGGACCGTGATGCCGCTCGCACCGATCCCGGGAACGTTGGTGTTGCGCGGCAGCGACACGACCACCGCGCCCACCGGTGGGCTCACCATCCAGTCGGTCAGCCCGGCCCGCGCGCCGGCGTCGCAAGATACCGTCATCACGATCCAGGGCAGCGGCTTCAGCGCCGGCGCCGCGCTGCGCGTGCATTTCGTCCCGCTGGCCAGCCCCAACGGCGCGTTCGACGGCCTGGCTGCGACGCAGATCAACGCTTCCACGCTTACCGTCAAAGTGCCGGCCGGACGGGTCGTCCAGGATTACGTCATTCAGCTGACCAACGGCGACGGCGTGGTCACCAGCTCGCGCACAGCCTTTACCATTACCCCATGAAATACGGGGCAAAGATGATCGCCGAGGCGTCGCTCGCGGCGGTCCCGAACGACAAGCCGGAGCGTGACTACGAGATCGACTTCACCATTCCGGAGTTCACCTGCCTGGCGCCCGATTCCGGCTTCCCCGATTTCGCCACGATCCGCATTCGATATATCCCCGACCGCAAGCTGGTCGAGCTCAAGTCACTGAAGCTGTACATCAATAAGTTTCGCGATCGGGAGATCTTCCACGAGGCCGCCGTGAATCGAATCCTCGATGACCTCGTCACCCTGCTCGATCCCCGCTTCATGGAAGTCGTCGGCGACTTCAATGTCCGCGGCAACATCAAGACCGTGGTGACGGCCCGTCACGCGCAGAAGGGATATTTGCCGAACGGCGCACGCCGCGGCGATGGATAAGTACCTCCAAGCCAACCGCGCGCTCTGGGACGAGTGGACGGGCATCAACTATCGGTCCGACTTCTATAAGGTTGAGGCCTTTAAGGCTGGCCAGAACAGACTCCGCGATTACGAGATGGAGGAAATCGGCCCGGTCGAGGGTAAGACCTTGCTCCATCTCCAGTGCCACTTCGGCCTCGACACGCTGTCCTGGGCGAGGCTCGGCGCGCAGGTGACCGGGGCCGATTTCTCCTCCGAAGCGATCGAGCGGGCGCGTGCACTTGCCGCTGAACTTTCGCTGCCTGCCACCTTCGTCTGTGCTGACCTTTACGACCTCCCCAGGCAGCTCCCCGGAAGGTTCGACATCGTCTACACCTCGCGCGGGGTACTTGGCTGGCTGCCCGACATCGATCGCTGGGCGCAGGTTGTCACCCATTACCTGAAGCCAGGCGGGATCTTCTACATAACGGAGATTCATCCCTTCGAGCAGGTCTTCGATGACGACGACGGCGTGACCGAGCTGCGCCTTCGCTATCCGTATTTCACGACGGAGGAGCCGCTGGTGTTCACGCCGCAGGGCTCCTACGCCGACCGAAGCGCGACCGTGAAGGCCGAGCACGAATACGCCTGGAACCATGGGCTTGGCGAGATCGTCAGTGCCCTCGCCACGACCGGCCTGCGCGTGGAATTCCTCCACGAGTTCACGTTTTGCGAGTGGCCGGTTTCCTTCCTGCTGCCGGGAGGCGATGGCCGCTATCGCCTGCCAGCCGAGCTCGACGGCAAGTTGCCCCTCTTCTTTTCACTCAGAGCGCGCAAGCCGCCAGCTGCGGTCTGACGCCCCGGAATTTGCGCTCCTCGCCACTACAATAGGGGGGTTTTGCACCCCCTCGTCCGGCGTGGGTCCCTTGAGCCGGCATGAAAGTCGAACAGCGAGCCGCTGAGAGCCGCTCGAAAGCCGCGCTTTCCGACAAGGCGGCCTTGCTCAAGCTCTACCGCGAGATGCTGCTGATCCGGCGCTTCGAGGAGAAGACCGCCGAAATGTACCAGGCCGCCAAGATCGGCGGCTTCTGCCACCTCAACATCGGCGAGGAGGCGACCATCGTCGGCACCATCTCAGCATTGCGGCCGGCCGACTATGTCTACAGCACCTACCGCGAACACGGCCACGCCCTCGCCAAGGGGCTCGATCCGAAGGCGGTGATGGCCGAGCTCTTCGGCAAGGAGACCGGCACCTCGCACGGCCGCGGCGGGTCGATGCACCTCTTCAGCCAGGAACACCGTTTTTACGGCGGCTACGCCATCGTCGGCCAGGCGCTCCCGATCGCCTGCGGCAGCGCGTATGCGATCAACTATCAGGGCACCGACGAAGTCGTGATGAGCATCTTCGGCGACGGCGCGACCAACATCGGAGCCTTTCACGAATCGCTGAACGTGGCCAAGCTCTGGCACCTGCCGATCGTCTTCGTCTGCGTCAACAACCTCTATGGCATGGGCACCGCGGTCAACCGGGCCTCGGCCGTCACCGAGATATGGAAGAAGGCGTGTGCCTACGATATGACCGGCGAACGCGTCGACGGCATGGACGTGCTCGCCGTGCGCCGCATCACCGACCAGTTGGTCGCCCAGGCCCGCGAGAAGCACGAGCCGAGCCTGCTCGAGTGCGTCACCTATCGCTACCGCGGCCACTCGATGTCGGATCCCGACACCTATCGCGGCAAGGACGAGATCAAAGAATGGCAGACGCGCGACGCCATCCTCAGCCTCGGCGAGCACCTGAAGAAGCAGAAGATGATCACGGACGACGAGATCCAGCGCCTCGACGAGGAGGTCACCGCCCAGGTCGAAGACGCCGTAAAGTTCGCGGAAGAGAGTCCGGACCCGGACCCGAAGGACCTCTATCGCGACGTCTACGCCGGCGAGGCGGCAAGCTGATGGCCGTCCTTGCCATGCGCGACGCGCTCAACCAGGCGCTCCGCGAGGAGATGAAGCGCGACGAGTCGGTGTTCCTGCTGGGCGAGGACATCGGCCTCTACGACGGATCCTTCAAAGTGACCCGCGGGCTGATGAAGGAGTTCGGCGAGAAGCGCGTGCTCGACACGCCCATCGCCGAGGAGATCATCATCGGCACCGCCATTGGCGCCGCCATGTCGGGGCTGAGGCCGGTCGCCGAGATGATGACCGTCAACTTCATCATGGTCGCGATGGACCAGGTGGTGAACGCCGCGGCGCACATCCGCTACATGTTCGGCGGGGGAACCAAGGTCCCGCTGGTCATACGCACGCCCGGCGGCGGCGGCCACCAGCTGGGGGCGCAGCATTCCCATAGCCACGAGAACTGGTTCGCCCATGTGCCCGGCCTGAAGGTCGTCGCTCCCGGGACGCCGGCCGATGCCAAGGGCATGTTGAAGTCCGCGATCCGCGACGACAACCCGGTGATGTTCATCGAAAACGAAGGCACGTATGCGGTCAAGGGCGATGTCCCCGACGGCGAGCACCTGGTGCCGCTCGACAAGAACGAGGTGAAGCGGCCGGGCGAGCACATCACGATCTGCGCGCATTCGCGCATGCTGATCGTGGCCATGGACGCCGCCACCGAGCTCGAAAAAGAAGGGATCAGCGCCGAGGTGGTCGACATGCGGGCCCTGCGTCCGCTCGACATGGCGCCGGTGATCGAGTCGGTCAAGAAGACGAGCCGGCTGATCACGGTCGAAGAGGGCTGGCGCTCGTATGGCGTCGGCTCGGAGATTGCCTCGCGCGTCTACGAGGAAGCGTTCGACTATCTCGATGCCCCGGTGGCGCGGATCGCCGCCGCCGAGGTGCCGGCGCCCTACAACAAGCGCCTCGAGAAGATCGCCTTCCCGGGCAAGGCGGATGTGATCGTAACGGCCAGAGCACTGCTCGGAAAGAACTAATGG
>VBEQ01000092.1 GCA_005881235.1 Chloroflexota bacterium | reverse complement strand
CGGGCAGCGACCGAATTGGCAATCTCCGGACCGGCCGACGCCAGCTGTGGCAGATACTGGCGCAGCGTCGAGGACGTTTGCGCGCCTTCGCCGTGGAGGAAGAGTGCCTCGGCCAGGGCAACCTCCGCGGCCGCGACCGTCATCGGGTCGCCTGACCTGCCCGCCATCTCGAGGGCGCGCTGCGCCGTGCGCTTCGCCTCCAGCACCTCGGCCGTCATGAAACACGGGCCTGTCGCGTGGATCAACAGCAGCGCCGACATTTTCGGATCGATCGCCGCGATCCGATCGGCCTCAGCAGCGAGAGCCCGTTGAGCGGCGATGGGATTCGACAGCCAGATGGCGATGTCACCACGGCGTAAAACCAGATTCGCATGCGTAATCGGGTCGGTGACGAGCGCGAGCGCGCGATCGTACTGGGCGACGGCTGACTCGGCTCGTCCAGCGAAGAACGCGCACATGGCCGCCTCACCGAGTCTTCGGGCGCGATCGGGGGTCTGTCGCGACAATTCCGCCGCCCGATTGAAAGCGTGAAAGGCCGCGGCATATGCCCGGCGGATCCGCTGCTCGGACGCGACGGCTTCGAGCTCATTCGCCACCGCCTCATCTGGCCCGAGGCACGCCGCGGATCGATGCCACGTGCGGCGGGCCGCCGCGTCGTTCGGAAGGCCCTCGGCCAGCAGGCGATGCGCGTTGCGCCGCTCTTCCGCGGTCGCCGCCGCGTAGACCGCGGATCGGATCAATGGGTGACGAAAGGCGAGGCTGCCGTCGATGTCGATCAGGCCGATCGATTCCGCCGCGCCCAGCGCTGACCCCGGTTCGACGCCCGCGATTCGCGCCGCCGCGGCAATCGGCCCCAGGTCGCCATCATCGCTGGCGGCGGCGAGCAGGAGGACGGTCCGGGCGGCTGCCGGGAGATTTTCCAGCCGCGCCTGGTACGCGGTGACGAGCCTTGTGCCAACCGGAAGCGGGTCGGGCAGCGGGTCGTGACCGTGGAGCTGCCGCTCGCTGAGGAGGCGAGGGATCTCGGTGAGCGCGAGGGGATTGCCGCCGCTGGCGCGCCAGATGGCCGTGGCGACCGGCGCCGCGATCGCGGGCGTCGCCTGGGAAAGGAGCTGGAGCGACGGGTCCTTGTCGAGGCCGCCGAGCTGCAGCACCGGCAGGGCAGCCGGGTCAGCGGGAAGGTCGCCGCTATCCCTGGCGGCGAAGAGCATGGCGATCCGTTCGGCGCCCAGGCGCCGGGCGGCGAAGAACAATGCCTCCGCGGATTCGGGATCGATCCAGTGCAGGTCGTCGACGACGATCAGGAGGGGCTGCGTTTCGGCGAACAGCGCAACCAGGTTCAGTGCCGCCACGTAGGTCGTGAAGCGGTCGCCGGGCAGAGGTGGCCCGATCACGAGGGCCGCCCGAAGACTGGCCGATTGGACCGGCGGCAGGCGGTCGAGCTGGGCCATCATCGGCCGGAGGACGTCCGCGAGCGCGGCAAAGGGCAGGGACGACTCCGCCTCGATACCGCGGGCTCGGACGACCGTCATCCCCGCGGTCGTGTCCGCCGCGTACTCCAGCAGAGCGGTCTTTCCGGCGCCGGCGTCGCCGCGGAGCAGCAGGACGCCACTGACTCCCTGGCTGGCGCCGCGAATGAGGCCGTCGATGGCGGCACGCTCAGATCCCCTTCCAAGGAGCATGCCTCGATCGTAGCGGGCCGGCCACGGTGGGTCCATCGGTAAATTTCAGGGTTTTCCCCGATACAGAGCCGGCCACAAGGGGTGACGATTGACCCAGCCTGCTAAACCGCCCTGGAGGGAACATGAAGAAAAAGTTCGTGGTCAGTGTGTTGTTATCGCTCGGAATCATCGTCGTGGGTATCGGAGCGGCGTACGCCGCCTTTACCTTCAAAGCCAACCAGGAGGGGTTTCGCCAGGGCGGAGCGGCCGAGGCGACGCGCGTGACGATGCGAGTTGAGGCCGGGATGGCCGACGCCAACAGCGCGTTCGTACCCGACGACACTAACTCGCCCTCAAATCCAGGCGGAGACTTGACCTTCGCGATCGAAAACACGAGCGACGTGCCCCTTGCGGTCACGCAAATCGACGTTGCCACTTCCACATGTGGGAGTAACCAGTGCCCGCTTATCAGGTCCAACAAGAACTCGACGGGCGCCTTCGTAACGCAAGGCGCCGGCGACTGCAAACAATACGTCACGATTACCTCGCCGACGAGCTTCCTCAACTGGCCGATCATCGCGCCGCATTCCACGCTCCAGGTCAATGGCCAGGACAACAACCGCCTGGGGGCCGGAATGATCCATCTGGCGTACACCACGGCCCAGGGCTGCCAGGGAGCGACGTTTACGGTGAACCTGAACGTCACGGCCTATGAATTGACTCGGCCTGCCGGTTTTCCGGTCGAGCCCTAACCTAACGGCGACAGGCTGAGAATCGTGGTGAGACCGCGGCGGCGCCGGAGCCGGCAAGCCCGCTGGGGCGTGCTGATCGGCGCTGCCGCGTTTGTGTCGACGGCGCCGCTCAGCGCGAATCTCGTGCTGGCGGCCGGTACCTGGACGGTCACCGCCGCCGGTTTCGGCGTCGCGATCAGCGCGGTGGTGCCGACCGGAAAGCTCCCGGCCGCAACGGTGCAGCCGACTTCCATCAGACTCGAGTGGGCGCCGTCCACGTATCTTTCCGGCCGCGAGGTCGCGAGCTACGTCGTGAGGCGGCAGGCGGCGGGGAGCAAAGATTCAGTTCAAGTCTGCACCGTCCCCGCGCCGGTGAGGGCCTGCGAGGATTCGCCACCGGTGGGGCAGCCGGTCGTTTATATCGTGGTTGCGGCGGAGCAGTTGTGGCGCGGGCCGGCCTCGGCCCCGTCCAGCCCGGTCACGCTGGCGGCCCCGGCCACGGCCGTGGTCGCGGCAGCGGCCGTTCCGTTGCCGTCACCATTGGCGTCACCAGACCCAGCACCGAGTCCGGCAGCAGCACCGAGTCCACTAGCAACCCCAACCCCGGCCCCAACGCCGACACCCGCGCCGTCTCCCAGCTAGCGATCGACGCGGTCGGCGATCACCTCGGCGATCGCCAGGCAGGCGGTCGCGGCCGGCGAGGGGGCGTTGCGCACGTGCAGGATACCTTCCTCTTCCGAGAAGACGAAGTCGTCGAGCAGCCGTCCGTCGCGCGACACGGCCTGCGCACGGACGCCGGCGCCGGCCGGGCTCAGGTCTTTGGCCTGGACCGCCGGAACGTAGCGCTGCAGCTCGCGGGCGAAGGCCCCCTTGTTCAGCGCCAGGCTCAGCTCCGACAGGCCCATGCGCCAGTAGCGTGCGCCCATCCGGTAGAAACCCGGCCAGCGCAACAGTGACGCCAGCTCTGCGGCGTTGATGCGCGTCCGGCGGTAGCCCTCCTTCGCCAGCGCCAGGATGGCGTTGGGCCCCACCCAGACCTCACCGCCGACGCGTCGCGTGAAGTGGACACCGAGGAACGGAAATGCCGGGTCGGGCACCGGATAGATGAGGCCCCGGACCATCCCCGCGCGCTCCCCGGAGAGCCGCGCGTACTCCCCGCGAAAGGGAACGATGCGCGGGTCGAGCGCGGCGCCGGTCATCGCCGCCAGGGTGTCGGACTGCAAACCGGCGCAGCTGATGACGGTTCGGGCATCGACCGTTGAGGTGGCCGCCGTGATTCGCCAGCGCCCGTGCGACCGGGTCAGCCCGGTCACCCGGTGGCTCGTGAGGATGCTGCCGCCGCCGGCGGTCACGTCCTTCGCCAGCGCGTCTGCCACCTGTCCGTAGTCGACAATGCCGGTTGCTGGCGAGAAGATGGCGCGCAACCCGCGCGCCGCCGGTTCGAATTGACGGATCCCATCCCCGTCCACCATCTGCAAGCCGCGCAGTCCGTTCGCCTCGCCGCGCTGCTTGAGGGCGTCCAACCGGCCGAGCTCGCTCTTGCGCACGGCGACGATCAGCTTCCCCGTCTCCGGATGGGCAATGCCGTGCTCGTCGCAGTAGACGCGCAAAAGCGCGGCCCCGCCGATGCAGAGCCGCGCTTTCAGTGAGCCCGGGGCGTAATAGATGCCCGAATGGATGACGCCGCTGTTGTGGCCGCTCTGGTGGGAGGCGATCTGCGCCTCCTTTTCCAGGACGACCAGCTTGATGCCGGGGCGGCGGCGCAGGATCTGCCGCGCGGTTGCCAGCCCGATGAGGCCGGCACCGACAATTGCCAGGTCGGCGTCGTGCGCCTCGGTCAGAAGCCAGCCGCCCGACGGCGACGAGCCACCGACAACAGGGTCAGGACGCGAAGGACCACCCAGAAGAGCGCGCCCAGCGATAGCCAGAGGACGACCATCATCCCGGCGGACCCGATCGCGTTCGGGATCACCGCGATCAGATGACCCAGACCAAACGGACCGGGATTCTTCACCTCGGCCGAAAATGTGCCGGTCGCGTTCAGTGACCCTGAGCTCGAGGGCTGCAGGGCGGTGGCATTACCGGACGGCTTCGCCGAGGGATACGCCTTTGAGGCTTTGCGCGTCTGACCCGGATTCGCGCTCGGTGAGGCGGTCGGTGCCGGGCTCGTGGTTGGCGCAGCCGTCGGCGTGGGCGTCGGCGTAGGCGTCGGCGTTGGCGCCGCCGTCGGCGCGGGCGTCGGCGTTGGTGTCGGCGCAGGCGTCGGCGTTGGCGTCGGAGCCGGCGTCGGGGTTGGCGTGGGCGTGGGCGACGGTGCCGCGCCCCAGGTCGGATACTGCGCCATGTAGCTCTCCAGCATGTTGTAGCTGGGCAGCGGTCCGCTCGGCGGATAGAGGTTCATGCCGTCGTAGCCCGTGTCCGAGATCATGTAGATGAAGACCCGCTGCATCACGCCCGAATTTCGCGAGCTGTCCAGCACGTACTGCAGATATTGCGACTGCTGCGCGAGCGTGACCACGGGGTTGCTGCCCTGGTTGACGGAACTCACGGCCCAGCCGGTCTCCGTGCACCAAACCGGCTTGGCCCCGTCGCCGTAGGCGACCTGCACGGCATGGATCGTCTTCCACTCCAGATCGAAGGAGGGCGTCGATCCGCTGGTCACCGCGGGGTTGCCACCCGGGTAGTAATGGAAATTGGCGAAGTCCATGTAGCGGCCGTAGCCGTTCGCGTAGAGCCAGGTGATGTAGGTCTGGACATGGTTGGTGTCGACCCACCACATCCCGAACATCCCGACGAGCGCATTCGGCGACTGCGCTTTGACGGCCTCATACCCGGCGCGCAGGACGGGACCGTAATAGTTGGCCGCTCGGCAGGGTAGCGTGTTGGCCCAGCTGCCGCCCCAGTAACCGTCGTACTCCTCGTTACCGATTTCGAAGCTGGCGACGTAGCCGTGCCCGCTCCTGCCGTTGTAGCGAGCCGCAACGACGCTGGCAAAGGTGCTCATCTCATTGGGACCGGGAAAGAGATTGACGCCGTTGCAAACCTGCGTCAGGCGAAAGCCTGGTGCATCCTGGAGCGGAACTGTGGCGTTGACGCCGGCCGCGTTGGCGCGCGCGACATCCTGGTCCAGCCCGCTGAAGTTGTAGACGCCGGGCGAGGTTTCGATCGACGACCAGTCCCGCTGCAGGCGAACCCACTTGACGCCCGACGCGGTCACCCGGTTCTGATAGCCCCAGACGGAAAAGCCATACGGGTTCAGGATCGCGGCGCTCGCGGGTGTGGGCGCCTGGATGACGGCAATGCCCAGCAGGCTCAGCAGCAGAGCGGCGCTGAGGACGGCGGCACGGTGGATTCGACGGACGGCCCCTCCAGCCATGCCACCGTTGTAGCCCAGCGCTGGATGAAATGCTCCTCGTAAGGTGCCACCGGTCGATGACAAAGCTGCGGCGCCCCGAAAATGTCACCCGCGCCCGACAGGGGCGCCACCGCGCCGTTACGTCTGCGACGGCTTTGCGGCAACGGGGGACAGGGGCTCGGCGGCGGTCGCCTCTGTCGCGGCGCGCCGGCGACGCCGGCGTCGGACAGACCAGCGCGTGGCCGTGAATCCGAGCGGTGCGGCCAGCAGCGCGATCGATCCCACCCAGATCAAGAGGGCGCGGCCAGGGTTGCTCGCCATCGCGCTGGCCTGCGCCGCGAAGGACACCGTCGTCCCGGACCGCCGCTGCGCGATCGTCGCCGCGGTCGTCCCCACCGGACGGGCGCTGGCCGCCGCCGAATGGGCGCTGGCCGCCGCACTGGCCGGCGTCCGGGCGGGCGCGGCGCTTCGGCCACTCGCGGGGCCGCTCACCGCCTGCGTTGCCACCGGCTTGAATCCGCTCAGGGCTCGGAGGTGATCGCGATAGCCGGCGCCGTAGCCGGTCGCGCTGCCGTCGTATTTCGTGATCAGCACCGGGTTGCTGCAGTCCGGCCAGGCGTTCCAGGTCCAGGCAGTGTAGGAAAGGCCATGCTGGTCCGCCCACGGCAGGAACTGATTCATCCAGCCGTCGGCACAATCGTGCTCGCCCAGCTCGGTGGTGGCGATCGGCACCTGCGCCGCCACCGGCAGGACCGAGCTGGCCCAGCGTGAGGGATCGCTGTAGAAGGTCTCCGGGAAGTAGACGTGCCAGCCGGCCGCGATCTGGCCGGCCGGGTCGTGCGGCCGGTAATTCAGCCATTGCGGAATGTCGCCGCCCCAGCCGTTGGCGCTCAGCGTCACCACGTTGGTCGCCCCGGTGGCGCGCACCGCATTGAGCAGGGTCTGCATGCCGGCCGTCTGCCAGGTGCCGGTGCCGTCGCTGGTGGTACAGCCGTTGAGCCAGCAATCCCAGCTGATGTCATGCGGCTCGTTGAAGAGGTCGAAGACCACGCCGTGGTCGTTCTTGAAGAAGCTCGCCACCGAGCTCCAGTACGCGGGCGAGTGGTCGAGGTCGGCCATCTTGCGGCCCTGGCCGGTCTTGCCGTCGGCGGGGAGGGAACCCTGGGCGTTCCAGTGGAGGTCGACGATCGCATACATGCCCGCCGCGTGCAGGCGGCTGACGTAGCCGGCGATCGCGTTGCGGTAGTTGGCGCCGCTGTAGGCGGCCGGGGCGCCGTTGATGCCGAGCCAGCAGTCCTCGTTGAGCGGCACGCGCACGGCGTCGATGTTCCAGGAGGCCATCGCCGCCACCGAGGCGGCGTCGCCGGGCCCATCGAAGAACCCGTTGTTGGCCATGCACTCGTACTCGGTGCCGGAGCGGTTGACGCCCAGCAGCCGGACCGTGCGTCCGGCGCCGTCGACGAAGTGATTGCCGGCGATCCGCACCGACAGGCTGGCCGCCTGTGCCGCGATCGGAGCCTCGCTCGCGACCGAGGCCGCGGCGCTCAGGAAGATGGCTGCCAGCAGGATCCCCGGCTGCAGCGGCCTCGTCATTCGGCGCATGCGCTGACCGGCATCTTACATGCCGGTCACTCCCTGCGCGGGTTTCCGGCGCCGAAGGCGTCTGAGGGTGAAAATCGAAATGGCAACGGAGACCACAATGAGTAACACGGCGGCCGCACCGAGGATGAGTAGCGGGGCGTAGGCTCCCAGCGGCGTCAAAACGTTTGTGGCTGGCTGCGCCTGCCAGAGCGCCGCCAGGTGATCCCGAACGCCGCTGCCGTAGGCGGTCGCCGTTCCGTCGTAGGCGGTGATCAGCACCGGGTTGCCGCAGTCGGGCCAGCTGTCCCAGGTCCATGCCACGTAGGAAATGCCGGCACGGTCGGCCCAGTCCATGAAGTCGTGCACCCACGACCGGGCGCAATCCTTCTCCCCGAATTCCGCGGCGACCACGGGGTAGGCGGCCGCGACCGGCCGCACCACCAGGTCGCGCAGCGAATCCAGTCGTGGTCCCGGCGAGTACACGTGCCAGGACGCGGCCAGCTGGTGCAGCGGATCGTGGACGCCGTGCGGCCAGCCGCGCAGGTCGCCCGCCCAGCGATTGCCGGCGACCAGCACGGGGTTCTGCGCCCCGCTTTCGCGAACCGCATCCAGCAGCGATTGGTAGCCCGCGACCTGCCAGCTTCCGGTCGGGTCCTGCGTGGTGCAGCCGTTCTGCCAGCAATCCCAGCTGATGTCGTGCGGCTCATTGAAAAGATCGAAGACGACAGCCGGATCGCGGCCAAAGGTGGTGCCGACCGAACGCCAGAAGGCCGGCGCGTGATCGCGGTCCGCCATCTTGCGGCCCTGGCCGGTCTTGCCGTCAGCGGGCAGCATCCCCTGGGCCGACCAGTGCAGGTCGACGATGGCGTACAAGCCGGCGTCATGCAGGCGGCCGACGTAGGCGACGATCGCGTCCCGATAGGCGGCGCCGCTGAAGGCGGCCGGCGCGCCGTTGATGCCGAGCCAGCAATCCTCGTTGAGCGGGACGCGAACCGTATTGATGTGCCAGGAGGCCATGACGGCGATCGAGGCCGCGTCACTCGGCCCGTCGAAGAAACCGCGCCCATCCATGCATTCGTACTCGGTCCCCGACCGATTGACGCCCAGCATCCGCACCGGTGTGCCGCGACCGTCGACGAAATGGTTGCCCGCGATGCGGATAGAGAGCGCGTCCGGCGAGTCATGGGCGGCCGCCATGTCGGCCCGCCCCCCCAGCGCGCAGAGGAGGAGGCAGACCAGCACAAAAGAAAAAACCGGCGCCTGGCGGCGCCGGCCCGAGATGGAGCTCCGGCTCACGCCAGCTGCCGGTAGTGGTTCGGAAGGCTGAACAGGAATCGGGTCATGAGTGGGCGGCGGACCAACCAGATGTTGCTGTGCACCCGTTGCTCCGTGTCCCAGCGTTCCTTGGGGTGCCCACCGCCGGCCAGGAACTCGATCTGGCGGGCGCCGCGGCCGATGGCGTCCTGGAAGGCGCCGATGGTGGCCAGCAGCGCGACCGAGTGCGCCCTCCATGCCGGCAGGAACCCGGAGTAGTAAAGGAACATCGCGTCACCTTTCTCCAGCCACATCTGCACCGCGACCGGCTCATCGCCGATGCGGATGGTGCCGATCCGTAGCTGGCCTT
>VBEQ01000091.1 GCA_005881235.1 Chloroflexota bacterium | reverse complement strand
AATTCGAGGGTCAGACGAAGACCAAGCTGGGCAACTCTGAGGTCCGCGGTCAGGTCGAGACCGTGTTCTCCGATGCGTTCACGCAGTACCTGGAAGAGAACCCGCCGGATGCGCGGCGAATCATCGAGAAATGCCTGGTCGCCGCTCGCGCTCGCGACGCGGCAAAGCGTGCGCGCGAGCTGGTGCAGCGCAAGTCGCTCCTCGAATCGTCGACGTTGCCCGGCAAATTGGCCGACTGCTCTGAGCGGGACCCGAGCCTCAGCGAAATCTACGTGGTCGAGGGCGATTCCGCAGGTGGTTCGGCGAAGGGCGCCCGCGACCGTCGGTTCCAGGCGATCCTGCCGCTGCGCGGCAAGATCCTCAACGTCGAGAAGGCCCGCGAAGACAAGATCCTGACCTCAGAGCAGATCCGCAACCTGATCACGGCACTCGGGACAGGGATCGGCGAGAAATTTGATATCAGTAAGCTCAGATATCATCACATCCTGATTATGACTGACGCTGACGTCGATGGTTCTCACATACGTACATTGTTGCTGACGTTTTTCTTCCGCTACATGCCGCAGGTGATCACGGGGAAGTATCTATACATCGCACAGCCGCCGCTCTACAAGATCACGCGTGGCAAAGAGATCAGTTATGCCTATACCGAAGAGCAGAAGAATCGGAAGCTGGCCCAGATGACGGGAAAGCCGGAGGTCGCCCGCTACAAAGGTCTCGGTGAGATGAACCCCGACCAATTGTGGGAAACGACCATGAACCCACAGAACCGGATGCTGCTCCGCGTCGAGATCGAAGATGCGGTCGAGGCGGACAAGATCTTCGATGTCCTGATGGGCACCGACGTCGATCCCCGCAAGCGATTCATCCAGACGCACGCCAAGACCGTGCGCAACCTCGACGTCTAGCCCCTGTCGTCCGCTTTCCCCATGAAAATCGCGCTCGATGCGATGGGTGGTGATTTCGCCCCCGACCAGGTGGTGGCCGGCGGCGTCCAGGCGCATCGTGAGCTCGGGGTCGAAGTGATCTTCGTGGGCGTCAAGGACAAGGTCGACAGCGCACTGGCGGCTTCCGGCGCTGGCAAGTGGGCGCAGATCGAGGATGCCCCCGAGGTCATCGCCATGGACGAGCACCCGGCGCAGGCGGTGCGAACTAAGAAGAACTCGTCGATTGTCCGGGCCTGCACGATGGTCGAGGACGGACGCGTCAATGGTTTCGTCAGCGCTGGGAACAGCGGCGCCGTGATGGCAGCCGCACTCTTCGGGCTGCACCGCATTCCCGGCATCGATCGTCCCGCGATCGGCTCCATCATCCCGACGGCGACGGGTCAGAACTGCTTTCTCCTGGATGTCGGAGCCAACACCGACGCCAAGCCTGAGCACCTGGTTCAGTACGCCCTGATGGGGAGCATCTACGCCGAGAAGCTTCTGGGTCTCAAAACGCCGCGGGTGGCGATGCTCAGCAATGGCGAAGAGGCCGGCAAAGGCAACCAGCTGGTGCAGGCAAGCGAACCTCTGCTTCGCGCGCTCAACGGGATCAATTTCATCGGCAACATCGAAGGCAAGGACATCTTCAAAGGCAAGGCCGATGTCGTGGTCACCGACGGTTTCAGCGGCAACATCCTGATCAAGACCGCCGAGGGCGCCGCCGAATTCGTCTTCCAGAGTATGCGCGACGCGGTGAAGGGCGATCCCCTCGCAACGCTGGGTGGGGCGCTCCTCCGTCCCAAGCTGCGAGCGGTCCGGCGCCGGGCTGATTGGCGCGAGTTCGGCGGGGCGCTCCTCCTGGGCGTCAATGGCGTGGCGGTGATCGCGCATGGCCGCTCCGACGCCCGCGCCACCTACAATGCGGTCCGGGTCGCGCGCGACGCCGTTGACCGGCAGGTGGTCGCGACCATCGCGGCGTCCGTGCCATCACCCGCTGGCCAGCGCAAATCCGAACATAAAAGCGCGCCTCTCGTAACATGACGACATGGCTCGGAATGGGGAGCGGCCTGAGCATCGGGTGGTCGTGACCGGCATGGGAGTCCTGGCACCGAACGGGAACAATTTGGTCGAGTTCTGGGACAGCTTGATCGAGGGACGGTCCGGACTTGGAATCGCAACCTCCTTCGATGTCACCGACCTGCCGGTGAAGGTGGTGGCGGAGCTCAAGAACTTCGATGCCCGCAACTACATGGACTTCAAAGAAGCAAAACGCATGGCCCGCTTCAGCCAGGTCGGGGTCGCCGCCGCGAAGATGGCCATCGACCAGTCGGGTCTCGAGTTGGCAAAAGAGGACCGGACCCGGATCGGCTGCGAGGTCGGCACCGGCATCGGTGGCTTCAAAGAAATCTCGGAGGAGATCGAAGCCTTCGCGCTTCGCGGCGAGCGTGGCCCCGACCGGATCTCGCCATTTTTCGTCCCCCGCGTGATCCCGAACATGGCTTCCTGCCAGATCGCGATCCAGTTCGGGCTCGAGGGTCCCAACAATACCGACACCACCGCCTGTGCGGCGTCGACGCAGGCGCTCGGTAACGCCTATCGCGTCCTCCAGCGCGGGGACGCGGAAGTGATGCTGGCGGGTGGCGCCGAGGCCAACCTCTGCCGCTTCGGACTCGCCTCTTTTGCGGCGATGAAAGTCCTTTCGACCCAAGCGGAGGATCCCGTCAAGGCGAGCCGACCGTTCGATGCGCACCGCGACGGCTTCGTTCCCGGTGAGGGAGCTGGCATGTTGGTCCTGGAGACGCTCGAACACGCGCAGAATCGGGGGGCGGAGATCTACGGCGAGATCGTTGGCTTTGCCGTCACCGACGATGCCTTCCACATCGTGATGCCCGAGGAGGACGGCGACGGTCCCGCGCGCGCCATGGCGAAGGCGCTCGAGGATGCGCACGTGGGCCCGGAGGATGTCGACTACATCAACGCCCACGGCACGTCGACGCAGCTGAACGACAAGTCCGAGACGGCGGCCATCAAGCGGGTCATGGGAGACCGGGCGAAGCGGATTCCCATCTCGAGCACGAAGTCGATGATTGGTCACTTGCTCGGCGCGGCCGGCGCCGTCGAGGCGATCGCCTCGATCCTCAGCATCAATCACGGTATGGTGCACCCCACCATCAACCTCGAACACCCCGACCCGGACTGCGACCTGGACTACGTGCCGGACGGGCCGCGCCGCCACGAGATCAAGGTCGCCATGTCGAATTCCTTCGGCTTCGGCGGCCAGAATGCCTGCATCGTGCTCAAGCGCTTTGACAACAACTAAAAACCAGCTCTTGCGCCCAGAGGTCTAAATGGAACCACTGAACATCGGTACCGTCTTGCCGCTGCAGCTCGAGAACGAGATGCGCTCGAGCTACATGGATTACGCGATGAGCGTCATCGTCAGCCGCGCGCTGCCAGATGTTCGCGACGGCCTGAAGCCGGTGCATCGCCGGATCCTGTACGCGATGCAGGAGCAGGGGATGACACCCGGCGCCCGCTATCAGAAATGCGCCGCCATCATCGGCGAAGTTCTCAAGCACTATCACCCCCACGGCGACATGTCCGTCTACGACAGCCTGGTGCGCATGGCACAGGACTTCTCGCTGCGATACCCGCTGGTCGACGGCCAGGGCAACTTCGGGTCGATCGACGGCGACTCGGCGGCCGCCTACCGGTATACCGAGGCCCGGCTGGCGCCGATCGCCGCCGAATTGCTGGTCGACCTGGAGAAGAACACCGTCGACTTCGGCGACAACTATTCCGCGACGCGCCAGGAGCCCCTCGTGTTACCCGCCCGGCTGCCGAACCTGATGCTCAACGGCTCGTCGGGCATCGCGGTCGGCATGACGACCAACATTCCCCCGCACAACCTTGCCGAGGTCTGCGACGCCGAGATCTACCTCATCGAGCATCCGGATGCCACTACCGAAGACCTGATGAAGCTGGTCAGGGGCCCGGACTTCCCGACGGGCGGCATCATCATTGGTCGCGAGGGCATCGCCGCCGCCTACGGCACCGGTCATGGTCGCCTGATCGTGCGCGCCCGCCACACCTTCGAAGAGGCGAAGAACGGCCGCGAGCGGATCATCATCACCGAAATCCCCTACATGGTCAACAAGGCGACGCTCGTCGCGCGTATCGCGGAGCTGGTCGGTGAGCGAAAGCTGGAAGGGATCGCGGACCTGAACGACGAGTCCGACCGCCAGGGCATGCGCATCGTCATCGAGTTGAAGAAGGATGCCCGTGCATTGACCGTGCTCAACAATCTCTACAAACACACGGCCCTGCAGACCACCTTCGGGGTGATCTCACTGGCGCTGGTGGACGGCCGGCCAGTGGTCCTCAATCTCAAGGCCCTGCTCCAGCACCACATCGATCATCGTCGCGACGTCATCACCCGTCGGACGCGCTACGAACTCGAGCGCGCCCGGGATCGTGCGCACCTCCTGGAAGGCCTCAAGATCGCCCTCGACAACCTGGATGCCGTGATCAAGACGATCCGCGAGTCGCAGGACGAGAAGACCGCGCAGGAGCGCTTGCAGGAGCGCTTCACGCTGTCGGAGCGCCAGTCGAAGGCCATCGTCGACATGCGCTTGGGCCGCCTCACTCGGTTGGAGCGCAACAAGGTCATGGAGGAGTACGAGGAGGTCATCAAGCGAATCGCCTATCTCGAAGACCTCCTGCAGCACGAGGCGAAGATCATGCTGCTCATCAAGGACGACCTGGGCGATCTCAAGAAGAAGTACGGCGACGCCCGCCGCACGACGCTGGACTTCCAGGGCTCCGTCGAGCTCAACGAAGAAGACCTCGTTCCCAAGGAAGACGTGGTCGTCACCCTGACGCACCGCGGCTACGTCAAGCGGGTACCGGCCACCACCTATCGCCCGCAGCGCCGTGGCGGCAAAGGTATCCTCGGCGCGGCCCGTGTCGAGTCCGACTTCGTGGAGCACCTGGCCATCGCCTCCACGCACTCCGACATGTTGTTCTTCACCAACCACGGCTCGGTCTTCCGGCTACGCGTCCATGAGATTCCCGACGTCAACCGCCAGGCCAAGGGATTGCCGGCGGCAAACCTGATCGACATCGACCCCAAGGACAAGATCACCGCCGTGATCGGCATCACCGACTGGGCCGAGGATCGTTACCTGGTGATGGTCACCAAACAGGGCACCATCAAGAAGACACCCGCACGCCTCTACAGTCAGGTTCGGCGCAATGGCCTGATTGCCATCAACCTGGCGGAGGGTGACGAGTTGAACTGGGTCAAGCTCAGCTCGGGCGGCGACGAGCTGATCATCGCCACCACCGATGGCAAGGCGGTGCGCTTCAGCGAGAAGCAGGTTCGCCCCATGGGCCGCGATACGACCGGCGTGCGGGGCATCACCCTTCGTAAGGACGCGCTCGTCGCCGGTTTCGACATCGTGCGCAACGACGCGCACCTGCTGGTCGTCTCCGCAAAAGGCTATGGCAAGCTCACGCCGCTGGCCGAGTACCCGGCGCATTCTCGCGGTGGCCAGGGCGTTTTCACAATGGCCGTCACCGATCGGACCGGTCCGCTGGTCGGAATGCGCGTCGTGGTCAACCCCGAGGAGGAGCAGTTGATCGTCATCTCTGAAGGCGGCCAGGTGATCCGCACGCCGATCGAGAACATCCGCGTGGCGGGCCGGCAGACGCAAGGCGTCATCATCATGCGGCTCGATGAAGGCGACACGGTCGCCACCATTGCCGGCGTCGGCGGCACGGAGGAGGCCGAAGAGTAACGCTGGCAGCCGTCGCCATCGCTTGCGCCGGCGTCGGCCTGGTGTTGCTCATCTTCGCGACCGTCAGAACCTGGCGCGCCTATCGCCGGGCGTCGAGGCGCGCCACTGCGCTCTCCGCCTACGTGCTGGCGGAGGCGACCGACCTGGAGCGGCTGACCGTCCAGCTCAACGAGCACGGCTTTGCCCTTGAACACACGGCGGCGGAGCTGTTCCCTAAGCTGGAGCGCCTCTCGCTGATCCTCGGCCAGCCCCTGGTCGCGGCGACGATCCCCTGGTTGATCCGCCGCGCCCTCGGCCGGCCGTACCGGCGCCGCTAACTACTCGGCGACGACTCGATCTTTGCCGGTGCGCTTCGCCGTCAGCAGGTTTTCGTCCGCCCGCTTGAAGAACGAGAAGGCGTTGTCCTCTTCCGGGCGGTAGGCCGTGACGCCGGCGCTAACGGTGAGGCTCAGGGGTGGGACACCATGGGCCTCGTCGCCGTAAGGATTGTTGCGGATCTCGGTGAGGACGCGCTCAGCCACGGCGCGCGCGGTTTCGAGCTCGCCCTCCGGGACGATGATGCAGAACTCATCCCCGCCGTAGCGGACCACGACGTTCGCCTTGCGGCTGTGTCGCTGGATCAGGTCGGCGAGATGGCGCAGCACCCGGTCACCCACGGGATGGCCGTGGTTGTCATTGATGACCTTGAAGTTGTCGAGGTCGAGCACGATCAACGAAAGTGGCGCTTTGCTGCGAGAGGCCCGGCTCAGCTCCCGCTGCAGGCTTTCCTGGAAGAAACGGTAGTTGTAGAGACCGGTGAGGCTATCGGTGAGGGCCTGCTCCTCGCTCGCGACCAAGCGCTCCAACATCACGAGACTGTTGACAGCCTGCGCGGAGAGCATCGACAACAGGTGGAGGTCTGACTCGGGGTCGCGGCTCGCGTCGCCGGCGTAGATACCCAGCGTGCCGCGAAGCCGGTCCTGCTGAAGCAATGGCGTGATCGTGATCGAGCCCTGCACGTCCTGGCGGCCCAGGAGATGCTGGGTCCAGGGACTTTGCGAGGCGTCCGGAACGGACAGCGGTCGCTTCGACTGCAGCACGAAGTCCGACATTTCGACCAGGAGCCGTCGCAGGTCACCGGTGCCATTCGGATCCGGTCCGGAGTAGGCCTCCTCACGCTGTCCTTGCTCGCCGGCAAGGAAGAGGAGCGATGCCTGGCCGCGCAGCAAGCGGGTCCCCAGGTTGAGGATCATGTCGCTCAGCACCTCGTAACTGAGATTGGTCATGATGCTGTCGAAGGCGCGCAGCACCGTGAGCTCGTCCTGATGCTTGTAGTTCTGGGCGACGACATGCTGGACCAGCGTGTGGACCAGGTTGGCGGCCTCCATGATGTGCGCCTGGGAAACCACCGGCACCGACTCCACCGCGCGCATCAGGTTGTCCGGATGTACCGGGAGCGCCCTCGCCAGTTCGTAGACGGTGGCGAAGTCGGGTTTGGACACGGCGAATGGCTCGCTCACCAGACGGCCGAGCAGGTGCCGGTCATCGCAGATGGGGATGATCAGGTGGCCGATCTGCGCGCCGTCGTAACGCAGCTGGGGCTCGTCGCCGTGGAGCGGCGCGGCGGCGTTGGGCACCATTTCGCAGCGCCCGAAGTTCTGCATGATGAGGCAGAAGTCGTTCTGCGGAAGCCCGGGCGGGATCTGGTAGCCGTCGGTCGCGTCGGCAGCCAGCGATATGCCCGTGCGGGCCGAGAAGTTCTGCATCGCGGCCTTCGTTACATCGTGGTTGATGATGTAGGAAAGCCGGATGCTGGCGGTTTCAGCAGTCAATAAAGATCACAGGTCCTGGGGGAAGCCGCGACTCAGCCATTATAGCTTTGGCTCCCGTAACATCTTTGTACACGGTTAGCCTCTCGACGAACATCCGCCGAACTGCCCTTGACAAAACTTGCTGTCCCAACTTCGATAGTTCGAAGTCACTGCTGAGAACACCATGCACGATGTCCTTGTTCACTACCTCGAGGTCAACTTTCCCGAAATTGCGGAGCAGCTGGCGCACGCCCGCACCCGCGAGCCGGGCAATGAAGAGCGGGCGGCTGCCGCCGAACGGCTGCGGGAGCTGATCCGGCGGCTGCGCCGTGGCGCGGTCGAGTCGGGTGCGGCGTGGCATGAGCCACGAGCCAGTGCCGCGGAGATGATCGCCGGCGTCAACGGCGAGCTGAGCCCGGACGAGCGCGCCGTACTCGACCACTTCTTCGAGCTCTTCGCCCGCTCGATGGAGCGGACCCAGGCGGCGAAACCATCCGAGCCTGCCCTGGCCGAAGCGCAGCCCGAACCCGTTGCCGTTACACCCGTGGCGGAGCCAGCCGCGGCCGAGGCGCCGGCCGCGGAAGCGCAGACTGAACCGGAGCCTGAGTCCGTCGTGGTGCCGGCCGTGGAGGAAGCGCCGGCTCAAACAGCCCAGGACGCTCAGGAAGCGACAGCTGAGGCGGCACCCATGGCGCCCGAGCCCCCGGCTTCGCGCCTGGTGCCCGAGCAGATGGCCGGATATCTGCAGACGATCCTGCTGGCCGCGGCCCAGCAAGCGCTCGATCTCCTCCAGGTGGATGCCAGCCAGGTCTACACACTCGGCGAGCAGCGGCGGTTCGTGCTTCGCGCCGGCGTCCCGACCGAGTCGCTCGCCGCGCCCGAAGGCGTTGCGTCCATCAGCAGCGGGCTCTTACGGCGGGCGCTGGAGCACAACGAAGTCTTCACCGTCGAGGACCTTGCGGCCGAGGAATTAACTCCCGACGAGGCCGCCTGGGTCGATGCTGGTTACCGCGGCTTCGCGGCCATTGCCCTGTCACCGCCCCTGGAGCGGCCGATCGGGGTGCTGGCGCTCTTACGGCGTACCCCATGGCGGCTGGACCGGCGGGATGCTGTCCGCCTCGAGGACCTGGCCGTGGAAGCGGTGACGGCGCTCCGGGCCCACAGCCTGGCGAGCAGAGTCGCCGAGGTCGCCGTCCTCCAGGAACGGCTGAACCTGGCACGAGAGATCCACGACGGACTCGCTTCGGACCTGGCGGCGGTCGTGGCGCTGTTCAAGTACTACGAACAGCGGCGCGAGCGCGACCCGGACGACGCGGGCCAGTTGTTGCCGCAACTCCGCTCCATGACGGAGGAAATCCTGGCCGGCGCCCGCAACATTCTGCAATCGCTGCGGCCAAAGACCATCCGGTCGGAGGGGCTGCTGGCCTCGCTGTTGAAGCTGGTGGACCAGTTCGGCCGGGTAAACCTGGTCGAGACCAACGTCAACATTCGCGGCGAGGAGAATGTGATTCCGGCCGAGCAGAAAGAGGTCATCTTCCAGGTGTTGCGCGAGAGCCTCTCGAACGTTCGCAAACATTCCCGGGCGCGCAACCTCTGGGTCGTGCTCGATCTGTCGTCAGCGCCCTGGGTGATGACCGTTCGCGACGACGGCCGGGGATTTGACGTCCGCCGGGTCGCCGAGGATCCGAGAAAGGTCGGCTCCTACGGGCTGGTGGGCATGCGCGAGCGGGCGGAACTGATGGGGGGAACCCTGGAAATCGTGAGCCAAACGCTGGAAGGCACGGTCGTCACGCTGATCGGTCCTGCGGAACGCGCCGAGTGAAGAGCCGCGTGCGCGTCCTGATCGTTGATGACCGGCCGATTTTCCGGGCGGGCGTGCAGGGCATGCTGCGCGATTTTCCCGAGATCGACATCGTGGGCGAGGCGATGACGGGGCGGCAGGCGGTCGAGGGGTCTCGGCGGCTGAAACCGGACGTGATCCTGATGGACCTCAACATGCCCGAAATGGGGGGAATCGCCGCTACCCGCGCGATCAAAGAGGAGAACCCAGACCGGGTGGTCCTGGCCCTGACCGTATCCGAGGCGGAAGAGGACATCGTCGAGATGGTGGCAGCGGGCGCGTCGGGCTACGTCCTCAAAGATGTGGACCCCGTCAACCTGGCCCGAAGTATCCAGGACGCCCACGCCGGCCGGTTCCAGCTCGATGACGCCCTCACCCGCCGCGTCATCATGCGCCTGGGGTCAACTCTCAAGCGATCCCGCCGGCCCCTGGCAGAACCGCTCACCGAGCGGGAGACTGAGATCCTCCGGATGGTCGTAGAAGGCACGAGCAACAAGGCCATCGCGGGCCGGCTCGGCCTGGGCGAGGGGACGATCAAGTCGCATCTGCGGAACATTTACCGCAAGCTGCAGGTGCGGACTCGCGCCGAGGCG
>VBEQ01000090.1 GCA_005881235.1 Chloroflexota bacterium | reverse complement strand
CGTTGGGTATTGGACGACGTTCGACGAGAAGATCAGGATCCGCTACTCGCTGATCGAACACGTCGTGACGCTGAGCGGCGTGTCAGCGACGCAGGTCCGGGTCAACGACCCCTGGCATAGCGGTTCGCAGTACTGGTTCAGCAAGGCCGACTTCGAGCGCTCCTGGGCCGACTTCAACAACATGGCGATCGTCCTCAAGTAGAGGCTCGGTCACCGCGCTTCCCTGCACCGCTGCCTGGGTGCGGACGGGCAGGCCGACCAGCTTGATGAATCCGACGGCAGCCTGGTGATCGAACTGATCCCCGGCTGAGTAGGTGGCGAGCTGAGGGCGGTAGAGCGAGTAGGGCGAGGACCGGCCGATCACCTGCGCGCTTCCCTTGTGGAGCGTCAGCCGAACCGTGCCGCTCACGGCGCCCTGCGTGCTCTGGACGTAGGTGTCGAGGTCGCGCCGGTGGCTGGAGAACCATTTGCCCTGGTAAACGAGGCGCGCGTACTCTGTCGCGACCGAAGTCTTGAAACGCCCAACCTCGGCGTCGAGCACCAGGTCTTCGAGGGCCCGGTGTGCCGTGTGCAGGATGACAGCAGCCGGCGCCTCGTAGATCTCCCGCGACTTGATCCCCACGAAGCGGTCCTCGATCATGTCGATCCGGCCCACCCCGTGGAGGCCGCCCAGCCGGTTCAGTTCCTCGACGAGGGAAACACCCCTGGTTCGACGCCCGTCCAGCGTAGTGGGAACGCCCCGCTCGAAGGTCAGCTCGATGACCGCCGGACTGGCGGGGGCGTTGTCCACCGACGAGGTCCAGCGAAATGCGTCCTCGGGGGGTTTGAGGAGAGCATCTTCAAGGGCCCCAGCCTCGATGGATCGCCCCCACAGGTTCTCGTCCACACTGTACGGCGATTCGGGCTTGACCTCAATTGGCAGATTTTTTGCGCGGGCGTATGCGATTTCCTCCTCACGGGTCATCTCCATGCCATCCCTCAACGGCGCGAGCACGTTCAGCTTCGGGTTGAGCGCACCGACCGCCACGTCGAAGCGGACCTGGTCGTTTCCCTTGCCGGTCGAACCGTGTCCCACCCAGGTCGCGCCTTCGCGGGCCGCAACCTCGACGAGAAGCTGGGCAATCAGCGGACGGCCAAGGGCGGTCGCCAGCGGGTATTGCCCCTGGTACAGCGCGCCCGCCTTCAATGCCGGCCAGCAAAACCGCTCGATGAACGGCTGCCGGGCGTCGAGTACGCAGGACTGGAGGGCGCCGGCGGCGAGAGCCCGCTCGCGGATGGCGTTGAGATTTGGCTGGCTGCCGAGGTCGACCGTCAAGGCCACCACGTCGAAGCCGCGGGTTTCGGTGAGCCACTTCACGGCGACGGTGGTGTCGAGGCCACCCGAGAAGGCGAGGACGATCTTCTCTGGCATCAGTCCTCCGGTTGCACGTAGGCGCCGAGGCCGGCCAGCCGCTGGGCGAGCCCTCCATAGGCGCGCGGGTGGAGCGCGAGAGCCGCAAAGATCGTGTCGTCACCGGCAAGCGTGCCGATCACTTCCGGCCACGCGACCGCGTCGATCGCCGACGCGATCGAGTTCGCCGAGCCCGGCGTCGTCGTCAGCACGGCAATGCCCTGCCCGCGCCGGACAGTCAGCGGCAGGTCGCGCAACAAGCGGCGGAGCCGGTCCTCGCGGCCGACCGGCGACGCTGCGCCCAGCCCCTCGTTCGGTTTGACGTAGTGACTCTCCGGTCCGCCGACCCGAACCAGGCCGAGCTCGGCGATGTCGCGCGACACCGTTGCCTGCGTGGTGGGCATCCCGACGCGGCCGAGACGCTCGACCAGCTCTTCCTGGGTCGCGATCTGGTGCTTGGCGATCAGGGAGAGGATCGCCTCCTGCCGCTTACGCTTTGACATGCGCGAGCGCCTCCCTGACGCGCGCGGGCGCCGTTCCACCGACCACGTCGCGCGATCCCAGCGCGCCCTCTAGCGTCAGATGGTCGACGATGTCCGCGCCGAACAGCGGGGAAAACCGCTGCAGCTCCGCGAGGCTGAACGATTCCAGGCCCCGGTGGGTGGCGATTGCCTCGGCGACCATCCGGCCGACCAGGTGATGCGCGTCGCGAAAGGGCAAGCCTTTGCGTGACAGGTAGTCGGCGAGCTCGGTTGCCAGCGTATAGCCCTCGAGGGCGGCCTTGCGCATCACGTCCCGGTCGAAACGCAAGCCTTGTACCAGCCGGGCCGTGACATGTAGGCAGGTGAGCGTCGTGTCGACGCCATCGAAGAGCGCTTCCTTGTCCTCCTGCAGGTCGCGGTTGTAGGCGAGCGGCAGGCCCTTGAGCACCATCAGCAGATTCACCAGGTCGCCCGCGACGCGTCCACTCTTCGCCCGGACCAGCTCGGCGGCGCAGGGATTCTTCTTGTTCGGCATCATCGAGCTTCCGCTGGCCAGCGCATCGGGAAGCGAGGCGAAGGAAAACTCG
This sequence comes from Chloroflexota bacterium, assembly GCA_005881235.1. Taxonomy (GTDB): domain Bacteria; phylum Chloroflexota; class Dormibacteria; order CF-121; family CF-121; genus CF-13. Next base: position 7,286 of record VBEQ01000090.1, on the reverse strand, counting down.
ACACTGGTCCAGAGCACGATCTCGCCGCAGAGGCGCGAGAGGTGGATCATCGCGATGCTGCACGCCGCCAGCAGCTCGACGACGAAGTCCCGATCGGCGACGGAATCGAGCGAGTTCGCGCTGGCCGCGGCGAAGCCGAGGTCGCGGGCCAGCTCGGCGCGATCGATCGGAAAGCCGCTGCCGGCGAGCGCACCGGCGCCCAGGGGCGAGGCGTCCGCGCGACCCAGCGCATCCGCGAACCGGCCACGGTCCCGCCGTAGCATCTCGACGTAGGCCAGCAGGTGGTGGGCCAGCAGGACGGGTTGGGCGCGCTGGGTGTGCGTGTAGCCAGGCATCACGGTATCGAGATGCTCCTCCGCCCGGGCGATCAGCGCCGACTCGAGCCCCGCAAGCGCCTCTAGCAACTGAGTACCGGCGGCCCTGACATACAGCCGCAGGTCGAGCGCGACCTGGTCATTACGGCTGCGGCCGGTGTGCAGCTTTCCACCCAGTGGACCCAGCTTTTCGCGCAGCCGCTTTTCGACCGCCATGTGGATGTCCTCGCCTTCGGAGGAGTCGCCGGCGGCAAATTCCGTCTCGATCTCCCGGAGGGCCTGGTCGATGCGCGACTGCTCATCCGGCGTCAGTACGCCGGCGCGGACCAGCGCCTTCGCCCACGCTCGGCTACCGGCGATGTCCTCGCGAAAGAGCCGGCGGTCGACGTCGAGCGAACCTGTGAACTGGTCGATCAGGGGATCCGGCTCTTCGCCGAATCGCCCACCCCACGGTTGCTGACTCAGTGCGAAACCTTCGACATCCGCTTGGCCAGCACCTCCCACTGCAGGCCGCCGATCTGGGCGGCGGGCCCGCACAACTGCTGGTTGAAGCTCCGGCTCTGCAATCCCCGGATTTCCGGGAAGAAGAGCGTGTGATCGCTCTGTCGCGACTCCAGGTCGATCGTGCCGTGGAACAGGCTGGCCGTGACCGTGCCGGTGACGTTGGCCTGGGTGGTCTGGATGAAGGCGTCGAGCGCTTGCTTGAGCGGGCTGAACCAGGCCCCGTGGTACACGAGATAGGCCCATTTCTGGTCGACCGCGCCCTTGAAGTCCAGCTCCTCTTTGGTGAGGGTGAACTGTTCCAAATCGTGATGCAGCTTCAGCAGTACCGCCGCCGCCGGCGCCTCGTAGAGCTCGCGCGACTTCAGACCCATGATGCCGTCTTCGAAGATGTCGATCTTGCCGATGCCGTGGCTGCCGGCGATCACGTTGAGCTTGGAAACGATCTCCGGGAGGGGCAACTCGTCGCCGTCGAGCGCCACGGGCACTCCGCCCTCGAACGTGACCGACACCTTGGTCGGGGTCGCGCTCGCCTGTGCCGGCGGCTTCAGCCAGAGCCAGGCATGATCCGGGATCGGCTGGTTGAGGCCCACGGCCCCGGACGCCAGGCTGCGGCACCACAGGGTCTTGTCGTCACCGCCCTGCATCACCTCGGTGATGGGGATGCCGAGCTCCTTGGACAGCTCCTCCTCCTCACCCCGCGTCAGGTCGAAGTCACGAACAGGCACGAGGACATCGAGCTGGGGTGCGAAGAGTTTGAAGACGTTGTGCATGCGGTACTGATCGTTGCCCTTGCCGCTGCTGCCTTCCATAATGGCGTCGCAGCCGAGCTTGAGCGCCAGCGATGCGATCTTCGAGGCGATCAGTTGGCGGGTCATCGAAGTCGAGACCGGGTAGCCCTCGTAATTCGAATTGGCCTGGATGGCTCTCGACAGCCAGAGGTCGGCGAACTCCTGCTTGGCGTCGATCACGATCGGCGTGATACCCAGCACCTTCGCCTTCTGGATGGCGGCGTCCATCTCGTCCTGGCCCTGGCCCACGTCGACGGTGATCGCGAACAGTTCCTCGACCTGATACTTCTCTTTCGCCAGCACGGCGCAGAGGGATGAGTCCAAACCGCCCGAATAAGCCAGGGCGACCTTCTTGGCCGTCTTGACGGGCGTCGCGTCGATCTTCTCCAGTAACTTGCTCTTCAATGCCAGCATGGCGCAGCCTCCTGCCCGGGTATGGTCGCATAAGTATACGGAAACCTGTATGATTACGCAACCACTGATGGTCGGCATCCTCTGCTCCCGTATCCGCATCGAAGAGAAGGCTTTGTTCGAGGCGCTCCGGCGGCGCGCCATTCCTTTCGAGCGCCTGGATGAGGATCGCATCAAGTTCGCGATCGGCAGCCCCTTTCCCCACGCCGGCGTCGTCCTGGACCGGTCCATCCACCACGGCCGCTCGCTGTACGCGCTGACGCTGCTGAACGCCGCCGGTGTGCCCACGGTCAACCGGGCGAAGGTTGCGCGCATCTGCGGCGACAAGATCCTGACCACGGCCGCGCTCGCCCGGGACGGTTTACCCGTACCCAAGACGGTGGTCACCTTCACGCGGGAGTCCGCCCTGGAAGCCATCGAGGCGATGGGGTACCCGGTCGTCCTCAAGCCCATGGTTGGTTCCTGGGGGCGACTGCTCGCAAAGATCAACGACCGCGATGCGGCCGAGGCGGTGCTCGAGCACAAGGAGACGCTGGGCTCCTACCAGCACGGTATTTTCTATATCCAGGAGTACGTCAACAAGCCGCAGCGCGACATCCGGGCGATCGTCGTGGGGGAGCAGACGATTGGCGCGATCTACCGAAGCTCTGAGCACTGGATCACAAACACCGCGCGCAACGGGCGCGCCTCAATCTGCGAGGTCACCCCCGAGATCGACCAGCTCTGCCAGAAAGCCGCTGCCGCGGTCGGCGGCGGATTTCTCTCCGTGGACTTGCTGGAGCACGAGGACGGCTTGATGGTCAACGAGCTCAACTACACGCCCGAGTTCCACGGCTTCATCGACGCGACCGGGATTCCGGTCGCCGACCACGTGATCGATTACGTCCAGCAGGTCGGCAGACGGCAAGCTGTGGCATGACGGACGCGATGCCAGCTTGACATCGGACCCCGATGGCGCGTATCGTTCCGGCCAACAAGTTCATACGGAAAGGCGTCGATGAGGGCGAGTACGCGGACGCTGGGATTACAGAGAGTCTCCGGCAGCTGAGAAGGAGAGTCCAGGGCACCGCCGAAAAAGGCCTCGGAGCCGCCGGTCGAACCCCCACCCCGACCCTCCCCCGCAAGCGGGAGAGGGAAGAGAGGGGCAGTAGGCCGAGCCGGATGGCCCCCGTGATCGGGCTGGAGTCTTCAGGCGATGGGCCGCGGACTCAAAGAGGCCGTTCTTGCGAGAGGACGGCAAAGTCGGGTGGTACCACGAGAGAAGGCCTCTCGTCCCGGTGGACGAAGGCTTTTTATTTTTCGGAGGTGCCATGACCATCAAAGCGTTCAACATCATCGAGTCAACGCTGCGCGAAGGCGAGCAATTCGCCCCGGCCCACTTCACGCCCTCGCAGAAGATCACGATCGCCAAAATGCTCGATGAGTTCGGCGTCGAGTACCTCGAGCTGACCTCGCCCTGCGCCTCACCCCAGTCCGAGGCCGACCTGCGTACCGTCGCGGCGCTGCCACTTCGCGCCAAGGTGCTCACCCACGTGCGCTGCCATCTCGACGACGCCCGGATCGCGATCGACACCGGCGCCGATGGGATCGACGTCCTGTTCGGCACCTCCTCCGCGATGCGCGAGTTCTCGCACGGCAAGTCGGTGGACGAGATCATCGAGGCCGGCACCGAGGTCGTGCGCTACATCCAGTCGCAGGGCCTCGAGGTGCGCTTCAGTAGCGAGGATTCGTTCCGATCGGAGCCGCGCGACCTGCTGCGCGTCTACCAGGCGATCGACCGGCTGCACCCGCAGCGCGTCGGGCTCGCGGACACGGTGGGGATCGCCACCCCGAACCAGGTCTTCGAGATGGTCTCCATGGTGCGCAAGGCGGTCGACTGCGACATCGAGTTCCACGCCCACAACGACACCGGCTGCGCCATCGCCAATGCCTTCGCCGCGCTCGAGGCGGGTGCCACCCACATCGACACCACCGTCCTGGGAATCGGCGAGCGCAACGGCATCGTGCCGCTCAGCGGCATGATCGCGCGGCTGCTCAGCCTGCACCCCGAACTGGTGGCGCAATACCGGCTCGAGATCCTGCCGGAGCTCGACCGCATGGTCGCCGACATGGTGGGGATCGAGATTCCCTTCAACGCCGCGATTACCGGTGACACCGCCTTCCATCACAAGGCCGGAATGCACACCAACGCGGTGCTGAACAACCCCTCGAGCTACGAAATCTTCGACCCGGCGCGCTTCGGACGGGAGCGCACCGTGATGGCGGGCCACCGGTTGACCGGCCGCCACGCGATCGCGAGCCGGGCCTCGACGCTCGGCTTGACCCTGACCGACCGGGAACTACGGGTCCTGACCGCCGAGGTCAAGCGGCGCGCGGACACGGCACCCCTCAGCAACGATGAACTGGACGATCTGCTGCGGGGCTCGGTCCCGGCTTAGGAGAAAACCATGGGAACACTGACTGAAGAGATCTTCACGCGACGGCTCGGACGGGAGGTCCACGCCGGCGAGATCGTGGTGGCGCCGGTCGATTACGCGATGGCGCACGACGTCACCGGCCCGCTGGCGATCGAAGCCTTCCGCAAGCTCGGGGTCCCGCTCTGGGACCCGCAACGCGTCATCATGGTTTTCGATCACATCCTGCCGGCGAACACCGTAGCGTCGGCGGGCCTGCACAAGGTCGTTCGAGACTTTGCTGACGAGTTCGGCGTCACCCATGTCTTCCAGGAGGGGATCTGCCACCAGCTGATGGTGGAGAAGGGTTTCATCCGGCCTGGTGGCATCGTGGTCGGCGCGGATTCGCATAGCACCACCTATGGCGCGCTCGGCTGCTTCTCGGCGGGCTTCGGCTCGACGGACATCGCGGTGACCTTTGCCACCGGCAAGACCTGGTTCCGCGTGCCGGAGACGATCCGCATCAACCTGCGCGGCGCGCTGCCGCCTGGCATCTTCCCCAAGGACCTCGCCCTGAAGGTCATTCGCATGCTAGGCGCAGAGGGTGCCAATTACCTGGCGGTGGAGTGGGGAGGTGAGGCGGTCGAAGCCATGAGCGTGGACGAACGCCTCACGCTCGCCAACCTGACGGTGGACTTCGGCGGGAAGGCGGGCCTGTGCGAGCCAGACGAGCACACTCGCGCCTACCTCGGCGAAGCGGAAGTCTACGACTTGCACCCGATCGCCCCCGTCTATCGCAGCCTCATCGAGGTCGACGCGCAGACGCTGGAACCGCAGATCGCATGCCCGCCCGCGATCGACAACGTCCAAGACCTGAGCGCGGTTGCGGGCACTGAGCTCGACGAGGTGTTCGTGGGCAGCTGCGCCAACGGCCGCATCGAGGACCTGGCGATCGTGGCCGGCTATTTCAAGGGCCGCCAGGTGAGCCCGCGCACCCGAACCATCGTCGTCCCCGCCTCCAAGCAAATCTACATGGAGGCGCTGGCACGCGGTTACATCCAGACCTTCATGGAAGCCGGTGCCCTGGTGATGAACGCCGGCTGCGGCCCATGCCTCGGTCGCCAGCACGGTGTGCTCGGACCCGGGGAGCGCGCGCTCTCGACCAGCAACCGAAACTATGCCGGGCGGATGGGCAGCGCCCAGGCCGAGATCTACCTCGCGAACCCCGCGGTCGCCGCGGCCTCAGCGCTTGCGGGCGTGATCACGGACCCTCGGGGGCTCAATTGATGGCCCGGCTCTTCAAGTTCGGGGATGCGATCTCGACCGACGCCATCATCCCCGGCTGCTACAACGTCACCACGGATGCGGCGGCGCTGGGCAAGGCCTGCTTCATCGAGGCGCGCCCCGATTTCGCCGGCACGGTCCAGCAGGGCGATGTCATCATCGGCGGGCGCAACTTCGGTTGCGGCAGCTCGCGCGAGCACGCCCCGATGGCCATCAAGGCAGCCGGCATCCAGGCGGTGGTCGCACGCAGCTTCGCCCGGATCTTCTATCGCAACGCGATCAACATCGGCCTGCCGGTGATCCAGTGCGATGCGATCTACGACGCCGTCGAGGACGGCGACCCGATCTCAATCGACATCCATTCCGGGGGCATCGATGTTGATGGGAAAATGTTCCAGGGGGAAACGCCCGGCCCGGTGGCGGCCGCCATCATGGAGGCCGGGACGCTGATCGACCTGATCAAAACTCGCGGCTGGGCCGCGATCGAGGAGGTGTCGTAATGGCAACTGCGGTAACGGCGAAGTGCCCGGAGTGCGCCGCCGACGTCAAACTCGCGGCGGACGTCGAGAAGGGCGAGATCGTGCCCTGCAGCGACTGCGGCGCGGAGCTGGAGGTCGTCGAGCGCGATCCGGTCGAGCTCCGGCTCGCTCCCGAGGAAGAGGAAGACTGGGGCGAGTGACGTGAGGATCGGCGTCCTGTGTTCCCGCATCCGGGCTGAGGAGAAACTGCTCTTCGAGAGCTTCGCGCGCCGCCGGCTTACGATCGAGAAGATCGACGACCGCGAGCTGATCTTCGACCTCGCGGCCCAGCCGTCGGCGCGCTACGACGTGGTCCTTGAGCGCTGCCTCCACCACTCGCGGGCGCTCTACGCCCTGCGCATCCTTAATCAATGGGGTGTGCCGACCGTTAATAGCTACGAGGTGGCGCTCATCTGCGGCGACAAGATCAACACGACGACGGCGCTGATCGCCGCCGGTGTTCCCAGCCCCCGTACCCTCATCGCTTTCACGCCTGAGTCGGCGCTGGAGGCGATCGAGACCCTGGGATATCCGGTCGTGCTCAAGCCGGCGGTCGGCTCCTGGGGGCGCCTGCTGGCGAAGATCTCGGACCGAGACGCCGCCGAAGCTCTGCTCGAGCACAAGGACACGCTCGGTTCCTACCAGCACGCCATCTTCTACGTCCAGGAGTACGTCGACAAGCCCTCGCGCGACATCCGCAGCTTCGTGATCGGTGATGAGACCATCGGCGCGATCTATCGCGAGTCGTCCCACTGGATCACGAACACCGCCCGCGGCGGCCAGGCGCGCAACTGCCCGCTGACGCCCGAGATCGACCGCCTCTCGCGCGCCGCGGCCCGCGCCGTCGGTGGCGGGGTGCTGGCCATCGACCTGCTCGAGCACCCGGACGGGCTGGTCGTCAGCGAGGTCAACTACACAATGGAATTTCGTAACTCCATCGACACCACCGGTGTCGACATTCCCGGCCGGATCGTCGATTACGTCCTACGGGTTGCCGCGCTGGAGGCCGTGCCCGCATGATCACCGATGTCTCCAGGGAGACGCGCGTTGCCACCGAATCCGGCATCGAATTGC
>VBEQ01000089.1 GCA_005881235.1 Chloroflexota bacterium | reverse complement strand
GATTCCTCTCCGCTACCTGCAGGAGACCTTCCTGCGTCCTTTCCAGGCGGGCATCGATGCCGGTGTCGCCACGGCGATGGCGAACAGTGCCTCGATCAACAACATCCCGGTGCATGCCTCGCACTACATGCTGACCGACGTCCTCCGCAACCAGATGGGATTCAAAGGGCTCGTCGTCTCCGACTGGCAGGACGTCTTCGCCCTCAAGGACAGCTACCACATCGCGGCCACGGACCAGGATGCGATTCGGATGGCCGTCATGGCCGGTGTCGACGTGACGATGTGCCAGGACGTCGACAACGGGACGAGATTCGTCAACGCCTTGCTCGCCGACGTCAATAGCGGAGCCGTGCCGATGACGCGGATCAACCAGGCGGTGCGCCGCATCCTCACCTTGAAGTTCCAGCTTGGTCTCTTCGACCAGAAGCCGTACCCGAAGGTCGATCCCGCGGCCGCCGATGCTACGGTTCTCAACAATCCGATGGACGTAGCGCTCGCCCGGCGGGCCGCCGACGAGAGCATGACGCTGCTCAAGAACGCCACCGTCAAGGGTCAGCCGGCGCTGCCACTTGCGAAGAGCAGCAAGATCGTGGTAAGCAGCACCTCGATCAAAGCGGTGCCCTGGGCCGCGACGCCCGAGCCGATCGCCAAGAACCTCGCCGACCAGGTCGGCGGTTGGACCCTCGGCTGGCAAGGGGCCGACGGCGGCGGCGAAGGATGTTGCACCCAGCCAACCAGCGACGCGAGTAATGGCAACCATCTTCCCGGGGAGACCGTGTTCCAGGGCTTGCAGAGTGCGGTGCAGGGACACGGCGGAACCGTGACCTGGGCCGATCCCGCTGCGGCACCGGCGGCCGCCGCCTCGGCGGATGCCGCCATCGTCGTGGTTGGTGAGCCCCCGTATGCCGAGGGCGTCGGTGACTCCGAGAGCAATGCCCTCGCCGCGGACCAAACCGACCTCGTGCAGAAGGTCGCGGCCGCGAATCCGCGCACCATTGTCGTCGTGATTGCCGGCCGTCCGAAAGTCATGAACGAAGCCATCAACGCCGCGGGTGGCCTGGTGATGGCCTACCTGCCTGGTTCGGAAGGCGGCAACGCCGTGGCTGATGTCCTCTTCGGCGACGTCAACCCGAGCGGCCGCTTGCCGGTGTCCTGGGCGCGCAACGTCGGCGACCAGCCGTTCTTCTACCAGTACCTGCCAGGGACGAACTCGGGCAGCGATGGCACCACGGCGTTCTTCTTCGCCTGCTGCGGCTTCGGCAGCAGCGGCTACGACCCCGTCTTTTCCTTCGGCTTCGGCCTCAGCTACACGGGCTTCAGCTATTCGAACCTCCATGCCGTCAACAATGGCGGCCGTAACGGCACGATCCAGGCCACGGTCGACGTCACCAACACCGGAACGAAAGCCGGTGACGATACCGTCGAGGCGTTCGCGGCCCAGCCCGTCAGTGCGGTCCTCGTGCCGCCCAAGCGGCTGGCCAGCTTCTCTCGCGTCCACCTCAACGCCGGCGAGACCAAGACGGTCGTGCTCACCTTCTCGACAAAGAACCTGGCGGTCGTCCAGGGCGATGTCGACGCCAGCGGCCCGCTGACGGTGGAGCCCGGTGCCTACCAGCTCATGGTCGAAAACCAGACGGCAAACTTCACGATCCCGTAAGCGCATCTCCATTGGGGGCGTCAGCGCCACGAGGCGCGGCGCCCCCTCGACCGCTCCCGCCGACGGTAGTCAGACGCGTATAAGAGACACATGGCTAGAGACGAAGAGCTTCCCGAAAACGTCGACCTCGACTCAGAGGGCGTCCCGCCGCTCGAAGGCGCCCTGCCCGAAAAGGAGATCACGGGGGATCCGCAAGAGGGCGTGTGGCCGCCGCGTGATCGTCCGCTCTCGCCGTTGCTGCGACAGGACACGCTCGACGACCGGCTGCGGGGTGAGGTGCCTGACCGGGTGCGACCCGATGACCACCCCGCACTGTTGATCGACAACGAGTCCGAGACCGGCGACGACATCGACGCCGAGCTCAGCCACGATGAGCTTTACCCGTCAGCCGAAGAGGCCGCGGTCCATGTCGTCGAGGAACCGCCCGGCGCCGTCGACCACGATATCGATAGCTATACGGGTGAGAAGGTCTGAGCCCAGAGCAGCAGATCAGGGACCTGATGGCCGAGTGGCGTCGGCTCACGGCAGAAGGAAATCTCGACGGCTTGCTGTCATTGTTGGCCGACGACGTAGTCTTTCTCACGCCGGGCAATCCGCCCATATCGAAGGAGGACTTCGCCAAAGGCTTTCGGGAGGTCTCGGCGAAGGCCCGCATCGAGGCGATTCAGGACGTCAAGGAAATCCGTGCATCCGGCGACATCGCGACCGCCTGGTCGCACCTCACGGTCGTCCTCACTCCTAAAGAAGGCGGCAAGACCTCGGAAGCGTCCGGGTATGTCTTGACCGTGTTCCATCGATCGCCCTCCGGCAGGTGGCTGCTCGCCCGCGACGCCAACCTGGTGGCCGGCGCCGGCAACCCGGACCGGGTCTGAGCTGGTCTGGCTATAGCAGCAGACGGCAAACCGCCAGATGTCGTGCTCAGGTCGGTGGCTACAGCGTGCTGTAGCTGCGGAGGATCTCCGCGGCGTCTGAAGGAGAGATCAACTCCATCTGTACTGCAAATGTCGACACGGCATTTGCCGCATGCCAGAAGTCCGGGACGAGGTCAGCCCTCGAGCCATACCGCAGTTCGACCGGCCTGGCCTGGTTGATGCTGTCGAGATCAACCGTCTGCATCGCAACCGCCACCTCATAAGAGCGGCGGACGAATATCAGAGCGCGGTCGCGATCAGTCTGCATCATCTCGCCCATAGTTGGGTTGCCTCGCCGAGGGAGCTTAGACCTCGACGACGATCGGGATGATCATCGGGCGGCGCCGCATCTGCTCATAGAGGAACTTGCTCAACGAGTCGCGAATCGAGTTCTTGATGACCTGCCATTCCGGGTTGCCGCGCCCCGGCTTGTTGATGGTGCCGAGCACCTGCTGGCGGGCCGACTCGAGCAGCGCGTCCGAGGTCTGCTGATGGACAAAGCCCCGCGAGATGAGATCGGGACCGGAGACCACCTGTCCGGTGTCCTTGTCGACCGTCACGATCACGATGAAGATGCCGTCCTGGGAGAGCACGCGCCGGTCGCGTAAGACGACCGAGCCGACATCGCCCACGCCCAGCCCGTCGACGAAGACGTAGCCGGCCGGCACCTTGTTGCCGAAGTGCGGCAGGCTGTCGCTCAGCTCGACCGTATTCCCGTCGTCGGTCACGATCACCCGGTCCTTGGCGATGCCGACCTCCTGGGCGATCTCCGAATGCAGCGCGAGGTGGCGGAACTCGCCGTGTACCGGCATGAAGAATTTGGGCCGCACCAGGTTCAACATCAGCTTCAGCTCCTCGCGGCTGGCGTGCCCCGAAGCGTGGACCCGGTTGCGTGCGGAGTAAAAGACACGCGCCCCATGCTTGTAGCAGTTGTTGATGGTGCGCGAGACCAGCTCCTCGTTGCCAGGGATCGGCGTCGCCGAGAGGATGACGGTGTCGCCGGACTTCAGCTTCACCTGCGGATGCTCCTGGGCGGCGATGCGGGTTAGCGCGGAGAGCGGCTCCCCCTGGCTGCCGCTGGAGAGGATGACGAGCCGCTCGTCGGGCTCCTTGTTGATGTCCTGGACCTTGATCAGGATGTCGCCAGGCATCTGGATGTAGCCGAGCTCCTGGGCGATCGTCAGGTTGTTGACCATGGAGCGACCGATCACCGCCACCTTGCGCTTGTAGCGGGCCGCCGTGTTGAGCGCCTGCTGGATGCGGTAGATGTTGGAGGCGAAGGTCGAGATGATGATCCGGCCGGGACACTGGCCGAACAGCTCCTGGAAGGCCTCCCCGATGGTGCGCTCCGACGGGGTGAAGCCGTCGCGTTCCGCGTTCGTGCTGTCGGACATCAGCAACATCACGCCATGGTTACCGAAGTGCGAGAGCCGCGCCATGTCGGTCGGCTTGCCGTCGACCGGCGTCTGGTCCATCTTGAAATCGCCGGAATGGATCACCATGCCGACGGGTGTCTGGATGGCGAGCGCGGTGGTATCGGGGATGCTGTGGGCGACGTGGATGAACTCGACCTTGAAAGGGCCGAGCTCCACGACGTCACCGGCCTTGATCTCGCGCAAATCGACCTCTTCCGCCAGCTTGTGCTCGCGCAGCTTGTTTTTGATGAAGCCGAGCGTGAGGCGGCTGCCATAAATCGGTGCCGAGACCTTGGGCAGGATGTACGGCAGCGAGCCGACATGGTCTTCGTGGCCGTGGGTCAGCAAGAAGGCGAGCACCTTTTCTTTCCGCTCTACCAGGTAGGTGACATCGGGCAGTACCAGGTCGACGCCGAGCATCTCCTCCTCGGGGAACATCAGGCCCGCGTCGATGACGACGATGTTCTCGTCGTACTCGAGCGCCATCATGTTGCGACCGATCTCGCCCAAACCCCCAAGGGGAATGGCGCGCAACCTGGGCTGTTTAGCCAAAAAGGGTGAGCTGCTCCTCCGGCTTGGGGACGGGCGTGGCTGCGGCCGCAACGACCTGGCGCCGCTCCTCGGCCCGGTCCAGGTGGGCCTTGACGGCCTTGAAGTCCTGCTCCAGCGGGCCCATCAGGAAGCTGTTATACAGGGTCGCGGCCGGGTGATACACGGGGATGTAGCTCACGCCGTCCTTGACGACGACTTTGCAATGGAGTCGAGAGATGGACTCATACCCGGGCAAGAGGCGTCCCAGCGCGTGCCGACCGAGCACCAGCACGACTTCCGGCTTGATCAGTCGCATTTGCTGTTCGAGATACGGTGAACAGGCCTCCGCCTCGGCGGGCTGCGGATCCCGGTTTCCAGGCGGCCGGCACTTGAGGATGTTGGTGATGAAAACGTCGCCGCGAGAGAGACCGATCCCACGCAGCAACTGGTCGAGGAGCTTGCCCGCTGCGCCGACGAAGGGCTCTCCCTGTTGATCCTCATTCTGCCCGGGCGCCTCGCCGACGATCATGATCCGCGCGTCGCCCGGGCCAACGCCCGGGACGGCGTGGGTTCGACTGAAGCCGAGGGGACAACGCCGGCAATCGTGAACGTCCCTGCTCAGGCTCCGCAGGTCGGAGAACGTCAGCAAGTCGCAGGTCAGTATAACGCCCTGGACTCTGACGGCTCAAGCCCATTGACCCAAAGGAAAACGCTCGGGGCCCCGATTGACGGAGCCCCGCGAGACGCGATATCGAGTCGACGACGACGTTACTGGCAGGCTTTGTGGAGCTGGATGTTTCCGCCACTCAGTACGGAGGCGGGCGCCGTCAGGACGCTGTTCAGCGTGAGCTGGAACTGGTCGACTCCGCCGCCTGGCTCGCCCTTGTCGGCGACATCCGCCTCGTACGACTCGGCGGTGCCGTTGACATCGGCCGAGCCCACGATCTGTCGGCCGTTCGATCCGAAGGCGGGATAGAAATCGTAGCCGGTGACCTCGGTCCCCTTGACGTGCATCCCGTTGCCATGGTCGATGTACATGAGGTGTCCCCAGAAGCCGTTCTTTACGCCACCCGCCACCGCGAAATTCGCCTTGGCATTGGGATCCGATGGCGAAACGATCCAGCCACCGCCCGTCACGAAGTCGGTTGGCGTCACGCCGCAGGCCGGCGGTTGTGACGGGGACGTCGGACACGTGATGTCGGCATGCGCGTGAGAAACGATGACGTCGGCGAGCGCCGGGCCGCCGGCTGGATTGTTGATGGTGACGTGCAAGGCGCTGACGTCCATGCTGCCTGACTGCCCGTTCACCGAACTCGACTGCTCATTGATCACCACCGTGCCTGCATTCAGCGGCAGGACGACAGTCTGGTTTGGTGCCCCCGTCACAATGATGGGCTGGCCGCCATTGACCGAACTGATCGATAACCTGGCGAGCTCGGAACTGCCGCTGACCGATGGGCTGCTTCCATTGCACTGGGCGGCGGCCCTCGACATCAGGAAGTCGGCGGTGATCGTCGTGCCGGCGACCGTCACGCTGAGATCCGCGACCGAGGCCTCAGACCGGCTGGCGTTGCCGTGGCCGACCGTCGTGGCATGGGCCACCTCGGCTCCATTGAACGATCCGGCACTGCCCAGCGAGAATGGCGGCACGGTGAAGAGCGCGGCCTCTTGCGCGCCGCCGGTGGAAGGGAGATCGCCAGTGTCGGCGATTCGGGGCAGCTGCATGCCCAGCAGGGAGGCTTGCACGACGTAGGCTCGACCGCTATAAGTGGGACTCGATGTGTCGGCGCTGCCCACGGCGGGCCATGCGAGCAGCGGGAGAGCGAGAAGGGCGGCGACAGCGAGTCGCAGCGGCGATACCGGGCGCGCGTTCGGGGGCCGTCTGGCGCAAAAAAGGCGTGGTTGCATCGTTCCTTCCTCGGGAAAAAATTCCGACCTCGGGCCGGTCTTTAGCTAGCGATCGCGCGTGGATTCAGAGCGTCGCGTCGGAAGTCACTACGCAGTTGTCAACGTTGATTTACATCCCACATCAGCCTCCTACTATCAGGTATTTCGGTAGCGCTGATAGTAGGAGGGGGGCCCGGAACGCGGAAGTCATTGAAACTGGGGTCAGTGAATTCATCCATTCATCTTCAGCGTGAGCCACGCCGCGACCGCTTCGGTTCGGTTACGCAACCCACAGTCCCGAAAAACTCGGTCGATGTGAGTGCGAACCGTCGGATAGGATATCCCGATCTTTCGAGCGATCTCCTTGTCCGAGAACCCTTCGGCCATCAAGGAGAGAATCTGCGATTGGCGCGGCGAGAAATGCATGCGCCGCTCCGGTACCAGCTCGTGCACGGACTCCGACACCACGCTTCGAGCATCGCCACTCAGCCAAACCGGTGTCAAGGAATCGGGCACTTTCACTCCACGCGAGGTTCGAATGCTACGCACAGCCACCGCGGTCCTAGGCTTACCGCGCAGATCACCCACGCAACGTGAGCAGAAGAAAATAAAAAGCGGCCCGAGCATCCTTGCTCGAGCCGCCGTTCTTGTTACCGGTTCCGGTCGTTGCCGCGTTGTCCGGCGCGGTCGAAATCGCGACGTGGGCCGCGATCACCACCCGGTCGGTATCCGCCGCCACTTCCGCCGCCCTCGCGGCGCGGGCCGCCCCGATCACGATCGGTCACGACCCAGTCGCCGTTGGTGATGCCTTTGGCTTCCTGGAGCACCGCCTTGCGTGAAAGGTTGACGCGACCCTGGCGATCGACCTCGGTCACCTTGACGTCGATCTCGTCGCCGACGTTGACCGCATCCTCGACCCGTTCCACCCGCTCCTCGGCGAGCTGGCTGATGTGGACCAGGCCGTCCTGATTGGGCATGATCTGGACGAAGGCGCCGAAGGGCATGATGCGGACCACCTTGCCCCGGTAGTTCTTCCCCACCTCAACCTCGCCAGTCAGGTCGCGGATCAGCTGCTCTGCTTTGGCGGCCGACTCGCCGTTGACCGAGCCGATCACGACCCGGCCATCGTCCTCGATGTCGATGCTGGTGACGCCCGAGTCCTCGATGATCTTGCGAATCATCTTGCCTCCGGGGCCGATCACTTCGCGGATCTTGTCGGGATGGATCTGGACCGTGATCATGCGCGGCGCATACTGCGACATCGCCGAGCGCGGCTGGCTCAATGCCGCATCCATCTTGTCCATGATGAAGAAGCGGCCTTCCTTGGCCTGCTGAATCGCACCGGCCATGGTGTCGATACTGATGCCTTTGATCTTCATGTCCATCTGCATGGCGGTGACACCCTGCCGGGTGCCGGCCACCTTGAAGTCCATGTCACCCAGGGCATCTTCGACGCCCTGGATATCGCTCAGCACGGCGACCTTCCCGTCGCCGGTGATCAAGCCCATCGCGATGCCGGCCACCTGCCCCTTGATCGGCACGCCGGCGTCCATCATCGCCAGGCTGGAGCCGCACACGCTCGCCATCGACGTCGAGCCGTTGGACGAAAGGATCTCGGTCACGAGCCGGATGGTGTAGGGGAACTCCTCTTCGGTCGGCACCACCGGCAGGAGCGCCCGCTCAGCAAGCGCGCCATGGCCGATCTCGCGCCGTCCCGGCGAGCGGAGCGGCCGCGCCTCGCCGACGCTGAAGGGCGGGAAGTTGTAGTGATGCATGAAGCGCTTGAACTCTTCGAGACCGAGCCCGTCGAGCTTCTGCTTATCACCAATCGACCCAAGGGTGACGATACTGAGCGCCTGGGTCTGACCTCGGGTAAACAGTGCCGACCCGTGGGTACGTGGCAGGATACCGACCTCGCACGTGATCGGCCGGATCTCGGTCGTCTTGCGCCCGTCCGGACGCAGACCCTCATCGAGGATCTTGTTACGGACGCGCTGCTTGACCTTGGCTTCGAAGCTCTTCGCTAGGTACGGCAGCCGATCCGCGAACTGGGGGCCGAGCTCCGCGAGAGTCTCCTTCTTCAGGTCGTCGAGCGCTGACTCGCGCAGCGCCTTGTTGGGATTGAAGAGGGCCTGGTCGAGCCGTTCCGCCAGGAAGCGATCGATCGCGGCATCGACCTCGGGATCCTTGGGGCTTTCCGGCACGGCGACTTTCGGCTTGCCCACCTCGCGGGCGAAGGCCTCCTGCATCTCGCAGATCCGAACGATCTCGCGATGCGCCAGGCGCAGCGCCTCGACGATGGTCTCCTCGGGCACTTCCTTGGCCCCGGCTTCAACCATGATGATGGCGTCCCGCGTGCCGGCCACGACGAGGTCGAGCTTGCTCTCCTCCATCTTGTTCACCGGCGGGCCGACGACCAGCTGGTCGTCGAGCATCCCGATGCGGACGGCGCCAATCGGGCCCTGGAACGGGATCGACGAGATCGAGAGCGCCAGCGACGCGCCGTTGATGGCCATGGTGGCCGGGTCGGCGTCCTGGTCGACGGAGAGCACGGTCGCGACCACCTGCACGTCATTGCGGAAGTCCTTGGGGAAGAGCGGGCGGATGGGCCGGTCGATCAAGCGGCTGTTGAGAATGGCCTGCTCGCTGGGACGTCCCTCGCGGCGGATGAAGCCGCCCGGGATCTTGCCCGCCGCATAGAGCTTCTCCTCGTAGTCGCAGGTGAGCGGAAAGAAGTCGATCCCCTCCCGCGGCGTCGACGACATCACGGCGGTGACGAGCAGCATGGTGTCGCCCATGCGCACGGTGACCGCGCCTGATGCTTGCTGGGCAACGTGACCGGTCTCGACCTTCAGGGTCCGCCCACCAATTTCGAGTTGAGTCTGGGTTGCGGGATTTCCCGCATGTGTTGTATTCACGATTCCTCCTGGGGCCGCGCGAATGGCGGCACGAAAAAAATGATCGGCAGTCGGCCCAGGCGGTTGCTGTCTTGCGGGTTAGGGGTTGGGGTTCGAAGAAAAGGAACCCTTTCTCCGTGCACCAATCTCTAACCCTGTGCGAGGCGGCCCCGCCCGGGCATGGAGTCAATAACTCTAGGCCGTCACCTCCGGAGCCCGAGCTTGGCGATAATCGCTCGGTAGCGCTCAATGTCGGTGCGCTGCAGGTAGTTCAATAGCCGCCGGCGCTTCCCGACCAGCTGGAGCAGCCCGCGACGTGAGTTGTGGTCGTGGGCGTGCGCCTTGAGGTGGTCAGTGAGGTGATTGATCCGTTCGCTGAAGATCGCGATCTGGACTTCGGACGATCCGGTGTCCTTGTCATTCAGACGGTTGGCCTCGATGACGCCCGTCTTGGTAGCTGTTGCCAGTCGATGTACCTCCTAAATTCGCTTGCCCGAGTGCCGTTGGCTAGTCGGACACCCGCGCTCGGTCAGACGAGAGTATACCCGAAGACCTCCAATCGATAACCTGCAGCGCGCCCGGGACGATCTCGAACACCGCCGGCGTCGTGCCGGCCAGCTCCCCATCCGCCTCCACCCCGATCGGCTCGTCACTTTCGATCTCGACGCGCCGAGCTTTTCCGAATTCGACCTGGGACAGCCGGCCGTGTGTCCCTCGATACAGCATCGGCAGGCTGCGGATCCCCAGCCAGCGGCTGATATCCCCAATCGTGACCACGTCGAACCAGCCATCATCCGGCTGGGCTTGGGGAGCCATCCGCATGGCCCCGCCCAGGTACGCGCCGTGCCCTCGTCCAGACGAAGGCGCACTAGCGTATTGCGATGCCGAAGCAAGCTGACGACCGCGGCTCCCAGGAAGTTCACGGTCCCGCCGAAGAGCCCCGGCCCGCGGGCGGCGCGTCGCACGATCTCGGCACCGATGCCAGCGTCCGCGACGTTGATGAAGTAGCGGCGACCCGTTGAGGTGGAGAGCCGGCCGGCGTCGAGCGGGCGCCAGCGATCCGAGGTCAGCCAGGCGGCCACGTCCTCGGGCCGCCGCGGGCTCGCGACACTGCGCCGCAGGTCAGCGCCGGTGCCGCGTTGCAGGAATCCAACCCGTGGCGGACGGGCCGTCGGGCGGCGCAGCAGGCCGTTGACGACTTCATGGGCGGTGCCGTCGCCACCGACCGCGATCACCAGCCGGTCGCCGGCCGCGGCGGCGTAGTCGGCAGCATCCCCCCGGCGCCGGGTCTCGACGACCTCGAGGGTCAGATCGTGGCAGGCTTCCGCACAGCGACGCCAGAAGCCGCGGGCTCGGCCGCTGCCCGCCGCCGGGTTGACGATTACGAGTGGCTGAGGATCCGTCGGGCGTTCTCCACGTCACGCGCCATCTGTTGCTGCAACGCCGGCACACTGGCGAAGCGTTTTTCCGCGCGCAGCCGCTGCACGAACCAGACCGTAATCAGCCTGTCGTACAGGTCAGCGTCGAAGTCGAGGACGAAGGCCTCGACCGTGAGGGTATTGCCGCCGAAGGTCGGCCGAAATCCGATGCTGGTCGCACCGCCATAGGTTCGACCGTCGATGTCGACGCGCGACGCGTAGATGGCGTTCGGAGGGATGAGCTTGTTGGGGGTGATGCGCAGGTTCGCCGTGGGAAACCCGAGCTGCCGTCCGCGCTTGGCGCCATGCTCCACCGTGGAGCGGATGAAGTAGTTCCGACCGAGGAGTTGGGCGGCGGCCCGAACCTGGCCGAGCAGGACCAACCGGCGGATGCGCGAGCTGCTGATGGGTTCTCGACCGCGTATCACTGTGGGGGCGACCTCGACCGTAAAGCCGTGGCGCGCGCCAAGACGGCGTAAGAAGGCGGCGTCGCCCCGCTGGCCGTGTCCGAAGCGGTGATTCTCACCGATGACCATGCGGCGGATTTCCATTCCACGGAACAGCCGCTGCATGAAGGCGGCGGCACTGAGCGCGGCGATCTGCGGCGTAAAGGGAATCACGACCACGTGGTCGAGACCGAGCTGGTCGAGCAACCAGGTTTTTTCGTCGAGGGTGGTGAGATTCGGCGGGCAGTGATCCGGGTCGAGCACGCACCGCGGATGTGGCTCGAAGGTGATCAGCACGCTGGCGGAACGGGCCTCGCGGGCGCCGCCGATCAGCGGCTTCAGCAGAGCCTGATGGCCGCGGTGAACGCCATCGAAGGTGCCGATCGTGGCGTGGCTCGGGCCGAAGGCGCCGGGCGCGGGAAAGCCGAAGGTGACGGCCGTCATACCGAAAAGACGGCGCGCGGTTGGATCCGCCGAGTAGCGTCCGCCTCGCCCCACGCGACCAACTCACCGTCGGGACCAAGCAGTCGATACCGGCCGCCCGTCGTGTCCGGAGCGGGAACCGCCAGCCCGCGACGAACCGCGGCGGCCCCGGCGGCATCGAGCGCGACGGCCGGCCAGCGCCGCAGGGGAAGATCCATCGGCAGCAGCCAGCGGGTCCATCCCTCCCCCGCTTCGGCCAGCGTTG
This sequence comes from Chloroflexota bacterium, assembly GCA_005881235.1. Classification (GTDB taxonomy): domain Bacteria; phylum Chloroflexota; class Dormibacteria; order CF-121; family CF-121; genus CF-13. Next base: position 2,099 of record VBEQ01000089.1, on the reverse strand, counting down.
CCATCGGCACGGCGTCGGCCTCCGTCAGCGGCCCGATCGCGGTTCGAACAAGGGCGGAGAGATAGGCGCCGCTTCCCAACGCGGCGCCCAGGTCCTGCGCAAGGCTGCGGACGTACATCCCGCGGCCGGAGTTGACTTCGATGCGTGCGGTGCCCGCCACCGAGTCGTAGTCCAGAAGGCGGATGGAGAAGATCTCCACCACGCGTGCGCGCCGCTCAACCGCCTCACCACGCCGGGCCTTGCGGTAGAGGGCCTCGCCGCCTTGCTTGAGCGCCGAATAGAGCGGGGGCACCTGTTCGATCCGGCCCGTGAATTTCGGCAGAGCCGCCTCGATCCGCTCGCGGTTGATCGCCTCTGGGTCAGTCGCAGCGACGATGGTGCCCTCGCGGTCGCCGGTGTCGGACGTGAAGCCGAAGGTCACGGTGGCCACGTAAGTTTTCGGCCATTCGTGGACGAAGTCCGCGATCCGGGTCGCGCCATTGACCAGGATCGGCAGGACACCCTCGGCCGCCGGGTCAAGGGTCCCGCCGTGGCCCGCCTTCAGGACGCCAGGAAGCCGGCGCAGCGTGCGGACAACGGCGAACGACGACGGTCCCGCCGGCTTGTTGACGTTCAGGATGCCGGATGTCACTCGAGGTCGTTCATGCGCCCGCGGACTTCCGCCAGCACCCTGGCCTCCGCTTCCTTGAGCGGCAATGCCAATTCCATCCCTGCGGCGCGCTTGTGGCCGCCGCCGCCGAACCTGGCAGCGAGCTCAGCGGCGTCGATCCGGTCACGGCTGCGAATGCTCACCTTGGTCACGCGCGGGCCGGCTTCTTTGAAAAGGATGGCGAGCTCCTGGTCGCGGAGCGTGTTGAGCTGGTCGATAGCGCTGTCCGCCTGGTCGGTGGTGGCGCCGCTGTCCCGCAGTCCGGACTGACTGATCGATCCCCAGACGAGGCGGTCCCCAAACTCGTAGTGCAGACCCTGCAGGATGCGCCCCTGCATGCGGAGCGACGAGGCCGGCCGGCTCTTGAAGAGGCCGCGTGCGATCATGACGGGGTCGGCGCCCAGCTGGACCAGCTCGGCGGCGGCGCGCAATGCGTGCCCCGACGTGTTCTCGTGACGGAAACCACCGGTGTCCGACAGGATCGTGGCGTAGAGGTTGGACGCCGCCCCGGGTGGGATGTCGATCTTCCAGGCTTTGAGCAGGTCGTAGACGAGCTCGCCGGTGGAGGCGGCATCCGTGAGCACCAGGTTCAAGGTGGCAAAGCGTGTGTTGGAGACGTGATGATCGACGTTGACCACGACCCGCGCCTGGGTCACTACCGGCTCATAGGCGCCGGCTCGGGACGCGTCGCTGGCATCGAAGATGAAGACGGGGGTTCCCCGCGGCGGCGCCTGCCGGTTGACCCGCTCGATGCCAGGCAGGAACCACCAAGCGCCCGGCACCGGTGGTGAGGAGAGTACCGGCACGGACTTGCCGATCGGCTCCAGAGCCAACGCGAGAGCGAGCGCCGAGCCGAGCGTGTCGCCATCGGCGTCTTTGTGCGTGACCGCCGTCACGACTGGAGCGTCGTCGATCACCTGCCAGATCCGGGGCGCCAGCTCGGCGACCTCGGGGCGCGGTGGAGCGAGCTCAGCCGCCGGCGTTTGGTTCCCCTTCCTGAACTTCACGTAGAAGCTGGCTGACCCGCACGCTGTAGGCCACGCCCTCGTCGAGCTGAAAATGCAGGTCGGGCGCGAAGCGCAGGTTCGACAGACGCAAACCCAGCTCGCGGCGGATGAACCCTTTCGCGTGATCCAGGCCATCGATCGCCGCCTGGCGAGCATCATCCTCGCCGACGACGCTCACCTTCACCGTGGCATTGCGAAGGTCCGGACTGAGCTTGACCTCGCTGATCGTGGCCATCCCGATCCGTGGATCCTTCAGGTCTCGGATGATGATCTGGCTGATTTCCTCGCGCAGCTGTGCGGCGACGCGTTCAACCCGATGACTGCCCATGCGTTTAATTGTATTGGGACTGCGGTTGCCAAACGCGCGAGCCACTGGTCAAGCCGAGGTACGTTGGTTCCGAAAGAGTCGCATCGCTATTGACACGCTTTGACACAACGCTCTA
>VBEQ01000056.1 GCA_005881235.1 Chloroflexota bacterium | reverse complement strand
AAAGGCAAGGTCCTCCGCGAGGCGCTCGCGCTCGTCAGGTAAGAAATTCGAGCAGAAGCCCGTTGAGGCGATCCGGCTGGTCGAGCTGGACCCAGTGGGAACCCTCGAGCCGCTCGTAGCGCCACCTTCCCTGCACCCGCTGCTCGGATCGCGTCATCGCGTCCTCGGTCAGGTAGAGATCGCCGGTGCTCCAGATCCCCAGGGTGTCCGCCTTCACCATCGGGAGTTGCGGCCCACCGGTCCGGCCGAAGAGTGCCTGCACCGGAAGGTTAGCCCGATACCAGTTGAGCGCGGGCGTGAGCGCTCCTGGCTCGGACAGCGTCTTGACATAAGCGTCCGTGTCCAGTGCGCCGCCGAGGAACATGCGGAAGAGGTACCAGTCATCCCGCTGGATCAATTCCTCGGCGACGCCCTCGAACAGGAATAGCAGCCGATACCAGCCTTTCTGAAAGGCCTCGAGCGTCGGCCTCGCCGCGGCTCCAGGCGCGCCGACTGAGATCGCGACCAGCCGATCGACCCGCTCGGGCGCGAGCGCCGCGACGAGCCAGGCCACCCCGGCACCCCAGTCATGGCCGACGACGTGCGCCCGCTCGATGCGCACCGCGTCGAGGATGCCGGTGACGTCCCGGACGATCGACGACAGGCGGTAGTCGGAAACGGCGTCCGGCTTGCTGCTTCGGCCACGCCCGCGCATGTCCGGCACGATCGCGCGAAAGCCCTGCTGGACCAGGGCTGGCACCTGCTTGCGCCAGAGGTCGCCGGTGTCGGGGAAGCCGTGCAGCAGAATCACCGGCGTGCCCGAACCTTCATCCCGAACGTAGAACTGGAGCCCGTTGGCCTCGATCAACTCGGTCAAGCCGCCCCATCTTAGAATCAACCCGGATGGAGCCGGCGAATTCGGGCGCGCTCGAGGCCCTGCTCAAGCGGGGCGAGCTGGTCGAGTCGACGTCGGAGATGACGCCCGACTATCTCCGCGAGCTGAAGCACACCTTGCTCTTCTCCGGCGACACCGAACTGATCTCGGCGCCCGCCTACTACCTGGCGGCGCGCAAGGCGCCCAGTGTCAACGCCTTCATGACTGGGATCGCCATCATCCAGGACGAGCTGGCGCACGCGCACATCGCGTATCACATCCTCGAAGAGCTGGGGGAGAGCCAGGAAGACCTGATCTTCAAGCGGGATCCCAAGGCCTTTCGCTATCCGTATGCGTTTGACGTTCCGCTGGAAAGCTGGACCGAGCTCGTCGTCGCGAACGCCATGTACGACCAGGCCGGCTTCTGTTTACTCGGCGACATCCACGAGCACGGGTCCTACGGTCCCTGGAAGCGAGGGCTCGTCAAAGTCATGGCCGAGGAGAATTTTCATTTGCGCAACGGCCGCAACTGGTCGAAGCGGATCAGCCAGGCCGGCGGCGAAGCCAGGGAAGAGCTGCAGCGGGCGGTCGACTGGATGTTTCCGCTCACGGTCGAGTGGTTCGGCCTGCCCGACAATCTCAAGCAGCACTCCACCCAGCTGGACTATCGGCTCAAGGGCCTGACCAATGATCAGCTCCGTCAGCAATGGCTGTCGACGGTCGTGCCCTTCATGGAATCGATCGGGATTGCGGTGCCGGCGCACCAGGAGGGCGACGGCTACGTGCTGGACTATCCCTTTCCCTGCACGTTCGATGCCGACGAGAAACGCTGGGACTTCAAGGATCCATGCAGCTGGGACGCTGTCCTGAAGCGCTGGCGCGAGCGCGGGCCGCGTAACGCGGAGATGGTCGCGCTCTTCCAGGAGAGCTTCGCCAAGTTCCAGGTGCGCGCATGAGCCCCCACCCTGCCCTCCCCCAGAGGGGGAGGGCAATATCAGTTCAAGAGCGCATCTGGTTGGCGCTGGCGGAGATCAACGACCCGGAGATGCCGGTCAACCTGGTGGACCTGGGCCTGATCTATGGCCTGACAGTCGATGAAGGCCGGGTTTGCGTCACCCTCACCTTCACCGCCATGGGCTGCCCGGCCAGCGACATGATCATGGGCGACATCCGCGAGCGCCTGCTCGCCGAGCCGGGGATCGAGGACGTACGGCTCGACGTGGTCTGGGATCCACCGTGGACGTCAGCGCGCTTGAGCGACGACGGCCGAGAGGCGCTGCGAGCCTGGGGGCTTTCGGTCTGATGGGATACACGCGGGTTCACGCCGAGGTTCACGAATACGACGTCTTCGCCCGCAAGACCCGCGTCGAGCCGCTGCACCAGGTCGGCTCCGTGGTGGCACCCGATGACGACCTCGCCATGGCGTATGCGCGCGCAACCTACGACGAAGAGCGCTGGGTCGAGATGATGATCGTGCCCAAGGCCGCGATAATTTCACTCTGGGCGCCGGGCGGGGACAGCTGAGTCTCTACTCGCTCGTCAAGAGCCTGGCGGACAACAAGCAGCTGCTCGGGATGCGCTACGCGGAATGGTGCATCGCCGCGCCCACCCTGGAAGCCGACATTGCCGCGGCCGCCATGGGCCTGGATGACATTGGCCACAGCCGCGTGCTGTACGGCTCGTTGCGCGAGCTCGGAACCCCGGACGCCGGCACGGAGGATACCCCGAGCTACGCGAACGTGCCCTTCCTGGACCGGCCATGGACGGACTGGTCGGAGTTCGTCGCCGCCAACGCCGTGCTCGACAGCGCCTTCACCCTGATGATGGAGGCGCTGGCCAACGGCAACGTCGACGTGCTCCGAACGCGGCTCAAGAAGATGCTCCAGGAGGAGCGCTATCACACGCTGCACGGCCGGAGCTGGATGCAGGAGGTGAAGGCGGGCGCCGCACTCGAGCGGGCGTGGAGGGAATCGCTGGAGTGGATCGGTCCGGAAAACGCGGACGTCGACGAACTGCATGGCGCGGGGCGGCTGGCGCGCGGCGTGCGCGACCTTCGCCGGCTCCTCGAAGAGCGGCTCGACGGGCGGGTCCCGCCGAGCGGGCTCGACTGGGACAGCTGGGAACCAGTCCGCCGGCGAACCCAGCCGGGCGGCATCGACCAGGCGACGCTCGAGATGCTGCAGGGTCTCGCCGAAAAACGCTACATGCCGGCGACGGGATGACTCCGGAATCTGATGGCCCCCACCCTTCCCTCCCCCGCGAGCGGGGGAGGGAAGAACGAGGTAAGGCGCGGTGCCCGTTCTGTCGATCGAACGACACCCAGGTTATTTCTCGCCTGCGGCAGCTTCTTCGAAGCCAGCAAATACTGATCGAACGATCATCTGTTTGCGAACCGCAGTTTGGGCTTGCGGCCGGATAACGCGGGACTCTACACTTACGCCCGCGACCTGTCAGAAAGCCAGCCGATGACGGAAACGACATCGGTGGGCTCCCGAACTCCGGGCCCGCAAGGACTCGAATAGTACGGAGCGAAGGTCTTCCTGGAAACGGGTGGACTGGGCGGCGGTAAGGGCTCGTTGGGTCACACCGGCGGGTTATCAACCGTAACGACGGGTCGCTTCAATTTTCGACAGGTTCTGCCGGCTTTGCCTTCCCGAGCTTGGCAGACCTGTGTGCGCCGAATCTCGTCCCTTGTTTTCCGAAACTTAATGGGCTAACGTCTTGCTAGACAAGTTCTAGGGACACCCCGGGGCGAGGGCGGCTTCCGGCTGCCATCGGGGTGACAAGGGAGGGATCCGGTTGAGGAAGCGCGTTGTCGTCAGCCTGTTCGTACCGGTCTTGGCCGTGGCGGCTGCTGCCCTGCCCGCTATGGGTTCGAATGGCAGTGGAGGCACAAACAATCTCTGGCATTCGTCGATCACCGCGACAAATGCCGTCGTCAGCCAGCCGACCAGCGGCGGTGGATACCCGGACGTTGGGAGGCCCATTCAACGCGAACCACTCCGAGTCGTGGTTGGCGATCAAGCCGGGGACCGAGACGATTGTCGGAAACTCCAAGTTCTTCTTCGATAAATACTCGACCTTCTACAACTTCTATCTCGGGTCCTACAAGATCCAAAACGGCGCGGCGCTGAACAACACCATCGTCCAGGGTTACGACTGCACGACCGTTGGGACGCAGGCCATGCCTCCGAGCTGGACGAATACAACCGACCCGAACGTGGATTTCGACACGGAAGGCCGCGTTTACCAGACGGTCTTGCCATTCAATGCGTACTGGACGAACCTTCATCCCAACGGTGAGATCACGGTTTCTTACAGCGACGACCTTGGCGATCACTGGATCACCGGCAACGGTGGGCGGCCACTCGAAAAGTCACCGAACGAGAGTTCCTTCAGCTTCAAGTTCGAAGACAAACAGTGGATCGCCGTGAACCACTTCAGCGGCAATGCGTACGCCGACCACGTCTATGCGATGTGGACCGTCTTCAGCGGATGCTGCAACCAGGCCAACATTCGGGTCGCGGTGTCTCGCGATCGCGGGCAAACATTCTCCAAAGCCATGACCATCGTGCCACCGAAAATCGACCAGAAGTTCAACACCTACGTCTATCCCGGGATCGATTCGAACGGGACCGTATACGTTGCCTTCGCGGCCTTTCCACCCCGAGGAGGCAACAGCCCGGCTGAAACCCCCGCGACCGAACATTTATGGGTGACCAAGTCGACTGACGATGGCGTGACGTTCGGGCCCTTCGTCCAGGCAAGCACCGTGGGCCTGCTGGCGGGCGGAGCCGGGGACCTGCCGAACACGACCTTCCGCGATGGGATTACCGAAAACTTCGCCGTCTCACCAACGTATCCCGGCCACCTCTATCTCACGTACGAGGACTGGGACGGCGCCCAGTTCGATATCAAGTTCACGCAGTCGATCAATGGCGGCGCCACATGGTCGAGGCCGGTCACGGTCAACGACAACGCGGCAGGCGATGGAACCGACCAGTTCCAGCCCAGCGTCGCGGCCGGCCCCAACGGCGGCGTGGCGGTCGGCTTCTACGACCGGCGTGCGGCCTGCCCCAGCGGCCCCAGCATCATCCGGCAGGATGTGGGGCGGACGAATTTCTGCATCGATACCACCGTTCAGGCCTACCACGACGACGGCAACGGCGCCGTGCCGATTGGAGCCAATATTCGGGTCTCCAAGGACACCTGGGATCCGCAGCAGCCGGGCCTCCTCGTGAATGCCAATGGGACGACGACGAACCTGCAGACGCTTGGCGGACTCGGCCAGATGGCCTGCTCTGCGCATGATGACCCTTGTACAGGGTCATTCATCGGCGACTACTTCGGGCTGGCGGTTTCCGGCAGCAACATCTACACGCTTTCTGTCTCGACGCACTACGGGTCCGGCGTCAAAGCGGACGACGGCTCGACACTCTATTACCAACAACAGGTGCTGGGGACGATCAGCCGGGCGAGCGCAGGAATTTGATAACGGTGGCCAGCGTGGGCTGGCTGCGGCCGCGTGAACCGGCGAGCGGAGGGATGGCCACGGGGGCCGTCCCTCGTCGCTTTCCGATACCTCAGGTGGAACTGGCCCAACAAAACTAGTCGAGCACGGGCGGCGACCTCGCCGCCCCGCCCTGACCCTCCTAAGGGGAGGGAATTCGTATCAGCTTTTGAGCTCGACCGGGATGATCGTCTGCTTGAGCAGCTCGGTGCCGCGCAGCACTTGCGCTTCGGCGGGAATGCCGACCGGCCAGTCGGTGAGGAAATGCTGCAGGTCGTCGACGTCTTTGATGGTGTGGGTCGCCAGGCTGACCAGGACGTCGTCCTTCTTTAGCCCGGCGTGCTGGGCGGGCCCATGGGGGTCGGCGTGGGCGATCCGAACTCCACTGTCTTGCTCGAGGTGGTAATAGCGGTTGACGCGGCGGTGGATCGGCCAGGTCTCACCGGTGATCCCCAGATAGGAGCGGACCACACGGCCGTCGCGGATCAGCACCGAGACGACACGCTGGGCGGTATTGCTCGGCACGGCAAAACAGATGCCCTGGGCCATGGCGATGATCGCGGTATTGATGCCCACCACCTGGCCGCGGGTATCGACCAGCGGGCCCCCGGAATTTCCGGGATTGAGCGCGGCATCGGTCTGGATGATGTTCTCGATGGTGCGCCCGCTCTGCGCGCGCATGGTGCGGCCGACGGCGCTGACAACGCCGGTTGTCACGGTGGATTGAAAACCAAAGGGATGGCCGATCGCCACCACCAGCTGCCCGACCTGGAGCCGGCTGGAGTCGCCGAGGCGGGCATGGGGAAGTCCCGCGCCCGATGCGCGCAGGACGGCCAGGTCGGTATGGGGATCGGTGCCGACAAGCTCCGCCTTCAAGGATGACCCGTCCCGCAACGTGAGCTCGTAGGCTTTGACAGCGCTGACGACGTGACTGTTGGTGAGGGCGTAGCCATCGGGCGTGATCAGCATCCCGGTGCCGACGCCGCTGACGCCGACAACGGCGGGGCCGACCGACTCGACGACCGAGATGACCGCCCGGGAATAGCTGTCCAGGAGATCGACGTCCGAGATCATTCGTGGGTCGTACCCAACCCCGGCCGGGTTAAACAAATGCTTATTATGGGCGGCGGTGGAACCGCTCGATTTCACGAAACGGATCATCGATTTCAACCGGTTGATGGAGGGCGAAAACCGCGACAGCTACGACGCCCGCGATATCGCTCATTGGCGCGCCGTCTACACGGAAATGATCGCCTTCAAGGAGGGGCTGCTGGCCGAGACGCGCGAGAAGATCCGGAAGGTTCCCGAGACCGAGAGGGAGCTCGGCGGCATCGATATCCCATTCCTTACGGCCGAGATGCAGCGACTCAAGCGCGGCCTGGAGTTCTGGGAGTCGCGCCCGGGGGAGGGAATTTAGCGGCCGACGACGTGCATGCGCCAGCCACCGAGGTCATCCGAATCCGGGTGATGATGCATCTCCTCGCCCGCCGCGTTTCGGAGCAGATCCTCGATGGCGCGCTGGCTCTTGATGAAGGCGGTGACCACCTCCGGGTCGAAGTGGGTGGCGGAACCCTTCAGGATTTCCGTCTTGGCGTATTCGAAGGTGCGCGCCGCACGATAGGGACGATCGGACGTCATGGCGTCGACCGCGTCGGCGACCGCCAGGATACGAGCGCCGAGCGGAATCTCATCGGCCCGCAACTCGTCCGGGTAGCCGTTGCCGTCCCAACGCTCGTGGTGATGCCGGATCAGGGGCAGCACCGGGTCGAGGAAATCGATGCCCTTGAGCATGTCGACCCCGATCACCGGGTGTTTCTGCATGCGCATTGACTCGTCGGGTTCGAGTCGTGCCTGCTTGCGGAGGATGGCATCCTCGATGCCGATTTTGCCGATGTCGTGGAGCACGCAGGCGCGGCGCAGCGCGTTGATCTCGGCCTCGCCGCAGCCGAGGGCCTCCGCCATGATGACCGCATACTCCTCGACCCGTCGCGTGTGTCCATGCGTGTACGGATCGCGGGCCTCGACCGCGGATGCGAGGGCCTCGATCGTCATCAGGTAGGTGTCCTGGAGCTGCGTCATCGTCGTGCGCAGCGAGGCGCTCTTCTCTTTCAGGCTGCGCGTCATCTGGTTGAAGGAGTCGGTGAGCTCGCCGATCTCGTCGTGGGTCGTCACCAGCGCCTGATGGTCGAGGTCGCCGGCGCTGACCAGCCGGGTCGCCTCCACCAGGCGGTGTACCGGTCGGGTGATGCGGCGCGCTAGCCAGATGCCGATCGCGAGCGTAAACAGCACGCCGGCCAGGAAGAGCGTGACCAGGATGATGCGCAACTGGTTGGTGTCGGCCAGTAAGCCGGTGGTCGACCCGACCGTCCCCACGTAGCCGAGGTTCGTCGTGCGCGCCGTCCAGGGCGAGAGGATCTCTGTGCTCGGGCCGCCCGCCACGCGGGGCAGCTCGACGACGCTGGTGGGGCTGATGCGTCCCCGCGTGTTCCCGTCGAGCGCGAGCGTCGCAAACTGACTGGGCGGTATGGGCAATGACGTCGCGAGGACCTGGCCGTTGACGTCGTAGAAGGTGATGTCGTCGTGCGGCAGTGACGCCTTGATCGTGCCCGCGCGGTCGTCGAGATAGTCGCCGACGAGGACGGCGCCGATCAGTCCGTCGGCCGCGTTGCGCACCGGCTGGCCGGCGAAGATCGCCGGCTGCGGGGCGGATGCCACCAGGTCAATCGTGGTCGCGCCCCCACTCAGCATGTAGGAGAGGCCGGGCCAGCTGCTCAAGTCGTGGCTCCGAGTCACGGTGTCGGCGACGGCACCATGGCCGACGACCCCGACGATCTCGCGGCCCGAGGTGTCAACCACCTCGACGATGACGTTGGGATGGATCGTCAGGGCCCGTTCGAGCCAGGCCTGCAAGGCCGCGGTCTTGTCCCAGTTCTGACTCAAACCGGGTCCATTCGTGAGGAGGCGAAGGATCGCCCGCCGCTCAGAATCCCCGGTCTTGACCATCGACTCGGCCACGATGCCGTCATGGACGAGCTGGGCATCGAACGCTCCCTGGCTGCGACTGCTCAACTCGCCGGTTGCCGTCAAGGTGCCGACGGCGCCGATCGCCAGGGTGAGGGCCGCGAAGGGGAGGACGATCTTCAATGCCAGCCGATGGCTGAAGCGGGGCATGATGACGCGCATGTAACGTTGCCGGGGTCGGGGAGCTTGTGGCGGCTTAGGTGGGTGGCTCGTCTCCGAAGAATGCCTGCGGGCTCGGGTCGAGCCGGACCTCGTACTCGGGGAAGTCCTCCGCCAGCCGACGCCGGTCCGCCGGGAAGATGTAGTCGAGCTTGACGAAGTGGCCCAGTTGCTGCGCCTGGTTGAGGAAGGTGGTCGCCAGCAGCATGCTGCTGAAGCCGGCCGTGCGGCGGGCGCCGCCCGTTCCGGGCAGGCTGAGCAAGGGCATCCGCTCGGGGTCGCGCTCGCCCTCGGTCTCGACGACGATCACGAAGACGCGGTCAGGTGGCGGCATTCCGCTCAGGATAGGGTCAATCTTCAGCACCTGGGGTTCTGGCCGCTACGCTAACGAGCGGTGACGACAGCGACTGCTGAGATAGCCCGACGGCTGCTGTTCTGGTTTTTCGCCGTAGCGATCGTTGTCGTTCCGCTTGTCATGGCGAGCTGGTTCGCCCTGTGTCCCCAATATGGCGATCCGGCCTGTCCGACGAACGCGCGGCCTCTGGACGTGCTCGCCGCATATCGGGCCGCCCCGCCTACCCTGATGCAGCTATTTCTCTTCGTCAACCTGGCCGTCGCCTATCTTTTTCCAGTCGGTTACATCGGTATGGGGCTGGTCTCGTGGCAGCGATCAGCGTGGCTGACTGCGGTCGGAGTCGTGTGCGGCTGGCTCGGTGCGATCGCCTGGGGCTACATCGCCGACCAGAACGTTCTCCTTGTGCACATGGCGCAGATCCGACACGATGCGGAGTTCGCCGCCCTGGAGCGTGCGTACTTCGCCGATTGGCACGTCCTGGCGGTGGCGATCGGTTGGGTGGCCGGACATCTTTTCGGATACCTCTTCTTGGGTCTGGCTTGGCTCCGAGCGAAAGTCGTTCCGCTGTGGAGTGCACTGCTGCTTGTCGCTGCGGTGCCGATCATGGGCCCCTTCGCATACGGCTTACAGCAGAACGCGCTGCAAATCCTCGGGTATTTGATGGTTGCTGTGGCATGCATCCCGGCCGCCCTCACCCTGGTCAGTCGCAGCCGGCAGGCGGGAGCGGGCTGAACCGCGATGGCGACTCGCTCAGGTGGCGGGACTCAGCCCCTGGTTTGGTAGTGGAGATGAACCACGCCCGCGGCAAAGCGGCGCTCCTCGAGCAGTTGGAGCTTCACGCGAGCGTGATCCGGTAGGCCCCGCGTCCCGCCTCCCACCACGATGGGCACGACGAACAGATGGATCTCGTCGACCAAGCCGGCTCTGATCGCCTGGGCCGCGAGATGGGCACCTCCGATGGACAGGTCACCTGGCGCGGTCGCCTTCATCCGGCGCACGGCTTCGGTGTCGAAGTCTTTCTCGATCCGCGTCCTGGTGGTGGACGCCGTCGCCAGCGCCTTCGAGTAGACGATCTTGTCGGCCGCCTGCCAGATCCGCGCGTAGTCCCGCACGACCGGTGGCTGACTGGCATCGGTCGGTGCGGTCTCCCAGTAACGCATGACGTCGTACATCCGGCGGCCGTAGAGGTAGGTGCCGATGGGCCGCTCGAGGTCGTTCACGAAGGCGTGGACCTCCTCATCCGGCGCAGCCCAGTCGAAGTTGCCATGCTCGTCCGCGATGTAGCCGTCGAGCGACATGATCGCCGAATAGATGAGTTTGGCCATGTTGAGGAGGGAAACTATAGCCGGTGTCGACGGAGCACGTTCTACCCTTAGTCTTTCTGGTCGTCGTCGCGGTGCTGCTATGTGTCGCCGCCCGGCGAGCCCCGGGGGGTTGGATCGATGCGGTCGCCGTGATCATCGCGCTCACGATTGTGGCTGCCGAGCTGAGCTGGCAGCCGTATGTCGTCGCGAAGGGGACCTGGTCCGCGGCCACAAGCCTGCCGGTCCAGCTCTGCGATGTGGCCGGCTTCGTCGCCGCGGCGGCGCTGCTATGGCGGCAGCTCGTGCTGGTCGAAGTGGCCTACTTCTGGGGACTGGGCGGAACGCTCCAGGCGGTGCTGACCCCGGACCTCAAGGATCATTTTCCGAGCTTTCCTTACCTGCAGTTCTACGTGACTCACGACCTGGTCATCCTTGCGGCGCTGTTCCTGGTCTTCGGCCTCGCGCTGCAGCCCCGGCCCGGTGCCGTCCGCCGGATCTTCGTCTTAACCGTTGCCTTTGCCATCGTGGTGGGATTGATCGACCTGGCGACCGGAGGCAACTACATGTACTTGCGGCAGGTGCCGGTCAGCGGCAGCCTGCTCGACCTCATGGGCCCATGGCCCTGGTACATCGCGGCGGGCGCAGTCTTGACGCTCGTCGTGCTGGCGATCCTCGACGCGCCGTTCCGTCTATCTAGACTACGTAGGCATGACGCCGGCTGAGGCACGCGACGCGTTCACGCGCCTGCTGCAGACGCCGGAGCCGGAACTGGACCTGGCCGAAGCGGCGCTGCTGATCGCCGCCGAAGAGTACCCGGACCTGCGTCCCGCGGTCTATCTCAATCAAATCGCCCGCCTGAGCGGTGAGCTCAAGCAGCGGATCCGGGCCGAGGTGGAGCCAGATCGGGTCGTCGAGGTGTTGAACGCCTACCTGTTTGAGGAGCTGCACTTCAAGGGCAATCGCGAGGAGTACTACGACCCACGCAACAGCTTTCTCAACGAAGTGCTCGATCGCCGGGTCGGTATCCCGATCACGCTCGCGGTGCTCTACGTGGCGATAGGGGAGAGGGCCGGCCTGCCGGTGCGGGGGGTTGGCATGCCGGGCCATTTCCTGGTGAAGTACGCGCCGGCGACCAGCGGCGAGATCTTCATCGACGCCTTCAACGGCCGCACGCTGACCCGCGAGGAATGCGCGAAGATGCTGAACGAGATGTACGGCGGTGAAGTCAAGATGCGTCCAGCCCTGCTCGAGCCCTCGACGAAGCGGCAGATCTTGTCGCGCATCCTTAATAACCTCAAGAGCCTTTACCTATCGCGCGGCGACCTGGCGCGCGCGCTGAGCGCCAGCGACCGCATCATGCTGACCGATCCGCATCTCACATCGGAGTGGCGGGATCGCGGCATGATCCATTTCCAGATGCACCACGATGCCGAGGCGTTGAAGGATTTCACGCGCTACCTGGCGATGCGACCGGAACCGGAGGATGCGCCGCGGATCAAACAGCTGCGAGGTCAGCTGATCAGCCGGGTCAATTAGTGGCGCGCATCGGGCTCGTGCTTCGCGAAGGCCTGCTGTTTGGGGTCATCGGGGGGCTCTTTGCTCTACTCGTTCGGCTGGTGGCGGTCTACGCCACGCATGATCTGGCGCCATCGATGTTCGAGAATTTCGTGAGCTCCGCCCTGGGTTTCCTGATCATCGGCGGCGCCGGACGCAAGCTGGCCGCCTCGACGAAGAGCACCAACCCGGCCCTGCAGATGGGCGCGATCGCCGGCGGGATCAGCGAGTTGTTCCATAACGTGGTCGCGGCCCTGATCCTTATCTATCTGCCGGTGGGTCAGACGGCCTTCGACCGCTTGAGCCCGGCGGCGAAGCGGCAGGCGGCGGACACCGGCGCCCAGCTGATCAACCTGGGCCTCGACCTGGCGGTCGTGATCGTGTTCGGCGCGATGATCGGCTGGTTGGGCGCCTGGACGCTGCTGACATTCCGCCCGCCCCGCGAACCGCACGCTTAGGTCTGCGGACCGCAGGTAGAATAGTCCCGATCGCGCTAGACGGGGAGCCAGCGGTGCCCTGTACCCGCAATCCGCTTTAGCGGGGTCGAACTCCCCTTTGAGGGGTGCGCTGTCCGGAGCGTCGTTTCGTGCGACTGCGTTGATGGCCTGGTCCTGCGCGACCTGGTTCCGTGAACCCTGTCAGGTCCGGAAGGAAGCAGCAGTAAGCGGGGTGCCGGGGGCGCCGCAGCCCACCGGGCCTGAGTGGTCCGCGTTGCGTGCCCGGGCGGCGTTACAACGAGAAGGGGTGCGCGGTCAGCCCCCACCCTGACCCTCCCCCGCAAGCGGGGGAGGGAAGATCCGGGCGTTGACCGATGAGTTTTCCTACCGGTGGGGTCTAAAGAGCATGTCCACTTCACCACGCCTGCTTGTGAGGAGCCCTGATATGCCCGTTGAGACTGCGAGTGACCGGAGATGGCTGGCGCTGTTGATCCTGTGCGCCGGGTTTCTGATGATCGTTCTCGACATGACGATCGTGAACGTGGCGCTGCCGTCGATCAAGAACGATCTCGGCTTCTCGCAGGCCAGCCTGGCCTGGGTCGTCAATGCCTACTTGATCGCCTATGCCGGGGTCTTACTGCTGGCTGGGCGGCTCGGCGATCTGATTGGTCGCAAGCGGATTTTCCTGATCGGGCTGGTCGCCTTTACCGCCGCCTCGATGGTGTGCGGGCTGTCGGTAAGCCAGCCGATGCTGATCGCGGCTCGCTTCCTGCAAGGGATCGGCGGCGCGGTGAGCTCGGCCGTCATTCTCGGGATGGTCGTGACGATGTTCCCCGAACCGGGTGAGCGGGCCCGCGCGATCGGCGTCTTCAGTTTCGTCGCCTCCGCCGGCGCCTCCATCGGCCTGCTGGCCGGAGGCATCATCACGCAGGCCGTTAGCTGGCACTGGATTTTCTTCGTTAACCTTCCCATCGGGATCGTCATCGCCGTGCTCGCCGCCCGGCTGCTCGAGTCGGATCGTGGCATTGGGCTCGGCCAGGGTGCCGACATCCTCGGCGCCTTCCTCGTCACGGCCGGGTTGATGCTGGGCGTGTTCGCCATCGTGCAGTCGTCCGCGTACGGCCTGGTCTCGACGCCTACCCTCGGGTTCGGTGGCGTCGCCGTGATCCTGCTGGTTGCCTTTGTCGTTCGCCAGGCGACGGGTCGCAACCCGCTCCTTCCACTTCGACTCTTCCTCTCGCGGGACCTCTCGGCGTCGAACGTGATCCAGGCCATCGGCGGCGTGGCGATGTTCGGCTTCTTCTTCATGGGCTCGCTTGACATGCAGCGGGTGCTCGGCTACGGCCCCCTCGCGATCGGCCTGGCCTTCCTGCCGGTCTCCATCGGGATGGGCGCGCTTTCGATCGGTGTCACCGCCAGGCTGATCATGCGATTCGGCGCCCGCACCGTACTGCTGGCAGGGTTTGGTTTGATCAGCATCGCCCTTGTCCTGGCTGCGCGCGGACCTGTGAGCGCCGACTACCTGATGGATTTGTTTCCCGTGCTGGCGCTGCTCGGAATTGGCGGCGGCCTTGCCTTCCCCTCGCTTGGGGTCGTGGCGATGGCCGGGACGACGCCCAGCGATGCGGGGCTCGCCTCGGGCCTGCTGAACACGACCGGCCAGGTCGGCGGGGCGCTTGGCCTGGCGGCGCTCGCGGCGGTCTCCACGAGTCGGACCGGTGAACTGATTGCGCAGGGACAGAGTCCCGTTGCCGCCCTGAGCAGCGGCTATCACCTCGCCTGGGCAATTGGCGCGGCACTTGCCACTGCCTCGGTCGTGATTGCCGCGACGATCTTGAAATCCGAAACGCCGGTCACCCGCGATATGGCCAACGAGGACGAAGCCGAGGAGGCATGCGGCTGAGGCTCTAACGCTGCCCTCCCCCGCGGGGGGATGGGGACTACTTTTGGGTGATTCGCTGACCCCGTTAGGTACTGGCCTCCGGTGCCTCCGATGAGCGGCGTGCTGTTAGCCGTATGCCCGGAAAATCGGTGCTAGCGGATAACAACAAACGGTCAG
>VBEQ01000252.1 GCA_005881235.1 Chloroflexota bacterium | reverse complement strand
GATCATGAAGCCGGGGACGTCGGCGAGAAAGAGCAGTGGGATGTTGAACGCGTCGCAGAGCCAGATGAAGCGGGCCGCCTTGTCGGCGGAATCGACAAAGAGGATGCCACCCTTGTGCAGAGGCTGGTTGGCCACGACGCCGACCGCCCGCCCGTCGATGCGGGCGAGGCCGCAGATGATCTCCTTCGCGTAGAGCCGCTTGACCTCGAAGAAGGAGCCTGCGTCGATCACGCCGTCGATCAATTGCTGCATGTTGAATGCTCGCCCCTCGTCCTCGGGGACGAGCGTTTCCAGTGGCACTGGCGGCCGGGCCTCGACCGAGGGACCCGACTGCGGCATCTCCGTCCAGTTCTGCGGGAAGTACGACAGGTAGCGCCGTCCCGCCTCGATGGCGTCTTCGTCGGAAGGCACCAATAGGTCTGAGAGGCCGCTCACGGTCGAGTGCATCCGGGCCCCGCCCATTTCTTCCAGCGTCACCTTCTCGCCGATCACCATCTCCGCCATACGCGGTGACCCGAGGTACATGCTGGCGTTGCCCTCGACCATGATCGTAATGTCGCAGAAGGGGCCCGAACAGCAGGCAGATCTGCGGCACCACCCCGGAAAGTCGGACTTCCTGGTAGAAGATGCGACCCGCGTGGCGGCGTCCGGGGAACATCTGCACCTGGTCGGTGATCCGTGCGCCGGCCGAGTCCACGAGATAGAAGATCGGGACGCGAAGCCGCTCCGCCGTCTCCTGGATGCGGACGATCTTCTCCACGGTGCGCGGTCCCCACGATCCGGCCTTGACCGTCGGGTCGTTGGCCATCACGCACACTGTCCGCCCCTCGATCCGGCCGATGACGGTCACGACGCCATCGGCGCCGTAGCCGGGTTCTTCGCTATGGGCAAGGAGCCCGTCTTCAATCAGGGAGTCGGGGTCGAGCAGCAACTCGAGCCGCCGCCGCACCGGCAGCTTGTGTTCCTGGCGCAGCTTTTCGGCGTACTTCGCCGAGCCGCCGGCTCGAGCGGTCTCGGATCGAGCCTTGAGCTCATCCTCGGGTTCCCGGTTTGCGCTCGGATCGGGGGTGCTCATGCCGAGACCGTGCCGATTTCAGGCGGGGCAAGCGTGTGAATCCTGCCGGGCAATGGGGCATCGAGCGTGCGCTCGAGCCCGCGGGCGACCGCGATCAGCCGGGCGACGTCGACCCCGGTTGCGATGCCCATCGCGTCGAGCATCGCCAGCGCATCCTCGCTGCAGATGTTGCCGGCGGCGCCCGGCGCGAAGGGGCTGCCCCCAATGCCGCCGACCGAACCCTCGAACAGGTTGACGCCGGTCTCCAGTGCCGAAAGCAGGTTGGCGATCGCCACGCCGCGCGTGTCGTGGAAGTGCGCGCCCCAACGGACGGCCGGAAGCCGTTCCTTCATCGCCTGGAAGAGCGCCTCGACCTGTGCCGGGTTGGCGATGCCGATCGTGTCGGCGAGCGAGATCTCCTCGATGCCGCCGTCTGCCAGCGCCGCCGCCACCTCGGCAACGCGCTGCGGGGCGACCGAACCTTCGTACGGACAACCAAACGCGACGCTGAGGCTGGCGTCGACCGTGATGTTGTCGCGCCGGGCCTCCTGTGCGATCACCTGGATCTCCTCGAGCGTTTCCCGGACGGAGCGATTCAGATTGTGCTCGTTGTAGCCATCGGTCGCGGCCACCGTGACCGCGACGTTTCGAACGCCGGCGTCGCGAGCGCGGTCCAGGCCTCGCCGATTGGGGACCAGCACGCGCAACTGATCGATCCGGTCCTGCAGCGCCTCCAGCACAGCCTCGGCATCGGCGAGCTGCGGCACCCATTTCGGGTGCACCATCGAGGTGGCCTCCACGCGTCGAAAGCCGCAGTCGAGGAGGCTCGCCACCAGGCCAACCTTCGCCGGCGTGGGCAGCGTCCTCGGCCAGCTCTGCAAGCCATCGCGGGGTCCGACCTCCACCCAGTCGACCGTCAGGTCCTGGCTCATTTGCCCGTGAACCGCGGCTCCCGCTTTTCGAAGAAGGCGGTGACCCCCTCCTTCAGGTCGTCGCTCAAGCCGAGCAGGGCAAGCTGGTCCTGGAGATAGGCGATCGCCGAAGCGAAGCTCATGTCCTGCATGCGATAAAAGGCCTCGAGGCCCAGCCGCATCCCGATGGGACTCTTCTTGGCGAGCTCGGCGGCGAGCGCATCGACTTCGCTATCGAGCTGCGCCGGTGGGACGTGCCGGTTGATGAGGCCGATGCGAACCGCTTCGTCCGCATCGATGCGCTTTCCCGTCAGCATCAATTCCATGCCGGCCTTGCGCGGCACGTTGCGAAACACGATCGCCATGATCATCATCGGCCACACGCCCACGTTGACCTCGGGCATGCCGAACTGGGCGGCATCCGAGGCGATGGCGAGGTCACAGGCGGCCACCAGCCCGAAACCGCCGGCCAGCGCGTGGCCATTGACGCGGGCGATGGTGGGCTTGCCCAACTCCGTCATCTCCAGGAAGAGGTCGGCGAGATTGCGGCGCTGGAAATAGCGGTCCAGTTCCGTCAGCTCGAGACGGAAACCCTGCAGGTCAGCTCCGGCGCAGAACACCTTACCGGCGCCGGTCAGGATGATGACGCGAACCGCCGCGTCGTGCTTGGCTTGATCAAACGCTTGGCGAAGCTCCTTGACCGTGTCCGTGCCGAGCGCGTTGCGATTGTCCGGGCGATTGATGGTGATCGTGGCGACCGTATCGCGCCGCCCATAGAGGAGGTGTTTGAACTCCACCGGCTCAAGTATATGGCGCGTCATTTCGCGCTCCGTCACCCGCTCCTAGAATGCAATCGTGGAGGACGTCGTCCTGGTCGCGGCGGCCCGCACGCCGTTCGGCAAGCTGGGCGGTGGTCTCTCGACCCTGACCGCGCCGGATCTGGGCGCCTCCGTGATCAAGGAAGTCCTCAACCGTGCGGACGTCGACGGCGCGGATATCGACCAGGTCATCATGGGCACCGTCATCACGGCGGGCATAGGCCAGATCCCGGCCCGGCAGGCGGCCATCACGGCTGGCATTCCCACCAGCGTGCCGGCGCTCACCGTCAACAAGGTCTGCGCGTCATCGCTCAAGGCCGTCAACCTGGCCGCTCTCCTGATCCGCACCGGTGATGCCAGGGCGGTCGTGGCGGGTGGGATGGAAAGTATGAGCCAGGCGCCCTACCTGCTCGAGAAGGCGCGCTTCGGCTATCGCCTTGGCGATGGCGCCCTGGTCGACAGCATGGTTCGCGACGGGCTGATCGACCCCGCCAACGGGTGTCACATGGCGGTGGAGGGCAGCAACGTCGCGAAAGAGTTCGAGGTTTCTCGGGAACGGCAGGACGAATACGCGTACAACAGCCAGCAGCGGTATGCGACGGCCCTCAAGGCCGGCTCCTTCTCCGAGGAACTCGTCTCCATCGCGGTGCCGGGTCCGAAAGGCACCACGACGGTAGCGGCGGACGAGCAGCCGCGGCCGGATACCACCCTCGAGGGCCTGGCGCGGCTCAAACCCGTCTTCTCGGAAGATGGGACGATCACCGCGGGCAACGCCCCCGGCGTCAACGACGGCGCCAGCGCCATCCTTCTGATGAGCGCGACAGAGGCGAAACGTCGGAATCTGCCGGTGCTCGCCCAGTGGCTCGGCTACGGCGAATCGGCGGCCGACACGCCCTATCTCGCCACCGTGCCGGCGTCCTCGACCCAGGCGGCGCTGAAAAAACTCGGGCTCCGAGTCAACGATATGAGCCTCTTCGAGATCAACGAGGCATTTGCCGCGGTGGCCTGCACCGCCATGGACCTGCTCGGGATCGATGAACAACGGGTGAACATCGACGGCGGCGCACTCGCGGTCGGTCATCCGATCGGCGCCTCCGGGGCGCGCATCCTGATGCATCTCGTCTACGCACTTCGCCGGCGGGGCGGCGGCTACGGCGCCGCCGGCATCTGCTCGGGGATGGCGCAGGGCGAGGCGACCATCGTCCGCGTGAATTAGATGGATCTTGCCCTCAGCCCCGAACAGCAGGAGGTGCGCACGCTCGCGCGGGAATTCGCCGAGCGTGAGGTGAAGCCGCGCGCCGACGCAATCGACCACAACAGCGAGTTCCCCCGCGACCTGGTCGACAAGGCTGCCAGGCTCGGACTGCTCGGCGTCCTGGTGCCCGACGCCTATGGCGGTGCCGGCCTCGACCATGTATCCTTCGCGATCTTCGTCGAGGAAGTCGCCCGCTTCTGCGCCAGCACCGCGGTCATCCTCGACGTCCACAACTCGGTGGGCACCGAGCCCGTCGTCATCTTTGGCTCCGAGGAGCAGAAGGGGCGCTGGCTGCCGGACCTGGCCCAGGGGAAGAAGCTGGCCGCCTTCGCGCTGACCGAACCGGAGGCGGGCTCTGATGCCGCCCATCTCAAGACGACAGCGACCCGAAGCGATCGCGGCTACCTCCTGAACGGAACCAAGATTTTCATCACCAATGCCGGCGAGGCGGGACTGTACGTCGTGATGGCGTCGACGAGGCCGGGATCCGGCGCGGACGGTATCACCGCATTCCTGGTGGACGGCGACAACCCCGGCCTCAAAGTCGGGCCGAAGTTCAAGAAGATGGGCCTCAATGGCTCAGCGATCGCGGAGGTCTACATGGAAAACTGCGCAGTCGACGAGGCCGATCGCCTCGGTAACGAGGGGCAGGGCTTCCGCATCGCGATGCGCGCGCTCGACAGCGGTCGCATCGGAATCAGTGCCCAGGCGGTGGGGCTCGCGCAAGGGGCGCTCGACGACGCCGTGGCCTACGCGAGAGAACGCAAGCAGTTCGGGAAACCGATCGGCGAGCTGCAGACGATCCAGAACAAGGTCGCCGACATGGCCGTCAAGATCCGGGCGGCCCGCTGGATGACCTGGAAGGCGTCGGCTCTCTGCGATGCCGGGCTGCCCTTCACCAGGGAGGCGTCGATGGCCAAGCTCTTTGCCACCGATGCCGCGATGGAGATCACGCTTGACGCCCTGCAGGTGTTCGGCGGTTACGGCTACCTCGAGGAATATCCGATGGCGCGACGCGTTCGCGACGCCAAGGCGTGCCAGATCTACGAGGGCACCAACCAGGTGCAGCGGGTCGTCATCGCCCGCGAGCTGGAGCGCGTCTGATGGACTTTGCGCTGAACGATGAGCAGCGGGAGATCCGCGAGATGGTGCACGACATCTGCCTGGAGCGGGT
>VBEQ01000055.1 GCA_005881235.1 Chloroflexota bacterium | reverse complement strand
GTCGGGACGAAGCGGGCAACGTGGTCGCCTTCTGGGGCAGCGGACCGCGCGAGGTCATGCTCCTCGGGCACATGGACACGGTCGCCGGATTCATCCCGGTGCGCCGCGAGGGCAACCGTCTCTTCGGACGGGGCGCGGTCGACGCGAAGGGCCCGCTGGCGGCGGCCATCACCGCGGTAGCCCGGCAGCCGGCCGGCGCCGGGTGCCGCTTCACCGTCATCGGCGCGGTCGAGGAGGAGGGCAGCTCGCGCGGAGCGCGCCATCTGGTGAGCCGCCGTCCCCCGGACCAGTTGGTGATCCTCGAACCGAGCGGTTGGGACGCGATCACGCTCGGCTACAAGGGCAGTCTCAAGCTCCGCTACCGGCTCTCGCAGCCGCTGGGCCACGGCGCCGGGCCGAACGAGAGCGCGGCCGACCGGGCCACCGCCTTCGTGCGACGCCTGCAGGATCACGCGGCGACACAGGGTAAGGGGTTGGGGAGCTTCGAGCGGCTCGATGCGCGCATCCTTCGATTCCATGCCGACCATGACGGCTTCCGGGACACCGCCGCAATGACGCTCGGTTTTCGCCTCCCGCCCAACTTCGATGTGCCCTCCTTGCAGCAAGAGCTGGAACAATGGGCCGATGGGGCCGAGTTACGCTTCGAATATGCCGATGCCGCCGTGCGGGCAGAGAAGAACACGCCCGTCGTCCGAGCGTTTCTCAAAGGCATCCGCGACGCCGGCGGCACGCCGCGCTTCAAGATGAAGACGGGAACCTCTGACATGAACATCCTGGCCCCCGTCTGGGGCTGCCCGACGCTCGCCTACGGACCCGGCGATTCGAAGCTCGACCACACGCCGGACGAGGCCATGGACCTCGACGACTTCGCCCGCGGGGTCGACGTGCTCACCTCGGCCCTCAGCCACCTGGCGCGATGAAGGCGGCGGTCATCGGCGGCGCCGGTTATGCCGGCGGAGAGTTGCTTCGTCTCCTCCTTTCCCACCCCCAGGTCGAGGTGACGCAGGTGACGTCCGAGCGCCTTGGCGGGAAGTTCGTCCACACCGTGCACCCGCACCTGCGGCGACGGACGGAGCTGAAGTTCCAATCGCGGACCTCGTTACAGCCGGTCGACGTCCTCTTCATTGCGTTGCCGCACGGCGAGACCAGCAAGGAAATCGACCAGCTGCAGACGCTCGCGCCCACGATCATCGACCTCTCGGCGGACTTTCGCCTGCGCGATCGCGGCGGTTACCCAACCTGGTATGGCTGGGAGCACCCGCAGCCGTCACTGCTCAGCGACTTCGTCTACGCACTGCCCGAGCTCCACCGCGAGCAGATCCGCAGCGCCAATCGCCTGGCCGCTGGTGGCTGCCTGGCGACCGCGGCCATTCTCGGCCTCTACCCGCTCACCCGGGCCGGCGTGGTCGATGCCGCGATGCCGATCGTGATCGAAGGCAAGACCGGCTCGTCCGCCGGTGGCGCCGAGTCGGGACCAGCATCCCATCATCCCCACCGCAGCGGTGAGATGCGGTCGTTTGCCCCTACCGCGCATCGGCACACCGCGGAGATCATCCAGGAGCTTGGCCTGCAGTCGCCCAACGGCCATGGGCCAACGATCGCCTTCTCGGCGACCGCCGTCGAGGCGGTGCGCGGCATCTTGGTGACGGCCCATGTCTTCCTCAAGGACGACCTCTCGGAGAAGGATCTGTGGAAGATCTATCGGGCGGCCTACGCCGATGAGCCGTTCATGCGCATCGTCAAGGAGTCGCAGGGGATTCACCGCTATCCCAATCCCAAGATCCTGTCGGGCACGAATTACTGCGACGTCGGCTTCGAGCGGGATCCGCACTCGCGTCGCGTGGTGGTGATGAGCGCGCTCGACAACTTGATGAAGGGTGCCGCCGGCCAAGCCGTGCAGGCGCTCAACGTTCGGTTTGGTTGGGACGAGCGGACCGGCCTCGATTTCCCCGGCTTGTACCCAATCTAGCCGTGTTCGTCATCAAGATCGGCGGCAGCCTGACCGACCTCGATCCCCTTTTGCAGGACGTCGCCGCCTGCCAGGAGCCCCTCGTGCTCGTCCATGGCGCCAACAAGGAACTGAACGATCTCTCCAACCGCCTCGGGCATCCGCCGCGCATGGTCACCTCGGAGCGCGGCGAGGTCAGCCGCTTCACCGACGCGACCACCATGGATCACTTCCTGATGGCCTACGCCGGTAAGCAGAACAAGCGGATCGTGGAGCGGCTTCGCGCCCTGGGCGCGAGCGCGGTGGGGCTCACGGCAATGGACGGCGGCATCGCCATCGGCCGGCGCAAACCGGATCTGCGGATCAAGGATGGCGACAAGGTCAAGATCCTGCACGGTGATCACAGCGGCAGCATCGAGCGAATCGAACCGAAGCTCTTACGCCTGCTGCTCGACTCCGGCTACCTGCCGGTTGTGACCCCGCCGGCCATCAGCCATGACGGCGTCGCCATCAATGTCGACGGCGACCGCCTCGCGATGGAGATCGCCACGGCACTCAAGGCCGAGCGCCTGCTGATCTTTGCCGACACCCCGGGCTTCATGCGGGATGTCAGCGACGAGGGGAGCGTGATCCCAACGATCCGTCTCGACGAGGTCGAACGCGTTGCCGAATATGGCAAAGGCCGGGCCAGGGTCAAGCTGCTGGCGGCGGCGCAAGCCATCCGGCGCGGCATCCAGGCGGTCGGGCTGCTCGACGGGCGCGGCGAGCACCCGCTGACGCGCGCGTTTGAGGGAGCCGGCACATGGGTCACGACCTGACCAGTACGCACACTCAGCTCAGCCCGATCCCGTTGCACGCGGGCCGGGGCGTGACCCTGGTTCGCGGAGAGGGGTCCTATCTGTGGGACGACAAAGACCGGCGGTACCTCGACCTGATGACCAATTACGGTGTCAATCTCCTGGGGCACGCGCACCCGAAGGTGACCGATGCAATCAAGCTTCAGGCATCGAAGCTGACCAATGCCCATCAGAGCTTCGACACGCCGGCGCGCCAGGACTTCCTTGACGCGCTGGGCGCGCTGCTTCCCCCACCCCTGACCCGGATCTCGTTTGGAAACTCGGGAGCCGAGGCAATCGAGGCCGCACTCAAGTTCGCGCGCGTCGCGACCGGCCGCATCGGCATCATTGCCACGCATCGGGCCTACCACGGGCGCACCTTCGGCGCCCTGTCTGCGACGGCCGATGCCAAGTATCGCGATCCCTTCGCACCCATGCTCGAGGGCGTCCGGCACATCCCCTTCGATGACCTCGACGCCCTCGATAAGGTGCTGGACGACACGGTCGCGGCCGTGATCGTCGAGCCGATCCAGGGGGAGGGCGGCGTCCGGGTGCCCGCCGACGGCTATTTGAAGGGCATCCGCGAACGCTGCGACGCGCGCGGCATCCTTCTTATATGTGACGAGATCCAGACCGGGTTTCGCACCGGTGCCCCATTCGCCTTTACGCGCGAAGACATCGTGCCCGACATCCTCTGCCTCTCGAAGTCGATCGCCAATGGCCTGCCGATCGGGGTGACCGTCACGACCGAGGCGGTCAGCGAGCGAGTGCCCAAGGGGAGCCATGGGAGCACCTTCGCCGGCAATCCACTGGTCTGCGCCGCCGCTGCCGCGACTCTCAAGGTGCTCGCGGATGACACACTTCATACCCGCGCGTCCAGTGCCGGGACGCGTTTTCAAGAGCGCGTTCGCGACCTCGGGCTGCCACAGATCCGTGAGATCCGCGGCCGTGGGGTGATGCAGGCCGTCGAGTTGAAGAAACCGTCGACCCCGGTGATCAAGGCGATGCAGGATCTCGGCGTGCTCGTCCTACCAGGAGGAGGAACCGTGATCCGCTTCCTGCCGTCGATTCTGATTCAGGATGATCAACTCGACGAGGGAATTGATGCGCTCGCCCAAGCCCTCCGCCGGACTGGATGAACCGTTAAAGCTCGATCGGAGGAACGACGAAACCCAGAGCGCCGCCAGGGTCCCCTCGGGGAGCCCACCTACAATCGCGCCATGCGATTCGATCAGTTCACGATCGCCCTTCTGATGCTGCGGCCGGATGCTCCCGTCCTCGACGAAGTTGCCGCCGCAGCGCTTCAGGACGCCCACATGGCGCATCTCGCCGACCTCCATGAAGCCGGTTACCTCGTCGCGGCTGGTCCGCTGCTCGGTCCACCGGATCGTGAATTTCGCGGTCTGACCATCCTCAACGTCGACCCGGAGCGAGCCCGGGCGCTCAAAGAACAAGACCCGGCTGTACGGGCCGGGCGCTTCTCAGTGCAGATCTTTCCCTGGATCGTGCCGGCCGGAGCCATGACGTTCGGTCCCACCCGCTTTCCGCGTTCAATGGCCGAGACCGAGACCTGAGCGGCCCGCAGACAAAAGAAGAGCCGCCCCACGGGGCGGCTCCAGACGGGCAATTGCGGGTCGTCAGTCGACGACGGTCGTGGTCGAACGAGGACGGGACATGAGCCGGATGAGCGAAACGATGCCCCATCCGATCAGGGCATAGATCGCCATCGCGACAAGCGACTCGGGCTCGAGAATCGACCGGCCTTCCTGGGCGGTATTGAAGATGCCGTGGAACCAGACGACCAGCGGCCACGTCAGGTCGTACATGAAGCGGACGAAGGGCGCTGGGTTGGCGCCTAAGAGCTTCAGCACGAAGCGAATCGCGATCAGCACATCGAGAAACACCACGATCCACCAGACGGCCTGGATGGCTCGCGAATTGTACCCGCCCTCGCGGTAGACCGCCGTCCGCGAAGTCGAGGAGGTCGTTACCGGCGTGACCGGCGCGACGGGCCGCACCGGCTCGCCGGCGGTCGTCTCCTCTCGGACGACTTCTCGATCGTATGAGTCAGGCATGATGCTTCTCCTTTGAGCCCGCAGATGGGTATGAGGCGCGGCTCAAACGCTACAGACATATTAGCACATTTTATAGCAGCGTAACGGTCCATTTGGCCGATCCTTACTCGGTCCATTTGCAGGGTCCCAGATGGTCGAGGGGCAGCCGCGGGCGAGAATGGGATGACGTGCAGGTCGCCGTCTACGGTGCTGGCGCGATTGGAAGTTTGGTTGGAGCGCGTCTTCATGAGGCCGGTGTCAACGTCGAGCTGATCGGACGGCAGGCTCAGGTAGATGCGATCCGGGCAAGTGGACTCCTGATCAAAGGGCTCGAGGAATCGCGCACGGTCCATTTGCCTGGCGCGGTAAGGCTCGAGGGGACGCCCGACATCATTCTGCTGACGGTTAAGTCGCAGGACGTACAGGACGCCTGCCGCGAGATCGCCCGCCTGGGTTCAGACCCGACGGTTGTCACCATGCAGAACGGCGTTCGATCGGACCGCGAAGCGGCAGAGATCCTGGGACGGGATCGCGTCGTGGGATGCGTCCTCAACATCAGCGCCACCTACCTCGAGCCGGGTGTGGTCGAGCAGAACACGCGCGGGCTCTTCCAGATAGGGGCGCCCTTTCCTGAGTCGGCCGGACGAGTCGATGCGGTGCTCGCCTTGCTCGGTCCGGTGGTGAAGACGGAACTCGTCCCAGACATCGCCCGTGCCCGATGGACGAAGTTGATGGCGAACCTGAACAACGCCATCATGGCAATCACCGGCTTGCCGATCGGCAAGGCGCTGCGCCATCACGGACTCGCCCGCTTGTCAATCGCCACGATTCGTGAAGGTGTCAGGACCGCCCAGCTTGGTGGATTTGGTCTCGATCGAAGTCGCCGGGCACGCACCTTTCGTCTGATGTCGACGCTTCCCATGTCGCTCAGCTACCTCATGTTCGGCAAGCGGCTGGCCGGCAATTTCCCACCCGACAGCACGTATGGGCCGTCGACCCTTCAGAGCCTCAAGCGTGGCTCGAGCAGCGAGCTCGATTACCTCAACGGTGAGATCGTGACGCTGGGCGAGCGTATCGGGCGCCCGACGCCGTATAACACCGGATTGCTCGAACAGGGGCGAGCCGTGTTCGCCACCGGCCAGCATCAAAGCCCGGACGAGCTATTGCGGCACTTCAAGTTTTGAGGGAGTGTGGCGCGGCAATAAACTAAGACCTATGCCCACGGTTCTGGACCTATTTTCGCCTGCGGCGCGAGCCTGGTTCTCAGGCGCCTTCTCAGCGCCGACCGAGGTTCAGGAAGGGGGCTGGCGCTCGGTCGCCGCCGGCCAGCATACCCTGATGTCGGCGCCCACGGGCAGTGGCAAGACGCTGGCCGCATTCCTCTGGTGCATCGACCAACTGGCGACCGAGCCGGTTCCGGCTGAAGCCGAACGCTGCCGGGTGCTCTACGTCTCGCCGCTCAAAGCGCTCACGGTCGATATCGAGCGCAACCTCCAGGCGCCGCTGCGCGGCATTGGGCTGCAGGCGGAGCGGATCGGCCTCACGCAGTCGCCCATCAGCGTCGCAATCCGCACCGGCGACACGCCGACTCGCGACCGCCGGCAGATCGAACGCCATCCGCCGGACATCTTGATCACGACCCCCGAGTCGCTCTTCCTCCTCCTAACGAGCGCAGCTCGGCGGATCCTCCCGAGCATCCGCTGGGTGATCGTCGACGAGATCCATTCGATGGCCGACACCAAGCGGGGCGCCCACCTCGCGCTGAGTCTGGAGCGCCTCTCAGCGATTACGAAGACCGAGCCGCAACGCATCGGGCTCTCGGCGACACAGCGCCCGCTGTCTGAAACCGCGCGCTTCCTCGGCGGCACCAACCGCGAGGTCGCGATCATCGACGCCGGTCGCGTGAAGCCAATGGAGATCACGGTCGAAGTTCCAGTGGACGACATGTCCGATTTGGAACGTGGCACCGAGGTTTATGGCGGGCCGGCCGCCGTCATTGGTGCCGAGCCGGAGGGACCGCGCCGCAGTATCTGGCCGGCGATCCATCCCCGCATCCTCGAACTGGTTCGCCAGCACCGCTCGACCATCATCTTCGTGAACTCGCGGCGGCTTGCTGAACGACTGGCCGCGGCGATCAATGGGCTGGCCGGTGAGGAACTGGTCCGAGCCCACCACGGCTCGATCGCCAAGGAGCAACGCCTCCTGATCGAGGATGCGCTCAAGGCCGGTCGCCTTCCCGGACTGGTAGCGACCTCGAGCCTCGAGCTGGGTATCGACATGGGTGCCGTCGACCTTGTCATCCAGGTTGAGTCGCCGACCAGCGTCGCCAGCGGCATCCAACGGATCGGCCGCGCCGGTCATTCGGTCGGCGAACCGTCGAAGGGCACCATCTTCCCCAAGTACCGCGGCGACTTGCTCGAGACTGCAGTGGTTGTCGATCGCATGCTCCGAGGCGAGATCGAAACGACTCGGGTGCCGCGGAATCCACTCGATGTCCTCGCGCAGCAGATCGTGGCGATGACGGCGATCGAGGCGTGGTCGGTCGCGGCTCTTGCGGAACTGGTGCATCGCGCCTACCCATTCAGCGATCTCGGGCCGCGCGCGCTCGAGTCGACGCTCGACATGCTCAGTGGGCGCTATCCCTCAGACGAGTTCGCCGAGCTCCGGCCTCGCATCGTCTGGGACCGGCTCGAGGGAACGATCCGTGGCCGCGCCGGCGCACAGCGCCTGGCGGTCGTCAGCGGTGGCACGATCCCGGACCGCGGACTCTTCTCGGTGAACCTGCTCGACGACGGGAAGAAAGTCGGCGAGCTCGATGAGGAGATGGTGTACGAGATGCGGCCTGGCGAGGTATTCGTGCTCGGAGCCACCAGCTGGCGGGTGGCCGACATCACGCCCTCGCAGGTGATGGTCACCCCGGCGCCGGGCGAGCCGGGCCGGATCGCCTTCTGGCACGGCGACGCCCTTGGACGGCCGGTCGAAGTGGGCCGGGCGATGGGAGAGGCGATGCGCGAGCTGACCGCCATGGAGCCCGATGACGCGGTCGCCCACCTCCAGGAGCGATCGCGCTTCGACGAGCGCGCGGCCGCCAATCTCCTCAACTACCTCTCGGACCAGGTCAAGGCGACCGGCACGGTTCCGACCGACCGGACGATCCTGATCGAGCGCTTCCGCGACCAGTTGGGTGACTGGCGGCTGTCGGTGCTGACCCCCTTCGGCGCCCGCGTGCACGCGCCCTGGGCGCTGGCCGCGCGAGCGCGGATGCAGGAGCGGCTCGACCTCGAGGTCCAGATGATCTACACCGACGACGGCTTCGCGCTGCGGCTGCCCGAGGCGGACCGCGCGCCCGACATCGACGACCTGCTGCTCGATCCAGAAGAGCTGAGCGAGCTGGTCACCTCGCAGCTGCACGGGTCGGCGCTCTTCGCCTCCCGATTCCGCGAGAACGCGGCGCGCGCGCTGTTGCTGCCGAGGCGCCGCCCGGGCGAGCGCACCCCACTCTGGCAGCAGCGCCAGCGCAGCCACGACCTGTTGCAGGTCGCCAGCAAGCATGCCGAGTTTCCCATCCTGATCGAGACCTACCGGGAGTGCCTGAGCGACGTCTTCGACATGGACGGTCTGCGCGACCTGATGAGCGCGGTTCGTTCCCGGCAGATCCGGACGGTTGTGGTCGACACCGAGCGCGCCTCGCCCTTCGCGTCGACGCTGGTCTTCGACTACATCGGCCAATACATGTACGAGGGGGACGCGCCGCTGGCGGAACGGCGGGCGCAAGCGCTCACGCTGGACAAGGAGTTACTGGCGGAGTTGCTCGGCACCGAGGAGCTTCGAGAGCTGCTCGATCCCCGCGCGATCGAGACACTGGAGCTGGAGTTGCAGGGTCTGCTGAAGGAGCGGTGGCCCCGCGACGTCGATGAGGCCGCCGACCTCTTGCGGCGGCTCGGCGATTTGACGACGAATGAAGCCGCGGCGCGCGGGATCCGTGGCGAATGGCTTGACCAACTGGAGCGGGAACGCCGCGCCGCCCATGTCCGCATCGCCGATGAGCCGCGCTGGATCGCGGCGGAGGACGGCGCGCGCTATCGCGACGCCCTGGGTGTCACCCTGCCAGTGGGCCTGCCCGACGCGTTCCTGGAGCGAGTCGATGAGCCGCTCACGTCCCTCCTGGTCCGTTGGGCGCGCACGCACGTGCCGTTCTTCAGCAGCGATCCGGCGACCCGCTGGCGGCTGTCCGTGCGCGAAGTCGAACAAGCCTTGCGGCGTCTCGCCGGCCGGGGCGACATCGTGGCTGGAGAGTTCCGCCCCGGTCAGGCTGGTCGGGAGTATTGCCACCCTGACGTGCTCAGGTCGCTGCGGCGGAAATCGCTGGCGGCTCTGCGGCGGGAGATCGAGCCGGTGCCCGTCGAGGTCCTCGGCAGGTTCCTGCCGGCGTGGCACGACGTTGGCAGCAAGGCGGGCGGACTCGATCGGCTCGCGGAGATCGTCTTCCAGTTGCAGGGTTGCGCCATCCCGGCATCGGTGCTGGAACGCGATGTGCTCGCGGTGCGCATGCGCGACTACCGGCCACAGCTGCTCGATCAGCTCATCTCGATGGGGGAGGTGGTCTGGACCGGCCGCGGCTCGTTGGGCAGCTCCGACGGACGCGTCGCGCTCTACCTGCGGTCCGACGCGCCCCGGCTTGTTCGAGAGCCGGAGGAGCGGCCCAACGGCGAGATCCACGAGCGACTTCGCGAGCACTTGCAAGGCCGCGGCGCGTCGTTCTTCCGCGACCTCTATTACGCGACCGGATCGAGCGACGAAGATGCGGTGCTGGACGCGCTCTGGGACATGGTATGGGCCGGCGAGGTCACCAACGACACGTTCCTCCCGCTCCGGATGCTCGGGCCGCGAGCGCGCCGCAACCCGCGCCGCCCCGTGATGCGACTCGGGCCGCCGGCGTCGGCCGGGCGCTGGTCGCTGGTTTCGGATCTGTTGCGCCCGATGGCGTCGACCACGGAACATCTCCACGCGATGGCGGGAGCCCTCCTGCAGCGGTACGGCGTGCTGACCCGCGAGGCGGCGCTCGGTGAGAGCATCACCGGTGGGTTTGCCGCACTCTACCCGGTGCTGCGGGCCATGGAGGAAGCGGGAAAGATCCGGCGCGGCTACTTCA
>VBEQ01000054.1 GCA_005881235.1 Chloroflexota bacterium | reverse complement strand
ATCTCCGGCACCGGCTGCTGCCAGACCTGCTGGCGCTGGCTGTCCTCCGCCCAGATATGGAGCGTCTGGACGCAACCGATCTCGTAGTCGATCGGGCCGGTGACCGTCAACGTCAAGTGAACGGTACCGCCGGCCGCCAGCCGGGCCGGCGACGCCTCGGCATAGAAGGGCCCGTTCGTCTCCGACACCGTGTCGGTCGGACTCGGGGTCGGACTCGACCCCGGGCCGGCCGCCCGGGCGCCGCAGCCCGCCAGGACGAGGGCGAGCAGGAGCATCGCAAGACGCTTCATGCTTGTACGACGGGTCTGGCGCGAAAAAGTTCCGTCAGGCGGCTTCGCAGGTCGAGCACCACGGTGACGTCCGCCGGGGTCGCGACCGACTGCACCATCGTCCGCAGCCGGGCGGCGCCCCGAAAACCCCGAAGCCCCCAGGCGATGAACTTCCGGAGTAGTCGCGGCCCGCGCTCCGCACCGTAATAGTCGAGAACGAGGTCGCAGTGCCGCCGGACCAACTCGATCTGCTCGATCCAGGAGAGCGCGGGAACGGTCTCGCCCGTTGTGAGCCGAGCCACGGTCTGCCGCACGAGCCAGAGGTTGCCGAGGATGCCGCGGCCCAGCATCACCGCGTCGACGCCGGACTCGCGCATGCGCCGCACGGCATCATCGGCGGTTCGCAGATCACCGCTGCCGGCCACCGGAATCGTGACCGCGGCCTTGACCTGCGCGACCGCGATCCAGTCGGCGGACGGATCGTAACGCTGCGAGCGGGTGCGGCCGTGAACCGCGAGCCCCTGGATGCCGGTCCTCTCCAGCCGCGTCGCCATCTCGAGGTAGTTGCGTGTGGCGAAGTCCCAGCCGAGGCGGATCTTGACCGTGACCGGCACCGACACCGCGCCGACCACGGCTTCCGCGACGCGGCTGGCGCCGTCCGGATCGCGAAGCAGCGAGGAGCCGCCGGAGGTCTTGACGACTTTGGGCACCGGGCAACCCATATTGATGTCGACGATGTCGGCGCCAGCCTCTTCGGCCAGCCGGGCGGCCTGCGCCATGACTCTCGGGTCGCCGCCCATGAGCTGGACAGAGACCGGGTGTTCGTCCCAGCCGAGATCCATCAGCCGGAAGGACTCGCGGTGCTGTCGCACCAGCGCCTCGCTGCTGATCATTTCGGTGCAGGCGAGGCCGGCCCCGAACTCGCGCGCGATCTTGCGGAAGGGGGCGTCGGTCACCCCCGCCATAGGGGCGACGTAGACCGGCGAAACGAGCGTGTAGGGACCGATTTTCACGGGGCTACCAGCCTATCAGTCCTTCGGACGCAGGCGGAGCTCGAGCAGCAGGGCGATGACGCCAAGCATCAGGATCGGGCCGACATTCTGCGAGTTGATGAAGATCGCGAACAGCGTGGCGGCGGCGATGAAG
Source organism: Chloroflexota bacterium (assembly GCA_005881235.1). Taxonomy (GTDB): domain Bacteria; phylum Chloroflexota; class Dormibacteria; order CF-121; family CF-121; genus CF-13. Next base: position 9,239 of record VBEQ01000054.1, on the reverse strand, counting down.
ATGGCGGCCGGATCACTGATCGGCGATGGTTCACGCCTCGCGGGTGGGATTGGCTCAGGCTTGGACGGCGAAGCCTCGTCAGGCATTGAGCTCGTGAATCATCCGCAGACCCTCCAGCATCAGCCGCTGATCGACGAGCTCGATCACCGGTGTCTCGGCCGCGATCAGCCCCGCCATACCGCCGGTCGCGATCACCCGCGGGGTCTCGCCGAGTTCCTTCCTGATGCGCGCCACCATCCCCTCCACCTGGGCGGTGAAGCCGAAAATGATGCCGGCTTGCATGCTCTCGGCGGTCGTCCGTCCGATGACCGTCGGCGGGGCCTTCAACTCCACACGCTGGAGCCGCGCCGCGCGTTCGTAGAGCGCGTCGACCGAGATGCCCATCCCCGGGGCGATCGCGCCACCAAGGTAATCGCCCTCCTTGGAGACCACGTCGTAGGTCGTCCCCGTGCCGAAGTCGATGATGATCAAGGGACCGCCGTACTTCTTGAACGCCGCCATGGCGGCCACGATCCGATCGGCGCCGACTTCCTTGGGGTCTCGGTAGTGGATCTTCAGGCCGGTCTTGATCCCCGGGCCCACCATCATCGGGTCGCGGCCGAAGTAGCGCTCGATCGCCTCGACGAGGCGGCTGTTTAGCGGCGGGACGACGCTGGCAACGACCACGGCCTCCACCGCCTTCGGGTCGAAACCCTCCTGCTGCATCAGCTGCACCATCAGGAGGCCAAGCTCGTCGGGCATGCTGTCGCGGCGGGTGGCCAGGCGCCAGTCGTGCCGGAGCTGATCGCCCTCGAAAAGCCCGAACGTCAGGTTCGTATTCCCGAGGTCGATCGCGAGCAACACGCCGACAGTCTACCCGCGCAAGATCAGCAGGCTTTGGTTTTTACAATGAGTCGTGGCCACTGCCGACCGGAACACGGCCGCCGACGAGATGCGGAAGTTGCGGCCGTTCTGGCGGGACGGCCGGATCATCCAGTGGCCGGCTCGGGAGAGCCGGCGCCGCCTCGTCCTCGCCGAGGTCGTGCGCGCCTTCTCACCGGGAAAACGCCTGGCGGAAGCGGACGTCGATGCCATCCTTCGCGAGTTCTGGCCCGACCACTGCCAGCTCCGGCGCGCGCTCGTGGAGCGGGAACTGCTGAACCGGAAAGACGGCGTCTACTGGCGCGTCGGCTAGGCGAGGCCGCAAGCCGAGCCGCACAGCGGCCCTCGGGCCGCCGCCCTTTCGGGCGCGAGCGCCGGCGGCCCATGACGCCCGTGCGAGCACATGAGCGCACGTTCTTAAGCGCGAGTGCGCCGCGGGCGGCTGGAGGCCGCATCGGCGCGTTTTAGTTAGTAGATGTCTTCTTTGCGGGTGTCTTCGTCGGCCTCGGGGACTTCCACCTCGTCCTCGGCCGACTCCACGGTGTGCATGCCGTCGAGCTCTTCCGCCGGTTCCTCGCCATCCTCCTCGGTTTCCTCGGCGTCGGCGTTCCGGGTCAGCAGCGACTCCTTGGCATAGGGCCGGAACTCGTCACGGCCCCGTTTGATCGTGAAGGAGGGCCGCCCGAAGAACTTCGGGTCCTGGTAGGTCTCGCGGACGATGATCTTGACGGCGCCGCCCTCACAGGTCGCGACCGCCCCGGAATAGCGATTGCCGCCTTCCAGGAACTTGATCAGCCGGCGTCCCAGCGCGTGATCGAGGTGACCGAGGTGGATGCCGCGCGCCGTTTCGACGTTCATCGTGTCGCCCGCCACGATCAACTTGACCGGATCCCCGCCAGCGACCTTGCTGCAGGGGTCAGCCTCGCCGTGGACGTGGAGCGCGGTCAGCGAGGTCTTGCCAGTCTCCTCGATGAAGGCGTCGACGTCGACCTTGGCCTTCGAGGTGGGGACCGGCTGCCCACCGCGCATGGCCTGGAGCTTGCTGAGGTTCTTGACCGCGATCGGGTTGACCGGGTTCATCTTCAGGGTGCCCTTGTAGGCTTCGGTAGCGTCGTTCAGCTGGCCGAGCTCGGTGTAAGCCTTCCCGAGCCGGTTGAGGGTGTCCTCATCCGGGCCGAAGCGGTCCATGATGCCCCGGTTGACCTGAACGGCCTCCGCCCATCGGTTCGCCAGGGCGAGCTCGATCGCCTCGTCGACGTACTGGGCCCTCGGTTTGATGCGCTCTGCGAATTCGGCCAATCGCCTGCCCTCCTGAGATGCGTGGTATACCCTACGCGCGCTTGAAAAGCATTGTCAAGCTTGGGTATCGAGTTGCTGGGCATCACAACGGAGGCCCCGCCGGATGCTTGTGGGAAACCGCCCTGATTATTAAGTGGTATTAGAAGCTTTGCCCCTATTGTTGCAGCGTTTTGGGCAAGGTTGTATAAAGAGCTACGCCTTCGGGCATCGGGGATGACACGCGCTCAAGCCGTATTTTCGGAAGGAGGGTCTCAATGAGATTGTCGAAGTTACTCGCCGGCCTTGCCGTCGCGAGCCTAGCGCTGGCAGCCTGCGGCACCAGTGGCGGCGGGACGGCCAACAAGGGAACCATCAAAATCGGCGTCGACCTACCGGAATCCGGAGCGGAAGCCTCGGACGGCATCCCGACCCTGAACGGCGTCAAGTACGCCGTCCAGACCGCGGGCACGGTCGAAGGCTTCACCATCGAAGTGTCCAACCTCGACGACGCCGTCAACGGCGTGCATGACCCGCAGAAGGGAGCCCAGAACCTTCAGCAGTTCGTCAACGATTCCAAAGTCCTGGGCGTCGTCGGACCGTTCAACTCGAGCGTAGCCCGAGCCGAAATCCCGATCAGCAACCGGGCGCACCTGGCGCAGATCAGCCCGGCCAACACCAACCAATGCCTGACCAAAAACATCTATATCCCGACAACCCTTGGCGCCCCCAAGGACATCACCTGCAAGGACGCCGGCATCCTGGCTCCGGCCGATCTCCGGCCCACGGGCATCAACAACTACTTCCGCGTGGCCACCACCGACGACCTGCAGGGACCGGCCATGGCGGACTACGCGGTCGACGTCCTCAAAGTGACCAAGCTCGGCGTCGCCTCTGACAACGAGGTGTACGGCAAGGGCATCGCCGACACCTTCTCGGCGGAGTTCAAGAACAAGGGCGGCACCGTCGTCAAGCGGCAGGACTTCGACACCAAGAGCACCAACGACTTCCGTGGCTTCCTGCAGTCGTCGAAGAGCCTGGGCGCCCAGGGCATCTACTTCGGCGGCACCGACAGCAACAAGGGTTGCGTGGTCCGCTCGCAAGCCTCGGGCATCTTCGCTGTCGACACCCCGTACATGGGCGGAGACGGCCTCCAGACCTCGCAGTGCCTGAAGGACGCCGGCCAGATGGCGTCGGGCATCTACGCGGCCGTGGCCGCGCCCAACGCCGAGCAAATCCCCGAGTCCGCGTCGATCATCAGCGGCTTCAAGGCGGCGTTCAGTAAGAAGGAGGACTTCGGCGCCTACACCATGCCGGCCTACGACTGCGCCAAGATCCTGATCGCCGCCATCCAGCGGGCGATCAAGGCGAACAACGGCAACATGCCGACCCGCGAGCAGGTCCGGGCGGAAGTCGCCAAGACCTCGGACTTCACCGGGGCGCTGGGCAAGACCAGCTTCGATGCGAACGGCGACACCTCCCAGAAGATCATCTCGATCTACCAGGCGAAGGGCACTCCCGTCGACTGGGTGTGGGTGAAGCAGATCAACTACGCGAAGTAGCCGACCGGCAATAGAATCTGGAGGGGCTTAGGCCCCTCCAGATCCTTCGAAGGGAGAGAGGAAGCTGGTCGGTACACTCCGGAACACGCGTCGCGCCCTGTCCGGCTCCGCCGGTACTCGGGCATTCGTTGGTGCGGTCGTGGCCATCCTCCTCGTCCTTTTCATCCCGCGGGCCGCCAGCGACCCATCGTTCTTCGTCCAGATCCTGGTCTACGGACTGGCCAACGGCGCGATCTACGCTCTGATCGCGCTCGGTTACACCATGGTCTACGGCATCATCGAGTTGATCAACTTCGCGCACGGGGACGTCTTCACCCTGGGCGCCTTCGTGTCGTTGCCGCTGATCGGCGCCTTTGGGCTGACGGAGGGGCAGTCAGCCAGCCTCGGTCTCTACGCGGCGCTGCTGGTGATCGCCATCATCGTCATGCTGATCCTGGGCGGCGTCAACGTCCTGATCGAGCGGATCGCCTACCGGCCGCTCCGCCACGCGCCTCGCCTGGCTCCCCTGATCACCGCCGTCGGCATGTCGTTCATCCTCGAGGGGGCGATGTACATCTGGCGGGGCGCCAACAACATCCATTACCCTGACTTCCTTCCGGCCGGACGGATCTCGCTCGGCGGCTCGGCGTCGATCGGCTACAAGGACCTGATCGTCATCGCCCTGGCGGTGGTCTTCGTCGTCGTGCTGACCACCTTCATCAACCGCTCCAAGCTGGGCAAGGCGATGCGCGCGACGGCCCAGGACCAGGACGCCGCGCAACTGATGGGCATCGACATCAACCGCACCATCGCGGCCACCTTCTTCATCGGCGCCATCCTCGCCGGAGCCGGCGGCATCATCTTCGGGCTCTACTTCAACACCGTCCGCTTCGACCTCGGTTTTCAGGCGGGACTCTTCGCCTTCACCGCCGCCGTCTTCGGCGGGATTGGGAACATCCAGGGGGCGGCGATCGGGGGCCTCTTCATCGGCCTGGTGAAGGCGTACAGTGACGGCTACTTCACCTCGCAACTCACCGACGTCTGGATCTTTAGCATCCTGATCCTGGTCCTCGTCTTTCGCCCGACCGGGCTGCTCGGCATGCGGGTACCCGAGAAATGAGCACGGCGAAGCGGCCCAGCCAACCGCGACTGGCCGACCTCACGAGTGGCTGGGATGACCGTGACCTGGTGATTTATCGCGTGCTCCTCCTAGGCGCCATCGCATTTCCCTTCTTCATCACCCTTGTTACCGGGGGAAGCGGCGGCGCGATCATCAACACGGCCGCCGACGCGGGCGTCTATGTGCTGCTCGCCATCGGGCTGAACATCGTGGTCGGCTACGCCGGCCTGCTCGACCTCGGCTACGCGGCCTTCTTCGCCATCGGCGCCTACACCGTCGGCATGCTCTCCTCGGGCCAGCTCTACGGCAGTCCGTTGCACCACGAGATCCACCTGCCGTTCTGGCTCTTGCTGTTTGTCGGCATGTTCGCCGCCGCCGGCTTCGGGGCCCTGCTCGGGGCACCGACTTTGCGGCTCCGGGGCGATTACCTCGCGATCGTGACGCTGGGGTTCGGCGAGATCGTGCCGCGGATCTTCCGCTACCTGGGGCCCGGATCGGTCCTCGGAAACTGGACCGGCGGAGTCAACGGGATCGCCGGCATCGATCCCCCCTCGCTTCCATTCGGGATCAGCGGGCCGTGGGAGAACGGGGCCGCGTTCGGCTTTCTGCCGCGCTTCGACTTCATCGACCCACTGGCGTTTTACGTCCTGATGGTCATCCTGGTGGTCATCTGCGTCATCGCGGCCAACAATCTGTACCGTTCTCGTCTCGGCCGTGCCTGGATGGCGGTGCGCGAAGACGAGGTGGCCGCCGCCGCGACGGGCGTGAACACGGTGGCGATCAAGCTGCTGGCTTTCGCGATCGGCGCCTCGTTCAGCGGCTTTGCCGGCACCTACTACGGCGCCAAGCTCTCGCTCGTCAGCTCGGAGAATTTCGCCTTCGTGGTATCCGTGACCGTCCTGATCATGGTCGTGCTCGGCGGCATGGGCAACATCCCGGGCGTCATCCTCGGCGCCCTGGGCATCTACTACGTCCTCTTCAACCTGCTGACCAACCTTCCGGACCTCGCCACGAACGCGGCCAATTCGATCGGTCTCGGCTTCCTCAACACCTCGAAGGGCGACTGGATCGGGTTGCACGACGAGGTGCAACGGCTCAACTTCCTGGTGTTCGGACTGATCCTTGTCCTTGTCATGCTGCTGCGGCCGCAGGGCCTCCTGCCCAGCCGCGTCCGCGAGCAGGAGCTGGCCAAGGGCATCAGCGAAGAAGCCGTCTTCGATCTCCGCGAGGAGAGCTGACCCATGGCAGAGAACGGACAGATCCTGATAGTGGACGCCCTGACGAAGCGCTTCGGTGGGCTCACGGCCGTCGACCAGGTCACCTTTCAGATCGGCAAGGGCGAGATCTTCTCGCTGATCGGGCCGAACGGCGCCGGGAAGACCACGCTCTTCAACTCGATCACCGGCATCTACTCGCCGACCTCGGGCACCGTGGTATTCGAGGGCACAAACATCACCGGGCTCAAGCCCTACCGAGTCGCGGAGCTGGGCATCGGTCGGACCTTTCAGCAGATTCGACTCTTCTCCTACATGACCGCCTTCGACAACGTCCGGGTTGGTCAGCATTCGCGGATGCACGCCAAAGTCTGGGACGCTCTGTTCAAAACGAAGCGTGAGCGAGACGAGGAGGTTCGCGTCACCGAGAAGGCGATGGAGCTCTTGAAGTTCGTCGGCATCGAGCAGCACACGCACAATTACGCGCGGAACCTGCCCTACGGCCACCAGCGAAGGCTGGAGATCGCCCGCGCGCTGGCCAGCGACCCGCGGCTGTTACTCCTCGACGAACCGGCGGCCGGCGCCACGCCGCAGGAGAAAGTGGAGCTGATGGCGCTGGTCGAGAAGGTCAGAGCGGAAGGCGTGACGGTTCTCCTGATCGAGCACGACATGAAGGTCGTGATGGGGATCTCCGATCGCATCGTCGTCCTCGACTACGGCGAGAAGATCGCCGAAGGCAAGCCCGCGGATGTCCGCCGTGATCCCCGGGTGATCGAAGCCTACCTGGGGAAAAGTGCGTAGCGGAGCCTGATGGCACTCCTCGAGATCGATGCCGTCGACACCTATTACGGCCGGGTCCATGCGCTTCAGGGCGTGTCGCTCAGCATCGAGGAGGGGGAGATCGTGACCCTCATCGGCAGCAACGGCGCCGGGAAGACCACGACCCTGCGAACCATCTCCGGGCTGACGCCGGCGTCGCGGGGACAGGTGCGACTGCGTGGCAGGGACATCACCCACCTTCCCGCCGCACAGATCGTCGGGCTCGGGATCGGTCACGTACCCGAGGGGCGTCGGATCTTCCACCGAATGAGCGTGCGCGACAACCTGGTCCTCGGTGCCTACCGGCGCAAAGACCGAGAGGGTATCCGACGTGACCAGGAGCACGTCCTGACGCTCTTTCCACGGGTCAGGCAGCGCCTGCACCAGATCGGCGGCACCCTCTCGGGCGGCGAGCAGCAGATGCTGGCGATCGCCCGCGGGCTGATGTCCAAGCCAAAGGTGCTGCTCCTCGACGAGCCCTCGCTCGGACTGGCACCCATCCTCGTCGACCAGATCTTTGACATCATTCGTGACATCAACCGCGAGGGCACGACCATCCTCCTGATCGAGCAGAACGCCACCAAGGCGCTCACCGTGTCCAATCGGGGCTACGTACTGGAGACCGGGCGCATCGTCAAGCAAGGCCCGACCAAGATGCTCCTCGAAAGCCCCGACGTCCAGAGGGCGTACCTCGGGATCTAGTTCGGGCGCGCGGGCGAGTCGCGTCGGGGTCGTGGGGGCGATCGTGCTGGCGCTGGTTTCGTGCACGCCCTCCCAGGCCGTCCCCTCCGGACCGGTGCTCGCCAGCATCGCCGTCGGGTCGCGGCCCGGCACGCCCGCGGTCGGGCTCGGAGCGGTCTGGATCCCCAATACCGGGGACGGAACCGTTTCCAGGATCGATCCCGCCTCCAATCGCCGTGTCGCCACGTTTCACGTTGGAGACGCCGGCGCCTTCTACCGGCGCGTGTGCCAGCCTTACGGATCGGTCCATAGCTTCATGGTCACGACCTTCCACGTCCGTCGCTGCGACCTGCCGAGCTCCATAGCCACCGCGAACGGGCTGCTCTGGGTCGCGAAGAACGACACCAACACGATCCTCGCCATCGATCCCAAAGACGGCCACCAGGTCGCGTCCATCCCCGTCGGCGTCACACCCTTCGAGCTCAGGGCCAACGATCAGGCGCTGTGGGTCACCAGCTACGACGACAACGTCGTGGTTCGGATCGATGTTCGCTCGAAACAGGTCGTGCAGACGATCGCACAGCCTGGTGGTCCGTCGGGGCTCGCGCTCGACGGCGAGAACGTGTGGGTGGCGATCAGCCGGACCGGCACCGTGGCGCGGATCGACGCCGGCTCGAACCGGGTTGTCGCCACCATTCCGGTGCCGTGCAGCGCATCGTGCTGGTCGGCGCCGACCCCGCTGCCCGTCGCCGTGGCGAACGGCGCGGTCTGGGTGCGCAACGAAGGCATCGGCACGCTGTCGAGGATCGATCCCACGACGAACACGGTGGCCGCGACGCTCGACGTCAACACCTTCAATGGGCGTAGCGGCCAGGATGCGATCGCGGTGGCCCCCTCCGGGATCTGGCTCGGGGGAATCACCGTCGAGGCCATCGACCCGGCGTCAAACCGAGTGGTCAAAACCATCGACCAGCCTGGCCTCACGCTTGCCTACGGCTACGGCTCGCTCTGGGTCACCGACACATCTGGCCGCATTTTGCGAATCGATCCCCAGCGGGCGACCGCGCGATGAACCGCTGGCGCCTCGCCGTCCTGATGCTGGGCACGCTACTGCTCGCCGGTTGCATCGTGGGCGCCGGCACACCCGCGCACACCATGGGGGTCATCAAGCTTGGGGTGGACCTGCCGCTCAGCGGCGACGACGCGCCCGATGGGTTGCCGGCGAAGAACGCCATCGACCTCGCCATCAGGCAGGTCGGGCGGGTGTGCGGCCCGTCTCGCCACCCGGATGCCTGTTTCGACCTGCAGGCCGTCAGCTATGACGATGTCAGCCAGGGAATCCATGACCCGGCGAAGGGCGCGAAGAATGTCCAGCTCCTTTCCCAAGACGCGCGGGTTCTCGCGATGATCGGCCCGCTGCATGACAGCGTGGCCAGGAGCGAGCTGCCGGTGGCGAACGCCGCCCGGCTCACCATGGTCAGCCCCGGCACGACGAATGAATGCCTGTCCCAGGAGCCACCGGACGGGCATTGCCAGGGGCTGACCGCGCGGCTTCGACCGAGCGGTCCCAATAACTTCTTCCGGGTGGTGACGACCCAACTGGTCGAGGGGGCGGCCGGCGCCGACCTCGCCTTCCGGACACTGGGCAAGAAGCGGGCCTTCGTCACCAATGATCAGACCAGCTTCGGGCTGGGCATTGCGACCGCATTTAACGCGCGGTTTGTTCGA
>VBEQ01000053.1 GCA_005881235.1 Chloroflexota bacterium | reverse complement strand
CGCCGCAAGCCCAGGCACGGAAGAATTAAAGGAGCGATCGATGCCTAAGCTTCGGACTCACCGCGCGTCGGCCAAGCGGTTCCGCGTGACCAAGACCGGCAAGATCATGCGGCCGCACGCCCAAAAGAGCCACCTGCTCGGCCACAAGAGCCCGCGCCGCAAGCGCCAATACAGCAAGCTGCTGGTGTTGACCGGTAAGGACGCTCGGCGGCTGCGCCGGGCAGCGCCTTACCTGAAGAAGAAGGACTGAGATGCCACGCGTCAAGCGCAGCGTCCCGGCCCGCCGCCGCCACAAGAAGATCCTGAACCTCGCCAAGGGTTTCCGGATGACGCACCGGACACTCTTCCGGCCGGCCAACGAAGCGGTCATGCACGCGCTCGAGTACGCCTATCGCGACCGCCGGGCGCGCAAGCGCGATATGCGCAAGCTGTGGATCGCCAGGATCAACGCTGCCTCTCGCAGCCAGGGCATGCCCTACAACCAGTTCATGCACGGCCTCAAAGTGGCCGGCGTCAACATCAATCGGAAGATGCTCGCGGACCTGGCGGTGCGGGACTCTCAGTCGTTCAGCGAGCTGATCGCCGTCGCCAAGGGCGGTCCCAAGGCGTGAACTAGCGCCCGCGCAGTTGAACGCCCTGAGCGCTCGATTGAATTGACGCAGGGTGTTGCGGGCGAACTCGAGCGGCTCAGAGCCAGCGCGCGCGAGCGCATCGAGTCCGCCACCGATCAGAAGGCCTTAGAAGGCCTGCGCGTGAGCTTGCTCGGGAAGAAGGGCGAGCTCACCACCATCCTGCGACAGCTCGGCGGCCTCCCGGCGGCCGACCGGGCCGCCGCCGGAGCAGAGGCGAACCAGCTCAAAGACGAGATCTTCCAGTGGATCACCGACCGAATGGGGGGCTTGGAAGCGAAGCGGCACACCGCCCTGGGCGACACCGAGTGGGTCGACCTGACCTTTGTGCCCAACCCGGTCCGCCGCGGCCACCTCCATCCCCTGACGCTGATCCTTCGGGAGGTGAAGGCGATCTTCTCGCGGCTCGGTTACGAGGTCGCGTTGGGACCTCAAGTGGAGGACGAGTTCCACAATTTCGAGGCGCTCAACATCCCCCAGGACCATCCCGCGCGCGACACGATGGACAGCTTCTACGTCGAGGCCGACGACCTGCTGCTGCGCACCCATACGTCGCCGGTGCAGATCCGGTTCATGCAGAGCCACAAGCCGCCCATCCGCATCATTGCCCCGGGTGCCGTCTACCGGCGCGATGCCACGGATCCCTCGCACGGTTCGCAGTTCTATCAGGTCGAGGGCCTGGTCGTCGACCACGACATCCGCCTCTCCGACTTGAAGGGGACGATCGAATATTTCGCGCGCTCACTCTTCGGTCCCGAACGGCGCATTCGGATCGTTGGCGATCACTTCCCGTTTACTGAGCCCAGCATCGGGGCGGCCGTCTCCTGCGGAATCTGCGGCGGTATCGGTTGCCGCAGCTGCAAGGGCGGCTGGCTGGAGATCCTCGGCGCGGGGATGGTGCACCCACAGGTGCTTCGCAATGGTGGCATCGACCCCGAGCGCTATTCCGGCTTTGCCTTCGGCGCCGGGTTGGACCGGCTGGCGATGCTCAAGTACAACGTCACCGACCTCCGCCTCTTCCTGGAGAACGACGTGCGCTTCTTGAGGCAGTTCTAGCGTGCTCATCTCCCTCAACTGGCTCAAGGAGTACGTCGACATCACGGCAGACGCGCCCACGCTGGCCGAACGGCTGACGCTCGCCGGCAACGAGGTCGAACGGATCGCCCAGCAGGAGGTCGACTTCGACGGCGTGGTGGTCGCCGAGGTCAAGAGCCTGCGACCGCTCCCCGGGTCGACGAAGAACCAGATCGCCGGGGTGACGACCGGTGGCGCCGCGGTCGAGGTGGTCACCGGCGCGTGGAATCTCGCCGTGGGTGACCGGGTGCCGTACGCGACGCCGGGTTCGCGCCTTGGCGATCGGCGAATCGAGACGAAGACGTTCCTCGGCGTTCCATCAGCGGGGATGCTCTGCTCCGCGATCGAGCTCGGCTTGGGGGAGGACGCGGCGGGAATCATGATCCTCGACCCGGGCGCGACCCCGGGACAGGATCTGCACGCGCTCTATCCCCGCGACACCATCCTCGAACTCGAGATCAAGTCGAACCGCCCGGATCTCCTCTGCCACCTGGGCATTGCGAGAGAGGTGGGTGCGATTTTCAATCTGTCCGTCCGGGAGCCGAAGATCCCGAAGACGCGGAGCAGCGATGCCCCCGACCTGGTCCGCATCGACGCCCCCGATGGTTGCCGCCGGTTCGTGGGACGCCTGATCACCGGGATCACCGTTGCGCCCTCGCCTCCCTGGATGCAGGCACGGCTCCGAGCCGCCGGCGTCCGGCCGATCAGCAACATCGTCGACATCACGAACTACGTGATGCTCGAAAGCGGGCAGCCGATGCATGCCTTCGATTACCGGCGCCTCACAGGCGGGCGGATCGTCGTCAGGCGTGCTCGCGACGGCGAGGAACTGGCGTGCCTCGACGGGAAGACGCGCCGCCTGACCGCGCACGACATGGTTGTGGCCGACACGGAGCGGGCCCAGGGACTGGCAGGCATCATCGGCGGCGCCGAAAGTGCCGTCCAGGCGGCGACGACCGACATCGTCCTGGAGGCCGCCACCTGGGAGCCACGATCGATCCGCCGGACGGCACGGATGCACGGACTGAGGACGGAAGCGTCGTCGCGCTTCGAGAAGGGATTGAGTCCGGCGCTGAGCCTGCCGGCCGTGGAGCGCGCCGCGGCACTCGTTGCGGAGCTGTCGGGTGGCACGGCAACGCGGGCGAGTGATGTCTATCCCGTGCCGCTGACGCCGGCCACGATCGAGCTGGACGCGGATCGCATCGAGCGCGTCCTGGGCGTCAGGGTCGAGATTGCGGATGCCGCGAGCATCCTCGAGCGGCTTCGCTTCATCGTGAAGCGGGCCGGTGCCCGACTGCAGGTGCAGCCTCCCGCGTTCCGTCTGGATTGCTCGATTCCCGAAGACCTGGTCGAAGAGATCGGCCGAGTCCACGGCTACGATCGGGTCCCGAGCACCCTACCGGGCGCTCGCACCCCAGTGCGCGACCTGTTCGAGCGCCGGGACGCCGACGAAACCGCCCGCGAGGTGCTCGCCGGCCGAGAGCTCGACGAAGCGGTCACGAGCAGCCTCGTGAGCGCGGACGGGACGCCCCCGATTGCCATGCCCTCCGCGGCGCAGGCCGTGGTGAAGGTCAAGAACCCGATGGCCGAGAACCGGGACGCCCTGCGCCGCAGCTTGCTGCCCGGCCTGCTCGAGGCGCTGGCGCTGAACGCTCGCCAGGACCAGGGTGGCGCACGACTCTTCGAGCTCGGTTCGGTCTTCTGGAAGAGCGCCGTGAATGCGGTCGATGAGCCGCAGGCGCTGGCCCTGGCGGCTCATGTTCCAGCCGGTGGAGCGGACGCGGCGGTCGCCGAACTGCGCTCCCTGCAAGCGACGCTGGCGACCATGCGAGACCGCTTCGCCATCCCGGCGACCGCGTTCAAGCAGGCCGACTTCCCGAGCGAGAATCCCGGCGTCTTCGCCGGTTTTCATCCGGGCCGCACGGGAGAAGTGCTCGACGATGGCGAACCAATCGGGATCGTCGGCGAGGTGCACCCGCAGCTGCTGGCGCAGCTCGGATTGCCCGGCCGGGCGGTGGTTGCCGAGGTCCTTTTCGACCGGTTTTCCGCCGGTGGTGGGCGGACGCCGCAGGCCAGGCCCCTCGCGCGTTTTCCGGGGGTTCGGCGGGACCTTACGGTGCTGATTCGGGGCAAGATCGCGGCCAGTGAGGTCCTGCAAGTTATCCGCCAGCAGGGCGGTTACACGTTGCGGGACATCTCTATGGTGAGTGAATACCAGGGGCCCCAGCTGGAGGCTGGTGCCCGCAGCCTGTCATTCCGTCTGCACTATCAGGCCGATGACCGGACCCTGACAAACGAAGAGGTTGCCGCGGTCCAGCAGCGCATCATCGACGGTCTCAACGCGCGGTTTGGGGCCGAGGTGCGGTCCTGATGGACTTCCTGGACCTGATCATCGTGTGCATTCTCTTCGCCAACGTCGGCCTCGGCTGGGCCTTCGGGCTGGTGCGACGCGTCGTCGCCTTTGCCGGTCTCTTCGCCGGCGTGGGCGCCGCGACCCTGACCAGCGCCAATACCTCCACCTATATCGGCACCACATTTGGCATCACCTCGGCGCTCTGGGCGCACGTCGTCACCTACACCGTGATCGTGACGGCGGCGATCATCCTCTTCGAGGTGCTCGGCGCCGTCTACCAGCGCTACCTCGACGCCATGATCGCGCCGGCCTTTGATCGCGTCACCGGGGTCCTGGCGGGCGCCGTCGTCGGCGCCTTCGAGGTCACCGTCATGTTGATCGTCGGCGTCGGCCTGGTCAACGCCAGGCTGCCAGGCGGCTACGCCTACCCACCGGCGTTCATCACCGCCCAGGATTGGTTCAACAACTCGCTGCTGGCCCCGCACTTCTACGCCTTCGAGCCGCTGACGAGGGCTGTCTTCTCACTCGTCCTGCCGAGCAGTATCAGCAGCTACTTCACGCAGCTCCTCAGCCACTAACCGCAAATCTGCTAAGCCAGCAGAGGTGGCCCTGACCACGCCCCGTCTCCCGCGCCGGTTCTTTGTCCGCGACCCCGTGGTCCTCGCCCGCGACCTACTCGGCCGCGTTCTCTTCTACAAGACACCGGAAGGCCTGCTGGCCGGTCGCATCGTCGAGACCGAGGCATACACGGGCGCGGCCGACCCGGCGTCGCACGCCTTCCGCGGCCGTACCGCGCGGAATGCCGTGATGTTCGGCCCGGCCGGCCACGCCTACGTTTACTTCACTTACGGAATGCACCACTGCCTCAACGTCACGGCAGGGGCCCAGGGCACCGCCGGCGCGGTGCTGCTGCGGGCGCTGGAGCCGCTGGCCGGGGTCGAGATCATGCGCGCCCGCGGCGACCATGGCCCGGAGAGCCGGCTGCTGAGCGGTCCCGGCAAGGTCGGCAGGGCCTTCGGCCTGAGCCTCGTCGACAACGGTCGCGACTTCACCCGTGGCCCGCTTGGCCTCGCCACTGGCGCGCCGGTACCGGATCGTGAGGTGGCGATTTCGCGGCGGATCGGCATCTCGCGCGCCGTCGACCTGCCCTACCGCTTTGCGGTTCTCAGCAGCCCATCAGTGTCGAAGGCCCCCACCCTAACCCGTTCATGTTCTAGGGGAGGGTGACCGTGATCATCTGGACCGCCGGAGCGTTCGCGGGGTTGTAGTCGTACGCCTGCACGGTCAGCGTGTGGGTGCTGCCCGAGGAGCCCTTGATCACGAAGGTGTAGGGGGCCTGGGTCAACCGGATGGGCTTGTTGGCTCCATCGAGATAGAAGTCGACTTCCTTGATCGCTTCATCGTCGGTCGCGGTGGCGGTGACCAGGACGGTGCCGTCCGCTTTTGGTGCCTGCGCCAGCGTCAGCGTCGGCGGTGTGGTTTCCGTGAACAGCTGGCAGTTCTGGGTGGGTGCCTGGGGAGCGTTCTTGTCCTTCATGTCCTCCGGATAACCCGGGGGATAGCTCACGAAGGTCTTGACCGTGGTGAGGTTGGCCGGGATGTCGGAGGTGGCGAGCAGTCCGTCGGTGGTGCAGACCCGGAGCGGATGGTACCAGTCGTCCTCCCGGGTCGGGGCGGTGCCCGCGATGAACCAGTCCGAGATGGTCTGGCCGGCGCAGTTGGGCGTCGCCAGCAACCCGCTGGCCGCGCACACCGTCACTTTCTTGAGCCCGTCCGGCACCTGGAAGTCCTTCACCGGTCGGTTGGCTTCGTAGCCGTTGAAGATGTCGCGGAAGATCAGCCCGGCACCCTGTACACCCCAGACGACGTTGAGGTTGGAGTTCACGTTGGCCGGGCAGCCGCCCGCACAGGTATGGCCCATCCAGGCGCCGATCACGACGTCGGGGTTGTAACCGATCAGCCAGGAGTCGCGCCAGTTCTCGGTGGTGCCCGTCTTGGCGGCGTAAGGCCGCTTGATGTTGAGCGCCGCGCCGACGGGGCGCAGGATGTCGCTGATCATGTAGGCGACCTGGGCGGGCAGCACGCGCACGCCCACGTTCGGCTTCCATTCCTGTAAGACTCGGCCCTGGCTGTCGACCACCTTGAGGATGACGGTGGGCTCGTGGTAGATGCCGCCTGATGCCAGCACGCCGTAGGCGTTGAAGTGCTCGAGCGGCAGGACCTCGCTGGCGCCGATCGCCTGGGCGAGCCCGCGCTCGGGCGTGAGGTTCGCGCTGGTCAGGCCCATCATGCGCGCCGTTTGGAAGACCCGGTCGTAGCCCAGCTGCTTCAGCAGCAGAATCGCCGGGATGTTGCGCGACTCGACCAGTGCGCGCCGGATGGTGATGACGCCTTCGTCGCGATGGTCCCAGTCGACGAACGCATGGCCGTCGATCTTGCCCTGCTTGTCGAGGATCAGGTTCGACGGCGCATACCCGTTGGCGAGCGCCGTGGCGTACTCATAAATCTTGAAGGAGGAACCTGGCTGACGGCCCTGGCCGTCCGTGATGACGTTGTACTGGCCGCCGATCGCCTGGTCGTAGTAGTTCGCGCTACCAACCATGGCGAGCACCTGGCCGGTGTTGGGGTCGACGACCTCGGCGGCACCGTTGTTGACGTTTCGCGCCTTCAGGTCGGGCCGGTTGACGTTGGTGGCGACGGCCTTCTCGGCGATCTTCTGCACGTTGTAGTCGAGCGTCGTTTGGACGCGCAGGCCACCGCCCGCGACCACGGCTTCCCCGTACTGCTTGCTCAGCTGCCGGAGAACATAGTCGACGAACCAAGGGGCCTTGAGGTCTTTCTGGATGCTCCCGTCCTGAAACGTGAGCGTCTCTTTGACCGCCTTGTCGTACTCGAGCTGGCTGATGTAGTGGTCGCGGAGCATGTCGCGCAGGACGAGATCCTGGCGACTCATCGCCTGGGCGGCGGTCGCCGGATTGTACGGGTCGAAACTCGACGGCGCATTCGGGATACCGGCAAGCATGGCGGCCTGGGCGATGTCGAGATCCTTCGCGGACTTGGCGAAATAGGTCTGGGCCGCGGCCTCGATGCCATAGGCCTGGTGCCCATAGAAGATCTGGTTGAGGTAAAGCGTCAGGATCTCGTTCTTGGAGAAGCGGCGCTCGATCTCAAGCGCCAACGTCGCCTCTCGGACCTTGCGTTCCAGGGAGTTCGCGCTCCCCACGAACATCCGCTTGACGAGCTGCTGGGTGATCGTGCTGGCGCCCTGCTGCACGCCTTGGTGGGTCAGATCGGCGATCGCTGCCGCGACGATGCGTGGGAAGTCGATCCCCTGATGGGTGTAGAACTGCCGGTCTTCGAGCGCGATGGTGGCGTCGATGAGGTGCGGGGAGATGGCGGCCAGCGGGATCACCGTGCGGATGACGCCGTCGGTGTGCTTGACGTAGAGCAGTACGCCGTTACGGTCGTAGATGTTGGTCGCCTGCGCGAGTTCCTTTGGGTTGAGTGAGCTGGGATTCGGCAGGTCGCGGGTATAGGTCTGGTACTTGTCGACTGCCTCGGCACCACCTCCTAGGCTGAGCATGCCCAGGAGCGTGACGCCGATGATGAGGATCCTGGGCCCGTGGCCGCGCCGCCGCCGCTTGATCCGGCTGATGGCGAGCACGCGGATGGCGGCGAGTCGAGCAAAGCGGTGCTTCTCAGGCGACACCGCGTCTATAACGGTTGAGATCGTTAAAAAAGCACAGGCAATTCCGTCAACCGCGTATATACTCGGCGTCTAGAACGCGTGACGAACCGATGAAGAAGCGACAAAATCCTGATCACGGCGCCTGGAACGCCGTGAGCGCGGGCGCGGTGGAGATCGTCGACCGCGAGCATTTGAAGCGTCGCATCGAGCACGGCGACCGGTTGCGCGTCAAGCTGGGCCTCGACCCTACCCGCCCCGACATCCACCTCGGCCACACCGTCGTCTTGCGGGCGCTGCGCCGCTACCAGGCAGACGGACACACCGCGGTCCTGATCATCGGCGACTGGACCGCGCGCATCGGAGATCCGTCCGGCCAGAACGTCACGCGCCCGCAACTGACCAAGGACGAGGTCACAGCCGCCGCGAAAACCTACCTCGAACAGGCCTGGAAGATTCTGGATCAGGCCGAGACCGAAGTCCGCTACCAGTCGGAGTGGTTCGACCCGATGCGTCTCGAGGACGTGGTGCAATTGATGAGCCGCTACACCGTCGCGCGCATGCTGGCGCGCGACGATTTCGCCAAGCGCACGAGGGAGGGACGGCCGGTCGGCATGCACGAGCTGCTCTACCCGCTGCTGCAGGCGTACGACTCGGTTGCCGTCAAGTCGGACCTCGAGCTGGGCGGCACCGATCAGACCTTCAACCTGCTGGTCGGGCGCGACATCCAGGAGGCGTACGGTCAGCCGCCGCAGGACATCCACACGATGCCCCTGCTCGAAGGCCTCGACGGCGTTCAGAAAATGAGCAAGAGCCTGGACAACTACATCGGCATCGACGAGCCGCCTGACGTGATGTACCGCAAGGCAATGGCCGTGCCGGATGATCTCATCCTCCGCTACCTGCAGTTGACGACCGATGCCACCCCGGCCGAGATCGCCGAGGAAGAGCGGGCTTTACGTGACGGTGCGAACCCTAAGGACGTCAAGCAGCGGCTCGCTGAGCGCCTCGTCAATCAATTCCATCCCGGGGCCGCGCCCGATGACTACCGCCACGAGGGCGGCGCGTTTCGCAACGCCGGGCCGCAGGAGCAGTCGATTGCGCCGGGCGAGCGCACCATTGCGCAGCTCTTTGTCGAGGCTGGGCTCGCGAGCAGCAAGAGCGAGGCCCGCCGGCTGGCCGGCCAGCGAGGGATCAGCATCAACGATCAACCGGTGAGCTCGACAGAAGAGAAGGTCACGCCCCAGGACGGCTGGATTTTGCGGCGCGGATCGCATCGAGTCGTGCGCCTGAAGCTGCGTTAAACTTCCCCACGGGGAAAAGATGTCAGGACATTCCAAGTGGTCGTCGATCAAGCACAAGAAGGCCCTTACCGATGCCAAGAAGGGCCAGCAGTTCACCAAGATGGCCCGCGAGATCACCATCGCCGCCCGTGAGGGTGGGGGAAGCCCGGACGGCAACTATCGCCTCCGCCTGGCGATGGAGAAGGCGCGCGACGTCAACATGCCGCAGGACAACGTCACGCGCGCCATCAAGCGTGGTACCGGCGAGCTGGGTGGCGCGACGCTCGAGGAGCTGCGCTTCGAGGGCTATGGACCCCATGGCGTGGCGATCATGGTCGACACGCTGACCGACAACCGCAATCGCACCAGCGGTGAGATCCGCAATCTCTTCAGCCGGGCGGGAGGCAACCTCGGTGCCACCGGCAGCGTGGCGTGGATGTTCACGCGCCAGGGCCAGATCGTCATCGATGCCAACGGGCGGGACCCGGACGAGATCGGACTGGAGGCGATCGATATGGGCGCCGGCGACGCGCGGGTCGACGGCAAGACGGTCGATGTCGTTACCGACCCGGCCAAGCTCGAGCCGGTGCAGCAGGGCCTGAAGAA
>VBEQ01000052.1 GCA_005881235.1 Chloroflexota bacterium | reverse complement strand
GCCGTGATCGAGGCCGACTGGCTGGGCCGGATGCGAACCGGCGCGACATCCGGTCTGGCAACGAAGTACCTGGCGGCCGCGCAGGCATCGGTCTTGACCATCATCGGCGCCGGGGGCCAGTCGCTGGCCCAGGTGCTCGCCGTCGCCGCGGTACGCCCGCTCCGCCAGGTGCGAGTCTTCAGCCGGACCTCGGCGCACCGCGACGCGCTCGTCGCCGAACTCAGGGAGGTGCTTCCGGGCGCGATCGCGATTCAGCCCGCCGGCAGCCTCCGGGAGGCCGTCGACGGCGCTGAGATTCTGACCACCATCACCTCGGCGGCGCATCCGATCTTTCCTGGAGAGTGGCTGCAGGCGGGCCAACATTTGAACGTGTGCGGCTCGAACTATCCGGATCGGCGGGAAATCGACGGCCGGGTCGTGGCCCGAGCCGACCTCCTCGTCGCCGACGATGTCGAGGCCGCCCGCCTCGAGGCCGGCGACCTGCTGCTGGCCGAGCTCGAGGGGCAACTGAGTTGGGGCCGGGTCCATTCACTGCGCGACGTCGTCGCCGGATCGGCCAGCGTACGCCAACCCTCCGACGTGAGTCTCTTCAAGTCGGTCGGGCTCGCGATCGAGGACGTGGCCACCGGCGCCGCGGTGCTCGAGCTGGCCCAGGCGCGCGGCGCCGGCCAGCAGCTGCCCGACTAGCTGTTGACTTTTACTGACATCTACGCTATATCATTTATTGCGCTGATGACTGTCAATGCATGGCTGAAGGCACGAGCCGTCGAGCTGGGCGCTGCACTATGCACGGCCACGATCCTGATCGGCGGACTCGCCATCGGCGTGCCCTTCCTGGTCGAGCGCATCCCTGAGGTCTTTCTCTATAGCTTTTGCTGCGTGACCGCGGTGCTCTTACGCGCCACGATCGACCTGGCGCTGCGCGCGAGCCTGCTCGCCCTCCATGGCATTCGGCCCGCGCCGGCGCCGGCCGCGGTCCGCCTTGAAGCCTCGAACGCCTGACCCTCACCGACTCGATTCTGATATCGGCGCTATAACGAAACGCAATCCGAGTGATAAGATGAACACGCGGGTCAGACGCGGGCGCGTGCCCGCCATCAAGGAGGAAACGATGGGGTATTTGCGAGGCGTGGTGCATGGAGCGATCATCGGCGGGGCGGTGGCGTTGCTCTACGCGCCCAAGCCGGGACGGCAAATGCGCGAGGAGCTTTCGGAGCGCCTCGATCAGGTGCGCGGCCAGATGCAGCCGGTGCTGGACCAGGCTCAGGGGGTCGTGGATTCGGCGCGGCCTCAGGTCGAGCGCGGCATTTCCAAGGCACAGCGGATCACCCGCACGGGCAGTGGCAGCAGTCCTGCCGGTCCGGCGTCTAATTAGAATCATCTCGTGACTCGGAACGGAGAGGGGATCGTCGTTGCAGGGGGCGTCCGCACCGCCATCGGCAAGTTTGCGGGTGCCTTCAAGGACACGCCCTCGTCGGACCTGGGCGCGAACGCGATCCGCGCCGCAGTTGCACGCGCGGGCATTGGCCCGGACGTTGTCGACGAAGTCATCCTTGGCTGCGTCGGCCAGGTGGGCGAAGATGCCTTCAACGCCCGGCTTGCGACCTTGAAGGCTGGCCTGCCGGAGAAGACGACGGCATTCAATGTGAATCGGCTCTGCGGCTCCGGGTTGCAGGCGATCAACAGCGCCGTCCAGGAGCTGCGCACCGGCGAGGCCCAGGTCGTCGTCGCCGGCGGCAACGAGAACATGTCGATCCAGCCGTACCTGTTGCCGCGTTCGCAGGTGGGGTGGCGTCTTGGCGAAGCGACACTCATCGACGGCACGATGTCACTGGTGACCGATCCCTTCGGCCGCTACCAGATGGGCTCGACGGCGGAGAAAGTCGCCGATCGCTACGGCGTCTCTCGCGAGGCCCAGGACAAATTCGCGGCCGAAAGCCAGCGTCGGACGGCCGCGGCCATCGCCGAGGGTCGGTTCGACGACCAGATCGTGCCGGTCGCGATTCCGCAGAAAAAAGGCGACCCCGTGATCGCCAGGGTCGATGAGCATCCTCGCCCCGGCACGACGATGGAATCGCTCGGGCGCCTCAAGCCGGCGTTCCGCGAGGGCGGCAGCGTCACGGCCGGTAATTCATCGGGCATCAACGACGCCGGCGCGGCCGTGGTCGTGCTGACGAAGGCGAAGGCCGACGAATTGGGCGTGACGCCACAGCTCGAATGGGTCGCCGACGCCGTCGCCGGCATCGCTCCGGAGATCATGGGCGTGGCCCCCATCTTCGCGGTGCAGAACTTGCTCAAGAAAGTCGGGATGACGATCAATGACATCGACCTCATGGAGTTGAACGAGGCCTTCGCAGCGCAGGCGGTGGCGGTGATTCGGGAGCTGGAGATCGATCCGGAGAAGGTCAACCCGAACGGCGGGGCGATCGCCCTCGGCCATCCGGTCGGCGCCACCGGTGCCATCCTGACCGTCAAGCTGGCCTACGAACTCAAGCGTCGGAAGGCCGAGTGGGGCATCGTGACGATGTGCATCGGCGGCGGCCAGGGCATCGCCACGCTCTTCCGGAATCTGAACTAGGCCCTTCGGCTGCACGGGTTCGGGCTCGGGCGCGTTGTATTCGGAGGCATGTCCCGGCTGCCTCGCCGCCCCATCGTTCTCGCCGCGACGCTCGTACTCAGCGTGATCGCGCTGCTGCGCTACGGCGTTCCGGTTACGATCCTGGTCCTGGCACTTGGCGTGACCACGGCCGTGCTGGTCGGACGGCACCAAGCGGGCAAGTTCACCATCCGCAAGAAGGGTCCGCGGGGGCCGATATGGAAGCCGAAGGTGCACCACCAGGAGTTGCCCGCTCCCGCCGACGACCCGGTGATCGCGTTCGGGGAGCCCGTGGTCGAACTTTTCGCGTCGCGAACGCCTCCTCTCGCCCATCTGGGGCTGAGCGCCACCGTCCGCAGCCAGCTCGACGGCTTTGCCCTCGGCCGGACGCGGCGCGTCATCGAGGCGCCGGATCTCCTTAACCATGCCGCCGCCGATGCGGAAACGTGGCCCGTGGTCGAGACGGCGGTCCAGAAGACGATGGCGCTGGCACGCTCACGCGGGATCGAGGTCCGCCCCGAGGGCCAGCCGCGCCTGATGCAGGCGCTGGCCCTGAGCGCGGTGCAGGGCGTGCTGCTCGCGGAGTGGCGTCAGCTGGAAGACGGCGCCACCGTCTGGGATGGCGCCACCGCGCGTATCCGCGCCTCGGATGCCTTTTCGATCCAGCACATCACGGAGGAAATGGAACGTCGGCAGTTGCCGGAGCTCTTCGCCGGGATCGCACGCCGGCCGCCGGATTTCGAGGTGCGGCTGCTGCTGCCCTATGCGCTGGCGACCGCCTTTTACCTTCGCCTGCACGGCAAGCCGCCAGAAGCCTTCGCCGCTTAGCGCGAGGCGACCCGGGCCGGGACGTCCTGGTGTCGTGGCGCGCTAAAACGCACATAGGACCTGTCACCGATCCACTGCGTTGGCGGCGCGGTCCACCATTTCGCCATGTTGTTCAGGGCGACCGCATACTGCGCGCGTAGGCTTGAGAACGCGACCCACGACTCCTCTGGCCCCAGCAGCGACCAGCCCGCTGCCGCCAATCGCTCCCTCGCCTGGTCGAACTCATAACGCTCAACGCCTGGATCGTGATCCCTCTCGATTCGGAAGAAGCGGGCCAGGTCTTCCACTAAGTGCGTCCCCATCGCAAACATCATCTTGGCCGGGCCCCGAGGACCGTCCACGACGGTTGTCAAGACCAGGGTTGTCGCGTCCAGGACCGCGCCCAGTGCGCTGACCCACGATTCGTTGTCGTGTGAGGACCGGAAATAGGCAAGGACGGGATAGGCGAGATGGCTGTCGAGGACCTCGGCGGCCCACTTCTCCCATTCACCAAAGAAGCTCGGCAGATCATCGATCATACCCAGCTTGGCCATCGTCTCCAGCAGGTTGACGCCGGATGGTGGCGCTCCCGCCCTTGCGTCCAGCGTGACAATCAAGATTTCCCGGCGCTGGAACGATCCGTAGAGCGAAAACAAGAAGCTGATAGCCAGCGCAATGGTGCCGAGTCCGGTTCCGCCGGCGATCAAGGCCAGAACACGAGCTACACCTGACGTCGCCACGAAGTCGCCGAAGCCGATGGTCAGCACCGAGGTGCCGGCAAAATACAGCGCCGTCGGGAAATCCTGCACAGCGGGGTGCAGTTGGGCCCGCAGTCCGTAGAAGATCAAGCCGTAGCCCAGGGCGAGTCCGCTCAACCAGAGCAGCAGCAACACGACCACGACAAGCGGTGCAAAGACTCCGAGGATTCGCTCCCTTGCTCCGGACGAGTGCGTCCGCAGGCCGATGACCCGCCAGGCGCGCCACCCGGGACGGACGACCCAGCGCGTGAGGCGGTAGCGCGCTGGGGTCGAGCGCGGGACGACGACACTCTGAAAGACATCGTTGAGGATGTAGAAGACGACGGCGATCCCGACGATGACCTGGAGGGTCTCGAACATGGGGGCCATACTACTTGCTGCCGACAGTGGTGCCGGGACAGGGACTCGAACCCTGACGCCCTTACGGGCAGGCGATTTTAAGTCGCCAACGTCTACCTATTCCGTCATCCCGGCGCGAGCAACATTGTAGGGCGCATGCTCTTGCTTTCTCGGTGATTCTGCGATAGGCTGCCGGCCTGCATGGGACGGTCTGTATTTCGGCTGCCTGCCGTCGTGATGGTGATCGCTGCGTTGAGCAGCACGTTGGGGTCGGCGGCACCGCCCCAGCCATCCAGAACGGTCGAAACGCCCACACGGTTGGGCGCCTCGATGCCGGTCGACCAGGTCGATCCCCGGCCGGCGCGCACCCCGCAGGCCACGCCGTCACCGGGGCCGTCGCGAACCGCGCCCGTTCCGGCCGCGGTTGCTCGGCTGCGTCCGACGCTGCGACCGATCCCGGCGCCGGTGATCGATGCGCAGGAGGTCGTCCTCGTCAACCTCGACACCGGCCGTTTTCTGTGGCAGTCGAACGGCCGGGCCGCACGCGCACCGGCCAGCCTGACCAAGATTTTCACCGCCATGGTCGCCGTCGACCTGATGGGGCTGAACACCGTCGTCACCGTGCCGGACTCGATTCGTGAGCTGCCTGCCGACTCCACGTTCATGGGACTGACACCTGGGGATCGGGTCACGGTGCGCGAGCTGTTGTATGGCGTTTTCCTCAACTCGGGAAATGACGCGGCGGAAACGCTCGCCTCGGCCGCTACCTCACGCGCCACGTTCATCGCCGCGATGAACACCAAAGCCGCGCGCCTTGGCCTCCGTACCACCCACTTCCTCAACCCGACCGGCCTGGACGCGTCCGGCCATTACTCCTCGGCCGATGACCTGGCCATCGCCGCCATCTACCTGGAGTCGCACTACCCGGGCCTCGTCGGCATCGCCGCGACACCCGCGATCACGGTCGCGGCAACGGCGACGCACAAGGCCTACGTGCTGCTCAACCTCGACAAGCTGCTGCACACCTATCCGGGAACCTACGGATTGAAAACTGGTTGGACCGAGCAGGCTCTTGGCTGCTTGATCACGACGTCGAGCCGCGGTGGCCACCGCCTGCTGGGCGTCATGCTGGGCGCTCCGAACGGCACCGCCTACGCGCAGATGCCCAAAGTGCTCGACTACGGATTCGAACTGCTGGGCGTCCTCCCGCGCCCACCCGGAGCGTAGTAGGCCCCCCAGACCTGCCGGAGTAGCCAGCCGGCCACTCACATTTCCTCCCGCCAGATGTCGTGCGGGGATCGCCATGGCGGGTTACCGTGGTGGTGTCACGAACGTCTCTGCCCATCGTTCTCCTAGCGTGATCGCCCGCCGCATCCTCCTCGGCATCGTGGTTGGCCTGCTCGCCGCCGGCATCGCTGTCGCTGTGACCCAGCCTGGTCTTGCGACCCGGGCGACCGTACTCGAGGCCGGGATTGAGCAGAAGATCGGCGTCGAACTTGCCCTTGCCGGGGTCTATCTCGAGGAGTCCGGCATCCCCATGCCCGTGCCCTCCGAGGTCGGCATCGGGTATCTCGGCCAGCGCGTGACCGTGAATCCTGTGGCGCTGGGCGCAACCTGGTTCGGACTCACGCTGCTGATCGTCCTCGGATCCACGAACCTGTTCGCGGCATCACGCCGCTTTGGGCCGGCGCTCGTTCATGGGCGCCTTGGAAAAGCGCTACACCTGACGCCATCCGGAGTTGCCCGGGCACAGCGCTGGTTCCAGCGCTGGGGCCCCCTGGCGATCGGACTCTCGCGCTACGTCCCGGGGCTGCGCTGGGGCATGGCGGTGGCCTGCGGCACACTGGGTGTGCGCTATCGCACGTTCTGGTTGAGCACGGTGATTTCGGCCTCGGTTTGGGCAGGCGGGCTGCTCACGCTGGGCGTCACGGTGGGCGACGGGGTCGGCCGCGTGCTGGCCGAGCATGCCTGGATGGGCCTGCTCTTGCCGCTTCCCGCCGTCGCCGTTGTAACCGCCGGACTCATTCGCCTCATCATCATCAAGGGTCCGGCGACGAACTCGCGGTCGGTGTCCCCTTCGGTCTAGCCTAGCCCACCGCCGGTCGCATCCAGGCTCGCCGAGTCACCACCAGCGCCAGCGCCCCGGCACCCAGGAGCACCGCCACCAGGCTGATCAGCCATCCGACGACAGGGATGAGCCCCACGATCGTCAGCACGAAGAGCCCGCCCAGCAGCGCGAAGGCATCATGGTATCCGCCCCAGCCGAGCCGGGCGAAGATCAGCCGCCCGAGGAGGAACCCGGAAATAGCGTACCCAATGGCCAGCGCCAGGATCCAGAGCGGGATCAGTAAGAGTCCGAGCCACCAGCCGCCGATCAGGATCCCGATGACGAACACGATCAGCGCCACGATCGGCGTGATCACCAGGATCCCCGCCCCGATGCCGAGACTCGCCCACGGCTGCGCCCGCTCGGTGTCGATCGCCCGCGAGCTCAATCCGGGGAGGAGAAAGATCAACAGCAGGCCGAGGGCGAAGATCCCGATCAGCCCTCGCAGCCACCCGAGGAAGCCGTTGCCGGCGTCGCCGCCGCGATCGGTGGGCGTATGACGCGTGATGGTCCCTGCGACATGCGCACCGTTCACCTGTTCGACGGAGTTATTGCTCGTGTAGTCCAGGTTGCCGGCGACCTGGGCGCCATCGAGCTTGAGATGGTCGACCCGGCCACGCACGTCGCCACCCACACGATTCCGTAGCGTCAGACTGCCCGCTGACATTTGGACCCGTCGGGCGATCGGGGCGGAGACCGTCGCGCTGCCGCCGGCCACCACCAGGTCGCGGCCGATGGTGGCGCCGGATCCAACGTCGATCGTGCCGCCAGTCACGACGAGGTCCTGCGCGATCGGTCCGTTGACGGTGATGTTGCCACCGGCGGCGATGATGCTACCGCCCACGTGGCCGGTCACGTTGATGGTGCCGCCTCCAAGGATCAGATCGCGGGTGATGGTGCCGGAGACCGTGATCGTGCCGCCACCGGCGATGACACTGCCGTTGACCGTCCCACTGATGCTCACCGTGCCTGCGCCCGCGTAGATGTCATCGTTGACCGTTTCGCCGGGACCTACCGTGACGTCGGAGCCCTGCCGAAGATCGGCGGCCGCGGCCTGGAGCGGCAGCCAGGCGAATACTGCGGCAACCATGATCGATCCGCTGAACGCCACCACCGCGCGGCGGTGCATCGCGTGTGTGCGTGCCATCCCATGCCCTCCTGTTCCGGCAGCGAGCCTGCTTGCATTCTCGCACCGCCAGGACGGTCCCGGTTGATAACGAGCTCAGGCGGGGCGGCGAAGACTCCAGATGGCGATGCCGAGCATCACGACGCCGAAGGCGAGGACCAGACCGACCTCAGCCATGAGCGGCAGTGTCTGCCCGCCCACGGTCAAGCCGAGCCGGTCCGTGACCGCGACGGGAACGCCCGACGCGCCCAGGATCACGCGTCGCAGCGGGTCGATGCCGTAGGCCGCGGGATCGATCCGGGTCAGGCCGGTCATCCACCATGGAAGATTGCCGAGCGGGAAGAGTGCCCCCGACAGGAAGAAGATCGGCATCATCAGGAAGTTGATCACCGCCTGAAATCCCTGCATCGACTTGATCCCGGCGGCCAGGACGACGCCAAGCGTCGTCAGCGCGAATGCCAGGACAAAGATCAACGGGATCAGCTCGATCACCGCCAGCGGGGTGAGCGTGACGCCGACGATCGGCGCCAGCACCAGCAGCAAGATGCCCTGCACCATCGCCTGGGTGCTGCCGCCCAGCGCCTTGCCGATGGCGATCGCCGAGCGATCGATGGGCGCGACCAGGACTTCCTTGAGGAAGCCGAACTCGCGATCCCAGACAATCGACATGGCGCTGAAAATCGACGTAAACAACACGGCCATGCCGATGATCCCCGGATAAATAAATTGCACGTAGTTGATCGACGGCGCTCCGGCCAGACCGCCGCCGATACCCCGCAGCGACGAGCTGAGACCCGTGCCAAAGATCAGGAGGAAGAGCAGCGGCTGCGCCAGTGAGGCCAAAAGCCGCAGCCGGTCGCGCGAGTAGCGCAGGACGTCGCGGTACCAGATGATGTAGATCGCCCGCAGCGTGGCGCGCCGCGTGTCGATGCGGCGAACGCTCGCGGGCCGGCTCGGTGCCGCGACGGGAACCGCCATCAGCGACGCCGGCCTCCAAACCGGGCTCCCATCATGCGCATCCGGTCCAGCGCCCCCGCCTGCTCCTCGCGGATAGCGCGGCCGGTCAGCTTGAGGAAGACATCGTCGAGGCTCGGCCTTCGGAGCGTGACCGCGGTCACCCGCGCGGAGAGGTCGCGCACCAGGCGCGGGATCAGAGCGGCGCCGTCCGATGCCTCGATGCGCAGCGTGCCGTTGTCCGCTGCGGGCGTCAGCCCGAACTTCGAGGCGAGCTCGGCGGCGCTGGCAGCATTGTCCGTGGTCGCGATCGTGATCACATCCCCGCCGACGCGCGCCTTGAGTTCGTCCGGCGTGCCGAGGGCGACGATCCGCCCCATGTCGATGATGGCGATGCGATCGCAGAACTCGGCCTCATCCATGTAATGCGTCGTCATGAAGATCGTGATGCCTTCACGGCGGCGCAGGTCTTGAAGGTAATCCCAGATGTGGCTCCGTGTCTGCGGATCGAGCCCGCGCGTCGGCTCGTCGAGAAAGAGGACTTCGGGCGAGTGTAGAATGCCGCGCGCGATTTCCAGCCGGCGCTTCATGCCACCCGAGAAGGTCATCACCTTCGAGTTGGCCCGATCCGCCAGCTCGACCATCCCGAGCACCTCAGCGATCCGTTGCGCCCGGATCGCCCGCGGCACATCGTAGAGAAAAGCGTGAAATTCGAGGTTCTCCCGTGCCGTCAGCTGCTCATCGAGGGCCGGGTCCTGAAAGACGAGGCCGATGGCCGCGCGCACCGAGTCCGGGTCGCGCGTGACGTCGAAGCCCGCCACGGCGGCGCGCCCCGAGGTTGGCCGCAGCAGCGTGCACAGCATGCTGATCGTCGTCGATTTCCCGGCGCCGTTCGGGCCGAGGAATCCGAAGATCTCACCGGGCATGACTGCGAGGTCGATGCCGCGAACCGCCTCGATCTCGCCGTAGCGCTTGACCAGCTGCTCGGTCGCGATCGCCGCCTCTGCCATGCCTGTTATCCCACCGCCGCCGTGGGGAGTTCTTCGCTGCTGGTCTGTTGCTGCGGCTTACGCGAACGCAGCGGGACATCGGGCATGAACAGCGAGATGACCAGCGCCCCCGCCGTGAGGATGACCGAGATCAGGAAGACGTCGTGCAGGGTGAGGGCCAGCGCCTGGCGGACGGCGTGCATCGCCTGGTCGAAGAGGGGCGCCAGCTGCGCCGGAAGCTTGGCCTTGGCCGCCGCGATCCGCGCCGGATCCAGTAGGGCATTGGGATTGCTGGCTGAGCTTCCCATGACGTTCTTGAATGCCGGTGGCAGGTTGACCTTCGCGATCTGGGCGCTGATCGCGCCGGGAAGCCGCTGGGCCAGGATGCTCCCCAGCACGGCGGAGCTCACGGTGCCGCCGACGTTGCGCCAGAACTGGATCTGGCTGGTGCCGACGCCGAGGTACCGCTGCGGCAGGGCGCTCTGCACGGCGTTGATGTAGAGGGGCATGGTGACGCCGAGCCCGAGCCCGACGAGGACGATGTCGATCGTGATCGCGCTCTGCGTGGTCG
>VBEQ01000051.1 GCA_005881235.1 Chloroflexota bacterium | reverse complement strand
CGGTCGAGCAAGCAATGGCACGGCGTTGCTTTGGTTCGGACGTTGTCATCGTCCGGCTCCTGGCCAACATCCAGATCCCGCGCCGCCTGCTGCGGGCGAACCGCCGCAACCTCCTCCTTCGGGACGACGGCACCTGCCAGTACTGCGGCAAAGGGATGCCCTCCGCCCAGCTCTCGGTCGACCACGTCGTTCCCACATCTCGCGGGGGGGCCGCCAACAGCTGGGAGAACCAGGTGATCGCCTGCCGGCGCTGCAACGGCCGGAAGGGCAACCGGTTGCTGAGCGAGGCGGGCATGCGCCTCGTCCGGCCGCCACGTGCCCTCACCCAGGAGTTCGCCCACCTGATCTTCCTGCGCTACCCGCAGCTGAAACACGCCTACGACCGGCTGCTCTCCAGCGCGCGCGCCGCCGTCTAAACAGACAGCAGAAAGAATCGGCACGTGCGCTCGATTATCCGATGTGCCCTTTCGAATGCTGGGCGTCGTGGCGGATCCCAACCAGGCCGCCGACCTCACCGGCCACGCGTTCGCCCACTACGCAGCCTCGGGCATCGATGTCACGCTGGTCTGTGCCGGCGGTCGGGAGTGGCGTGGCACCGCGCAGCTTGCGGCGGTGCGCGGCCTCGGCGTGCGGGACCTCGTGCTCCTCGACTACGACATCCGCGAGCTGACGGCCGAGGGGCTCGCGGACGTCTTCGCTGATGTCATGGCCGGCGTCCGTCCGCACGTGGTGGTGGCCGACAGCCAGCCCGCGATACGCGAAGCTGTGACCTCGGCCTTCTCGCGTGTTCGCCGCGCGGCGGGCGGATCGTCGGCGCTGCCGGCCAAGCTCTATTACCGGTTGTCGGGCTCCAGCCCGCTGGTCAGCGTGACCACCGCGATCGCCATACCCGGCGAATCACCCGAAATGTTTGTTCGGGCTTTCCCCGACCCATGGGTCACCGGAGTCCTGGAGCGCGATCTCTTTGCCGGGGTGCGGGCTGAACCCGCGGCTCCAGAAAGCGTCGCGCAATCGCTCGCTGGCTAGCGCGCCGCGGCGGGGATTGTGATACCCGGGTTGACACGTTAGATAGAAACCGGGTACAAGTATCTCAGTACCAAGTCTCAGTTCGCAGGAGGAAGCCAGTATGCAGTTCATCGTGTTCTTGATCATCGGCGGTATCGCGGGCGCCCTGGCCGGGCGGGTCGTGAGCGGTCACGGGTACGGAGTCCTCATGGATATCGTTGTCGGCGTCATCGGCGCCTTCATTGGCGGGTGGCTGCTCTCGACGGTGCTCGGCGTGAGCGGCGGCGGATTGCTCATCAGTTTTATCGCCGCGTTCGTCGGGGCGGTAATCCTGCTCTGGGTCGTGCGCCTCGTCACCGGCAATCGGGCAGCGGCCTAGACCCAACCTGGTCCTCGAGAGAGCGGGCGCCGGGCGCCCGCTAATTTTTTGAAAGGCCGCGGCCGCGGCGCCATCATCGCGATCGTCGCGCTCGCTCTGGTGGCGCTGCTGGCCTACACCGGCTACGCGGG
This sequence comes from Chloroflexota bacterium, assembly GCA_005881235.1. Lineage (GTDB taxonomy): Bacteria > Chloroflexota > Dormibacteria > CF-121 > CF-121 > CF-13. Next base: position 9,079 of record VBEQ01000051.1, on the reverse strand, counting down.
CACGACCGTTTACCAGCAGCTCGAGAGCGGCCGCCAGGAACTGGTCGCGGCGCAGGTGGGCATGCGTGCCGCCAAGCAGTCCACCGATCCGGCCCAACTTCGAGCATCGGCAGCTCATCTCAGGCAAGCGGAGCGCGACTTCAGCGATGCCGGCCGACGAGCCCGCACTGACCTAGCGCTCCGCGTGGTGGCTGGCTTACCCGCCGCCGGGCGCAACCTCGATGCCGTCACCCACCTGGCGGCCATTGGCGCCGACATGAGCCGGGCCGGGGAGGCGGCCACCGCCGTCGCGATCCAGGTGGCGGGGCTCAAGCAGCAATACGCCGGCCGCACACTCACGCCGGACGATCTTCAAGTCGTCTTGCAACAGGCGCAGGCCATCGCAAAGGACTACAGCGCGTCGATCCAGGCGATCGGCCAGCAACTCCGCGACGCTCATGCGAAGCGGGCCGAGGTCACGACCACCGACCTCGTGGGTCCGCTCAAGGATGCCTACGATACGGTTGACGCGGCTCTGGCCCAGGCGGACGCCGCCTTCCTCCGTTTCCAGGACGTCCGGCAGGTGCTGTCAGATTTCCTTGGGGTCCGTCTGCCGACTTAGGCCGCGTTCATCCGCGACATGGAATGCGACCGGTTTGTAACGCTCGTCGTCACAGAGCGGCCCGATAATTTCGGCAATGGCCGTCGCCCGCAATGCGTCGCGCAAGGCCCGGCAGCGCTCCCAGGACCCCGCCGAGAGTCTGATCAATCTCAGCAATGAGCGGCTCACCGGCCTGTTTCGCTGGACGCTGTTGATCTTCGCCGTCATCCTCAACAACCTCAATCCGGCGGCCGGCTACGACCAGGGCCGAATCAACGCCATCCTGGCGGCCTGGGGCGTCGTCTGCTTGACGACGCTGTTCCTGCTCTTCCTCCATCAACGGCCGGGGAGAGCCTTCAGCTATACGACGACCGCGGTCGACATGCTGGTGGCGACGATGGTCACCTATGCTTCGGGCGGCTACGAGAGCCCCTTCGCCGTCCTGTTCTTCCTCGTCATCACTGTCTCTGCTCTGCGCTTCGGCGCGGGCGGTTCCGTGCTCTGCGCCCTGCTGGTTGCCGTGCTGTACCTGACGGCGGGCGCCGTCGCCCCCCTGCAGGCCGGCACCTATCTCGCCACCGTGACCGACGAGCGCTCGATCATCCTGCAGCGCCTCTTTCTCTTCGTGGTCGTCGCCGTGGTCGGCTCGGTGATGGCGCGCGCCGTGTCGGCCCACCAGGAGCTAGTGACGCGTCGCGACGTCGAGGCCAAGCTGATGACCGAGGTCAACATGGCGCTCGCCAATGCCATCGAGGCAAAAGACAGCTATACCCGGGGACACTCCGAACGGCTGGCCAAGCTGGCGGGCGCCTGTGCCGAGCGGATGGGCCTCTCCCGCGACGAGGCAGCCGCCGTGCGCCTCGGTGCCATCCTTCATGACGTGGGCAAGATCGGGATTCCGGACCGGATTCTGCGGCAATCGATGGCGCTCACCGAAGATGAAATGGCCTGGATGCGGCGGCACCCACAGATCGGCGCCGATATCATCGGCCCGGTCGAGGGCCTGCACCATGTCGCTCCGCTGATCCGGCATCACCACGAGAAATTCGACGGCACCGGCTATCCCAAGGGCCTCAAGGGCGAGGACATCCCGCTCGGCTCGCGCATCATTTCCGTGGCCGACGCCTTCGAGGCCATGGTGGCCGACCGGATCTACCGCCCGTCCCTCGGCCTGAACAAGGCGCTGGAAGAGATCAAGACCGGTCGGGGCAGCCATTTCGACCCGCGGGTGGTCGACGCCTTCCTCGACCTGATCGCGACCGACACCGTGCACCTCCCGTTGCCGACCAAGGACCAGGGCCAGAAAATCGCACCCAACCGCCCGGACGAACCCGTCCAAACCGCCGCCTGAGTCGAGTACCGTTACCGGTCAGTGGAAGTCGCACCCGGCATCTTCCGGCTCGAGCTCCCCATGCCGTTCGAGCTACGGCACGTCAACGTCTACTTATTGCGCGATGGTGACGCCTACACGCTGGTCGACACCGGGCTGCAGACGGAGGAATCGCGGCAGGTGCTCAATCAGCAGCTGGCCGGGTTGAAGGTTCCCATCAAGCGAATCAACCGCATCTTGATCACGCACATCCACCCGGATCACTTCGGCCTCGCCGGCGAGCTGCGTGAGCGGTCCGGGGCTGAGCTCATCATTCATCGGCTGGAAGTGGCCCTGATGGAACCGCGCTACGCGCGCGCCGAGGACCTGGTGCATGACGTCGGCAAGTGGCTGAGTATGAACGGGGTGCCCGAGGAGGAGGCCGAGTACGTCAAGAGCGCCTCGATGGGGGCCCGGGAATACGTGTCGGTCGTGGAGCCGGACACGTTGCTGGAGGGTGCCGAGCGGCTGCCGGTCGACGACAGCGAGATCGAGGTCATCTGGACGCCGGGGCATTCGCCGGGCCACTGCTGTTTCTACTGGCCGGCGCGCGGCGTTCTCTTGTCGGGCGATCACCTGTTGCCGAAGATCAGCCCCAACATCGGCTTGCACCCACAATCCGGCGCGGATCCGCTGGACGACTACCTCGTTTCCCTGGACCGCATTCGCCGGCTCGAGATCGAAACCGTGCTGCCCGCGCACGGCGATCCTTTTTTCGACCATCGCAGTCGGATCAAGGAAATCATCGAGCACCACGAGGCGCGCAAGGCCGCGCTGGTCCGGCTCGCCGGGAGTGGGGCGAAATCCGGCTGGCAGCTGGCCGCCGAGCTGTTCCAGGGCATCATGCAGCGCAACGTGTTTCAACAGCGTCTTGCGCTGCAGGAGACGCTGGCGCATTGTCAGTCACTGGCCGTCGAGGGCCGGCTGCACAAGCAGGTCAGTCGCGAGCTCGTCACCTGGATGGCCGCCTAAGCCCGCTGGCGCTCGACCTCCTCGACGAACGCTTGCAGCAATCGCAGTACCGTCACGAACTGCTCGGAGTGGACCTGGTGGCCGGCGGGGTCGATGACCTGAAGCTGCGCATTCGGCAGAAGGGCTAGGAGCTCTTCGGCGCGGGCGACCGGCACCATCCGGTCCTGCCGCCCGTGGATGATCAGCACCGGTTGGCGGATTTCGGCCAGCCTCGCGCAGAGGTTGTGCTGCTTGACGGCCTGGTCCTGTCGAACGATGGCGTGGAGCGGCATCTTGCCGAAATGCGTGGCGTCTTCCTGCACCCACTCGGGATGGTCGGTGATGAAACGCGCATCGTAGAGATTCGCGTAGCGGCGCAGCGGGCCCTCGGCGGCCGGCGCATCGGCCGTCGCCGGGCGCTCGCCGCCGCAGTGGGTCGCGCCCAGGATCAAGCTGCGAACGGCTTGGGGATGCGTAAGCGCGAGCTGCTGCAAAATCATCCCGCCCATCGAGAGGCCGAACCAGTGGGCCGAGGTTTCGCCGGCATCGCGCAGTACGGTGAGGGCATCCTCGGCCATCAACGACGTGCTGTACGGCGTGTCGGGCTTATCGGAACCGCCGGTGCCGCGATTATCGAGGGCGATCACCTTGAAGCGCGCGCTGAGCGGGGGGAGGTAGCGCCACCAGGCCCCCTCGATGGTGGAGGTCCTGCCGCCGACGAGCACCAGCGGCGGACCGGTACCCTCCACGATGTAGTGCAGGCGCGTGCCGTCCGCGGCGGTGGCGATCATTCGCGCATTAGCATGATGCTCGAGATGGCAGGCGCGTCCTCGCCCGGCAGCAGCGCGGTCCCCGAGCCCGCCTGGCAGGCCCTGCGTAGTCTCGATCCCCAGGTGGAAGACCAGATCGTCACGCTGGCCACCTGCCTGGCGCTCGCGGAGCAGCGCTTCCAGTTGCTGTTCGAGGATGTGCTGCCGCGCTTTGCGCAAACTCCGGAGGACCTGACCGGCGAGGCCGACGTCCTCGCCGATGCCCACCACGCGCTGACCCTCCTCCAGGAGAGCCTGCACGCGACCTCGCGGCGGATGCTCGACGTGCTCGACCGGGTCAGCCGCGAGCTCGGCGAATAGGGTCTACAGTCCCTGTCGGTCGAGGCGCTCCCACGGCGGGTGCTCACTGCCAAGCTCGCGTTTGATGTCGGTGGCGCGCTCGACGATATCGAGGCTGTGCTCGTCCGTCCGCGGCGGCTGCACCTGCCAGGGAGCGGGGTCGTAGCGCGAGTGATGGACCGCCGGGCGAAAGCCCCAGGCTCGGCGCGGCATCACGCCGGCGGCCTGGCGCAGCACGAGCGGTTCCGTCAGCGGCGTGTCGTATTCGAACTCGCCCGAGCCGGGCCGGAGTGCCATGACCAGGCCGGTGACGATAATCGCGAGGGTCCAACCGCCCATGATGATCACCGACCAATCGACCAGGCTCATTGACTCGCCATTGTAGGCTGCGTGACTTTCGTCTTCGGCGCTTGCAGCATGCGGGCGCCCGTGAACGCGAGGTAAGAGCCAAAGAGCAGGCGAAGGATCGCGTCGGGGCTCGCCAGCGCGAGGAAGGCGCCGGCAACCGCGCCGACGACACCGCCGCCGGAGAGCCAGGCCGCGGTCTCGAGCCGGATGTTGCCCATGCGAAAGTGCGTGATCGAGCCGGAGATCGCGGTCGGAATGATCACCAGCAGCGACGTTCCCTGCGCTAAGTGCTGACTCATTCCCATCAGCACCGTCATGGCCGGCACCATGATGGCGCCGCCGCCGATACCCAGCAGACCACTCAAGACGCCGGCGATGGCACCGACCACCAGGGCCATCAGCCAGAGCGAGATTCCGCTGGGGTGCAGGCCGCCGGCGATATGGACGTCGCCGGCGACAGCGCGCACGACCGAGTCGCCGATCATCACAACCCCGGCGACGACCGCCACGATGCCGAAGGCGCGGCGAAGGCCGATGTCGGAAACCCGACGGGTCAGCCGCGCACCAAGGACCGCGCCGCCAACCGCCCCGATCGCCAGGATGACTCCGACCTGGATATCGACCTGGTGGCCCTGTCCGAGGATGGTGGCCCCGACAATCGCAACCGGCACGATGACGGCCAGCGACGTCCCGTTGGCCTCGCGTTGGGGCGTCTTCAGCAGATAAACCATGGCGGGCACCATGACGAAGCCACCGCCGACGCCCAGCAAGCCGCCGGCCAGCCCGGTGACGAGGCCGATGGGGAGGAGGCGTGCGACGCGACCGTTTACCACGCCACCATCGAGACTCAGTTTACGGGCGAGTCAAGGCCTAAACTTAAGGACAGATCCGGTCAAAAGGAGGAGCAGATGGCCACCGCCACCGCGACGTCGCTCAGCAAGCTCGAGTCGATTCTGGGAAACGACGCCCGGGACCTGCTCGAACACGAGTGCAAAACGATCCCGAAGTCGCAGCTGCATCTTCCCGGCCCTGACTTCATCACCCGGATCTTTGCGACCAGCGACCGCCCCACCCGCGTGCTGCGCAGTCTCGAGTCGCTCTTCGACCACGGGCGCCTCGCCGGTACCGGGTACCTCTCGATCCTCCCGGTGGACCAGGGCATCGAGCATTCCGCCGGCGCGTCCTTTGCCGCCAACCCGGCCTACTTCGACGGCGAGAAGATCGTCGAGCTGGCCATCGAGGGCGGCTGCAACGCCGTCGCCTCGACGTTCGGCGTGCTCGGCTCGGTCGCCCGCAAGTACGCGCACAAGATCCCCTTCATCTGCAAGATCAATCACAACGAGCTGCTGACCTATCCGAACAAATACGACCAGATTCGCTTCGGGACCGTGAAAGAGGCCTGGGAGCTCGGCGCGGTGGCGCTGGGCGCCACGATTTACTTCGGCTCGGAGGAGTCGGATCGGCAGATCCAGGAGATCTCGGCCGCCTTCCACGAGGCGCACGAGCTGGGGATGGCGACGGTGCTCTGGTGTTACGTCCGAAATCCGGCGTTTACGAAAGACGGCGTCAATTACGAGGTCGCGGCCGACCTCACCGGGCAGGCCAATCACATGGGCGTCACCATCGAGGCCGACATCATCAAGCAGAAGCTGCCCGAGACCAATCGCGGCTTCGATGTCCTGAAGTTTGGCAAGACCTCGAAGGCGGTCTACGAGAAGCTGACGACGGACCATCCCATCGATCTGACTCGCTACCAGGTGGCGAACTGCTACATGGGCCGCAGTGGCCTCATCAACTCAGGTGGTGCCTCGTCAGGAGAAAGTGATCTCAAAGAAGCCGTCAAGACGGCGGTGATCAACAAGCGGGCCGGCGGCACCGGCTTGATCACCGGGCGCAAGGCGTTCATGCGGCCGATGAGCGAGGGTATTCAACTGCTCAACGCCGTGCAGGACGTCTACTTGATGGACCAGGTCACCGTCGCCTAAGCCGCCTGGTGGCGGCGATACAATCCGCCCATGGCAGCCCCCCGTTTGCGCGCGACTGATTCGGGCCAGGTCTACAACATCGATCTCCCCGAATTGAGGGTGACGCGCGACGATGTCGACGGCATCTACGTGCTCCACGGCCGCGGCTACTTCCAGACGTTCGCCACGCGCGAGGAAGCCTTCGAGCGCAAGAAGGAGATCGACTACAGCACTTTTCGGTAGCCCACTGGGCTTGAACCTGTGTCACGTGCGGCGCATAGTAAGCGCGGCATAAGACGATGCCCGATCAAAAAGGAGGCGCACCGTGGCACAGGGGACGACGAAAACCGAGAGCAAGCCATGCATTTGCCACATCAAGAAGTCAGGATGGCCCTGGAAGGCGACGGGGAAGAGCGAAGGCGGTCAGCGCGAGGAGAAGTGCCGCATCTGTGGCGCGACGCACATGGTGGCGGCCTAAGGGTCGCCCATCCAGTCGGCGGCGTGGGGGAGGGGAGAGAAGCCGCGACTGGGCCGCAGGTGGAGAACCCGTTCCAGCTCTCCACGGCGATAGAGCCGTGCACGCTTGATGCCCTGCCGGTAACTCTGTAGCACGCCCCGGCTGACGTAGGCATACAGCGTGGCCGGCTTGACGCCGAGCAACTCGCAGGCTTCGGCCGCGCTCAGGTAGGGCTCTCCGTGGAACTCGATCACGCTCAGCCAAGCGTACGTGAACTGATCGCTGCAGTCAACAGATTGCAATACAAATCAACATATGCATACAATGAGGCGTGCTGAACCGCACGGAACCGGACCTGCTGCGCCAGGACTTTCCCTATAGCCGGATCCCGCCGATCCGCTTTGAGCCCGACGGAGTCCCGCAGGCCCTCCCCGCCGACATCTGGATTACGGACACGACATTTCGGGATGGCCAGCAAGCCCGTGCTCCGTACACCGTCGAGCAGATCGTCCATCTCTACGACTTGCTGAACCAACTGGGCGGGCCGGTGATTCGCCAGACCGAGTTCTTCGCCTACACCGCCGTCGATCGCGAGGCGATCGCCGCCTGTCAGCAGCGACCGGGGCCCGAGGTGACGACCTGGATGCGGGCCTCACTCGACGATCTCAAGACGGTCGCGGCGACCGGCGTCAGGGAAACCGGCATCCTGGTGTCGGCCTCCGACTACCACATCTACCTGAAGATGAACCGCACACGCCGTCAGGCCGCCGACGACTACGCGCGGGTCGTGAGCGCCGTCATCGATGCCGGCCTGCGCCCTCGTTGCCATCTTGAAGATCTGACCCGGGCCGACCTGGACGGCTTCGTCGCGCCGCTCGTCGCGTCGCTCCAGGAGCTGGGCCGTCGGGCGGGCGTGGCCGTCAAGTTCCGGCTGTGCGACACGATGGGCTTCGGGCTGCCCTGGCCCGAGGCGGCGCTGCCCCGGGGCGTGCCCCGGCTGGTGCGATTCTTCACGGAGAGCCTCGGCGTCGCGCCCGAGCACCTCGAGTGGCACGGGCACAATGATTTCCATCGCGGCGAAGTCAACACCGTCGCCGCCTGGCTCTATGGCTGCGCCGCCGCCAACGGTTCGTTCTTTGGCTTCGGCGAGCGCACTGGCAACCCGCCACTCGAAGCGCTGATCATCGATCACGCCGGTTTGCGCGGCGAGACACCGGGCGTCGACACCACCGCGATCACGCGCGCGGCGGCCTATTTCCGCGACCAGCTGGGGACGCCGCTGCCCGCGAACTATCCGTTCGCCGGCGCCGGATTCAACGTGACCAGCGCCGGCATTCACGCCGACGGCCTGCTCAAGAACGAGGAGATCTACAACATCTTCGACACGGCGCGCATTCTCGATCGGCCGCTCGGCATCACGGTCAACGACCGGTCGGGGCTGGCCGGCATCGCCTACTGGGTCAACACGACGCTGGGTCTGAAGGGCGCCGCCCAGGTGCGCAAAGACGACGCCCGGGTGGCGGCGATCCACCGCGAGGTCGAGCGGCAGTACCAGGCCGGCCGCAGCACGGGATTCTCTCCCGACGAGATGCAGGCCCTCGCCACGTTGCATTTCGGCAACGCCCTGGCAACGACCACGCGCAGCTAACAAGTTGCCCGAAGCGGGGGAGTTGCTGCTGTGAGGCATCCCCCGGATGAGTATCGAAGGCGACCAAACAACGACTCCGCAGCCCGATTCCGGGCAGCCTGTACCGCCGGCCGCTCCCGCCGCTGCGGTCGCGCCGCAATCGTGGCTTCTCCGCCACCGGCGCCTGCTGATTCCGGCCGGCGCGGTCCTCGCCCTCGGCTTGGTGAGCGCCGCCGCGGTCCTGATTCTCGCCAAGCAGACGTCCTCGATCGAGAAGATGGTGCCCGCCAGCGCGGACGTGATCGCCGTGGCCAACCTCGATCCCTCCGTGGCGCAGAAGGTCAACCTGCTGCGAGCGGTGCACAGCTTCCCCGATTACAAGACGGACAAGGCCATCGCCGACAAGCTCGACCTGGCCCTCAAGGACTCGGGATTTACGTTTAGCAGCGATATCCAGCCCTGGCTGGGATCGCAAATCGCCTTCAGCGCGCAGCTGAACCTGGTCAAGACCGAGAACAGCCCGTCGGCCTTTTACGCCGTCTCCCGTGACGACGCGAAAGCGCAGGCGATGCTGGCGAAGCTGCGCGCGAGCACCTGGGGCAAGAAGTTCCAATGGAAGGACGAGACCTATAACGGCTTCGCCATCTCGATCGCGACGCCGACGGACAAATCGC
>VBEQ01000050.1 GCA_005881235.1 Chloroflexota bacterium | reverse complement strand
CGGGAGCCAGCAAAGATGATTGGCACCTCCGGATAGCGCACCGCCAGGCGGCCGAGCATGTCTCCCAGCCAGGAGCCCCGGCCAGGCTGGGTCCGGAAGAGGTTGGGATAATCACCTTCGACCACAATTGCGGAGCGCCCGACTTCAGCGAGACGCTGCAACTGGAACACGAGGCTTCCGTCGGAGAGAGATGCGGCGAGATTGGCGAGCGTCTTGCGCTCGACCACCGCCACCACCGTATCCGACGCGATGGCGCCATAGTCGCCGGTTGGCAGAGTTCGGCGCTCGAGCGTGACCGGCCGATCCGCGAATCTCCAGCCGTACTTCTCGCGAGTGTCCACCGCGATCGTGAGAGGACCGGAGGATCGTCCTTTTGGAATTCGGGCTCCCGGATTGGCGGCCTGCGCCGTCTGCTGCGTCTGCCACCAGATCGCCGGCCGGCCTCGGACATTTGTGAAGATGAATTGGGACCGCGACAGTTTCGGCCGGTCGAGGATGAGGTCGATCGCCGCGCCGCGGCGCCGGCACAGCTTCACGCCGACGTCGTCGAGGAGCTCACGGCTCTCGTCCCATGGTCTGACGTCCTGAGCGCAGAAGACGCGTGCAGCGCGCGGCCACGTCTCTTTGGCCTTGACCACGAGGCCCCCGTCGACAGGTAGCCAGATGAGGTAGGGCAGGCTGCTGTTGGGGTCAGGGTTGCGAGCTACCCGAAAGCGAGCGCTCATCGCTGCCTATTCTGCGCTCCTGGCGAGGCGGTAATACGCCCTGCAGAGGCGGGTAGGAGGCGGGTGGTCGATCGCGCCGCTCAAGAAGGAAAGGACGGCAAGGGCTCATTACGCACGAGATCTCAAAGAGTGTGGATGCTAGGGGCGGGCGGATGAGCGCTAAGGTCGCCGGCTCGGTTTAGTTTTTTCCGCAGGCGGTAAGCTTTCCGCCATGCCGTCGGTGAAGCAGGACGCCGTCCAGGAGATCAAGGATCGACTTGACCTGGTGGACCTCATCTCGGAACACTTGCGGCTGCAGAAAGCTGGGCGGGACCTGAAAGGTCTTTGCCCCTTCCACCAGGAAAAGACCCCATCCTTATATGTATCGCCGGAAAAGCAGCTGTGGCATTGCTACGGCTGCCAGAAGGGCGGCGACCACTTCACCTTCATCCAGGACATCGAGCACGTCGACTTCCGGGGCGCCCTGCGGCTGCTGGCCGAGAAGACCGGCGTCATCCTCGAGGAATCACCGGGCGCCGGGCGTCAACGCGAGCTCAAACGGACGATCTCGAAGCTGAACCTGCTCGCGGCCCAGTACTTCCATCACATCCTGCTGGAGAACGCAGCGGGGCAGCGGGCCCTCATCCAGCTCGAGTCGCGCGGGGTCACCCGCGCCTCCATGACCGAGTTCCAGCTTGGCTTCGCGCCGGCGGGGCAGCGCAAGGACAACCTGGTGCGCTTCCTCCGCAAGCACGGGGCGACCGACGGCGAGATGCAAGAAGCGGGACTGGCGATCAAGCCGGATGGCGGAGGAGAACTGTGGGACCGCTTCCGCCAGCGGATCATCATTCCCATCCACGACGAGCACGGGGAGCTGGTCGCCTTTGGCGGCCGGGTGATCGATGACAGCGCCCAGCCAAAGTACCTGAACACGTCGCAGACGGCCCTTTACGACAAGGGACGGACGCTCTTCAACCTGCACCGGGCGCGCAAGTCGATCCACGAGTTGAAGCACGCCGTGCTCATGGAGGGGTACTTCGACGCCATCACCGCCTGGCAGGCGGGCGTCACGAACGTGGTCACCACCTCGGGGACGGCCCTCGGCGAGCACCAGGTGCGGCTGCTGAAGCGGGAGACCCAGGAGTTACTGCTGGCGTTCGACCGTGACGATGCCGGGCTGAACGCCACCCAGCGGGCGATCGAGCTCGCCACCAAGTCCGGCATATATATAAAGGTTGTGCGGGTGCCCCAGGGGAAGGATCCGGACGACTATCTGCGGGCCCACCCCGATGGCTGGCCGAACCTTCGGGAGCATGCCCTCCCCGAGTGGGAGTACCTGCTGCGCCAGGCACTGGCCAGCCTCGATCTCACCGACGCCCGCGAGCGCCGCCGGGGTGCCGAATTGGTGATTCCCGTGCTGGCCAAGATCCCGGAGGCGTCCGTGCTGGAAATCTATGCCCAACAGGCCGCAGGATGGCTACGTATTGAGCCAGCGGCGTTGCTTCGCGATGTCCAGGCATTGAAGTCGGGAGCCAAATTTCCCTCCTCAGCGGGACCCGCCAAGTTTGCCTCCCAGTCGGGACCGCTCCCTCCCCCGCAGGCGGTGGAGGGGAATTTTCAGAAGGATGAGGGATACCTGCTCGGGCTCTTGATCGAGCGGCCCGACCTGGTTCCCGAGATCGCCGGGGAGCTGCGGGCGGTCAGCTTCTCCGCGCCGGCCTACGAGCGCGTTTTCGCTAGGCTGCAACAGATGGTTGAAGCGCAGGCAACGGTCCGTCCCACCGACCGCCTTTCGGAGTTCGCGCCGGACGAGCAGGGGCTGATTTCGGCGGTCGCCATGGCCAAATACCCGGAGCTTGACAGCGGTTCCGAGGCGGCCCTGCGGCAGAGCCTTGAGCAATGCCTCCAAACACTTAAAATAAACGCCGCCCAACGACGGTTGAAAGCCTTAGTGGCTGAGATGCGTGCCGCGCGCGCGACAGGGGATGAGTCTCGGCTCGTTACGCTCATGCAGGAGAATGACCGCTTGGCGCACCAGCTCGACGCACTCAAAGATTTGAGACATGGCCAAGGCTAACCTCAAGGGCGCCGTCATGCCCGCGGATCTGGCAGTGGAGACGCTAATAGACAAAGGCAAGAAGCAGGGATTCCTTCGCCCGACCGACATCCTGGCCTGCTTCCCACATGTCGAGCTCGACCCCGACCAGTTGTTCCGGATCTTCAGCGTATTCGGGGACATGGGGATCGAGGTCACGGACAGGGAGATCGCCGCCCCGGTCCAGGAGCCACAGATCCTGCGGGTGGTGGGGATCGGACGGCCGCCAACGGCCGAGCAGGCGGAGGCGATGGCCAAGGCAATCAAGGCCGGCGATCACGACACCTGGAAAAGGATCCTGGCGACAGTCGGCGTCGAGGAAGTGGACGCGATTCTGGATCTCACCGACGGATGGCCGGGACGGCTGGAAATGAGACATGGCCAAGGCTAACCTCAAAGACGCCCCCGCGCCCAAGAAGGCGCTGCCGCCCGGCAGCGGGAAGCTGAAGCGCGCAGAAGACCCGATGGTGCTGGCCGCCGAGGCCCTGATTGTTAAAGGCAAAGAACAGGGATTCCTCAGCCCCGACGACATTCTTGCCGGCTTCCCCGATGTCGAGCTCGACCCCGACCAGCTGTTCCGGATCTTCAACGTGTTCCGGGACATGGGCGTCGAGGTCTCGGACGGGGAGAAGGACTTCGAAGAAGTCGTCGAGATCGACGATGACCTGATTGCGACGATCGAAGCGATGGACTCGGTTTCGCTCGACGACCCGGTCCGGATGTATCTGAAGGAGATCGGGCGGGTGGCGCTGCTCAAGGCGGAGCAGGAAGTGACGCTGGCCAAGGCGATCGAGGCCGGTGACGACGACGCCAAGCACAAGCTGACCGAGGCCAACCTCCGCCTGGTGGTCTCGATCGCGAAGAAGTACATCGGGCGCGGCATGTCTTTCCTCGACCTGATCCAGGAAGGCAACATGGGCCTTATCCGGGCGGTCGAAAAGTTCGACTACCACAAAGGTTATAAATTCTCGACCTACGCGACCTGGTGGATCCGGCAGGCGATCACCCGGGCGATCGCCGACCAGGCTCGCACCATCCGCATCCCGGTGCACATGGTGGAGACCATCAACAAGCTGGTGCGGGTCTCCCGCCGGCTGTTGCAGGAGTTGGGACGCGAACCCACCGACCAGGAGATCGGCGACGAGATGGGCATCTCCGCCGAGAAGGTGCGAGAGATCGTGAAGGTCTCGCAGGATCCGGTCTCGCTCGAGACGCCGATCGGCGAGGAGGAAGACTCGCACCTCGGCGATTTCGTCGAGGACAAGGACGCGACCTCGCCCTCGGATGCCGCCTCGCTGACGATGCTGCGGACGGAGGTGGAAGACATCCTCGACACGCTGACACCGCGCGAACGGCGCGTGCTGCAATTGCGATTTGGATTGATCGACGGGCACCAGCGGACGCTGGAAGAAGTGGGGAAGCGGTTCGGCGTCACCCGCGAGCGCATCCGCCAGATCGAGGCGAAGGCGTTGCGCAAGCTGCGCCATCCGAGCCGCAGCAAGAAGCTGAAAGACTACCTCGAGTAAAAGAATTGGGGGAGAGCGTGGGGAAGCCGCAGCGCGGCGTCGACCTGATGGTCCAGGCCGCCGAGGCCTTGATCATCAAGGGCAAGGACCAGGGGCACCTCAGTCCGGACGATGTCCTCGCCGGCTTATCCGGCACGCCGCTTGATCCCGATGAGCTGATTCAGGTGTCCGAGATCTTCCAGCAAATGGGGATCCCCATCGCCGACGGCGAGAAGGAACTGCGGGGTGACGAGCTGGACGACGACTTGATTGCCGCGGAGATGGACTCGGCGCCGATCGATGACCCGATCCGGATGTACTTGAAAGAGATTGGCCGGTTCGCCCTGCTCAAGGCGGAGCAAGAAGTTGCCCTGGCCAAGGCGATCGAGGCTCGCGACGCCTTCGCCAAAGATCGGTTGGCAGAAGCCAATCTCCGGTTGGTGGTCGCGATCGCCAAGAGGTACGCGGGGCGCGGCATGTCGCTGCTCGATTTGATTCAGGAAGGCAACCTCGGCCTGATGCGGGCGGTCGAAAAATTCGACTATCACCGCGGGTTCAAGTTCTCTACCTACGCGACCTGGTGGATCCGACAGGCGATCACCCGGGCGATCGCCGACCAGGCGCGTGCCATCCGCGTTCCCGTGCATATGGTCGAGATCATCAACAAGCTGACTCGGGTCAGACGGCAGCTGCAACAAGACCTCGGCCGCGAGCCCACCGACGAGGAAATCGGGAAGGAACTGGAGATGAGTGCCGGCCGGGTCAGAGAAATCGAGCAAATCGCGCAGAACCCTGTCTCCCTGGAGACGCCGATCGGCGAAGAAGAGGACTCCAACCTGGGCGACTTTGTTCCCGACGCGGAGGCGATCTCACCCGCCGAGGCTGCGGCCCTGACGATGTTGCGGACCGAGGTGGATCTCATTCTCGACACCCTCCTGCCGCGCGAGCGGCGGGTGCTGCAGCTTCGGTTCGGACTGCTGGAGGGCCACGAGCGGACGCTGGAAGAAGTGGGGAAGCGCTTCGGCGTCACCCGCGAGCGGATCCGCCAGATCGAGGCCAAGGCGCTGCGCAAGCTGCGCCACCCGAGCCGCAGCCAGAAGCTCAAAGACTACCTCGAGTAGCGAGACTTGACCTAGCCGATCCAACTGGCGCCTGTAGGCCCCCGCTTGCGGGGGAGGGTAGGGTGGGGGCCTTGCCGACGCCCGGCAGGAAGAGGGAGATCGTGATGACCACGCCGATCGCAAGCTTGGCGATCAGAAGAGCACGGATTCCTGGATGATTCATAAGCAGTGAGGAACCGCCGATCGCGTTGAATCCTCCAAGGATGGGCAGCACGCCAAGAATGCGGCCAATCCAGAGGACGGTTCTACCTCGATGGAGGTTTCGCCAACCCAAACGAAGAGAAGGGCGACGACAAGGTAGAAACCCACCAGTGGCCATGAGATGTGGGGCTGGCCGATCAGGTACCAGTAGCTAAATCCCCAGATAAGGCCGACCGCTGCGTAGACAAAGAAAAATGCCGATGCGACCTTGATCCCGAGCGGCATTAGACCTGTATCGATCCGTTCAGGTGCGGGCGGCCGGAACGGGCCTCGGCAACGGCGAATGTCCAGTCACCATCCTGCGGGTGGCTGGCGAAGCCGACGGTTGACGGCAGGAGCAGCGGCGATTTGAACTCAACCTCCGCGGTTAGTGCGTCCAGTAATCGGCCTTCCAAGGCAGCGAGGCAGCGGGCTTTCAGCCACATGCCGTGGGCGATGGCGCGCCGAAAGCCGAAGAGGCGAGCGGCGAGGGGATTGAGATGGATCGGATTGACGTCGCCAGAAACAGCGGCGTAGCGGCGGCCGACATTGCGAGGGACCCGCCATATCGCGGAGGGAGAAGAGTGCGCGTTCTCGCGCCCAAATTCGTGCTGATTCACCCTCCCCCGCTCGCGGGGGAGGGCAGGGTGGGGGTCGCGGCGGAGATAAGTACTCGATTCGGTCCAGACGGGATCACCTTCAATTGTTGCCTCAGTGAGCATGTCGAACTGCCGGCCACGGGGATGGTCCCGCAGATCGGACGCCGAAACGCGGAGGGTGAGGCGCTCGTCGGCACGGAGCGCGCGCTTCTGGGTGATCCGGTTCGCGACATGGACGAGGCCGGGTAGCGCAAAGGGGAAGGAGGGATCGACCATGATGCTGACCGCGAGCGGAAAGGCGAGCACATGCGGGTAGGTCGCGGGTAGGATGTCGGATTTTCGGAAACCGCACACGTCCGCGTAGCTCGCCAGCTGGTCGCGATCAATCGTCGCCTCCGGCAACTCGAGGGTGATATCGGGCAGCCGGTCACCGTGCCGGCCGCGCGCGCTGGTGACCGCCTTCGCATAGAGCCGCCCCAGCCCCGGAGTCTTCTCGAGCCGCGTGAGGGTCATGCGCCCAGGATGCTCTGGCCGCAGACCCGGATGACCTGCCCGTTGACGCCCGCCGTTCCGAGCTGGCCCAGCCAGGCAACGGTTTCGGCGACATCCACCGGAAGGCCACCCTGGTTGAGGCTGTTGATCCGGCGGCCGATCTCCCGCGTGGCGAAGGGCATCGCCCTGGTCATGGCGGTCTCGATGAAGCCCGGAGCCACCGCGTTAATCGTCATGTCCTTCCTGGCCATCGCCGGCCCCATCGCCTGGACCATGCCAATGATCCCGGCCTTGCTCGCCGCGTAATTCGTCTGCCCCCGATTGCCGGCGATGCCGCTAGTCGAGGAAATACAGATGACACGGGCGTTGGGGTGGAGCACGTTCCGCGCGAGCAGGGTCTCATTGATACGTAGCTGCGCGTCCAGGTTGACGGCCAGAACGCTCGACCAGTTCTCAGCGGTGAGGTTGACCAGCGAGCGGTCGCGCGTGATGCCGGCGTTGTGTACGAAAACATCGGCACCGCCGTGACGCTGTTCGAGATAGCTGGCGAGGCGATCGGGAGCATCGGCCGCGGTGATGTCGACCTGGAAGGCGGTCCCGCCGATCGTGTTGGCGACCTCGGCGAGCGCGCTGCCGGCCGCCGGCACGTCGACGCAAACGACCTGGGCCCCATCCCTGGCGAGTGTCTGCGCGATCGCCGCGCCGATGCCGCGGGCCGCACCGGTCACGACGGCGACACGATCCTTCAGCGGACGGGTCCAGTCGGCGGTTGGCGGCGTCTTTGCGGGTCGCACTCGGACAACCTGTCCACAGACATAGGCCGAGCGTCCCGAGAGGAAAAAGCGCAGGGTCGACTCGAGGCCGGACTCGGCACCCGCTGCCACATATATAAGGTTGGCGGTCGACCCGGAGCGGGCTTCCTTTCCCGCGGAACGGATGAATCCGTCCAGTGCGCGCTGGGCGGCCGCGGCAGCCGGGTCGGTACAGTCCTCCGGCGGCGTCCCCAGGACGATCAGCCGACCGCACGGACGCAGATTCCGAAACGCCGGAGCGATAAAGGCGTGGAGTTCCGATAAGCCGGCGACATCGGTGATGCCGGTGGCATCGAAGATGATCGCGGACCAGGGACCCGAGCCCTCACCCGGGCCCTCCCCCGCAAGGGGCGAGTGAGATGTAACTGCCAGAGGAATCCATCGGAGGTCAATCCGCGCGCCAGGGGCTGAGCCAGTGAGGACAGGGCGGTCGACGAGCGGCTGGTCGGGGGAGTAACGGCGGAGCGGAGTCGCAGCCGGAAGGCCGGGGACTCGCACCTTCATGCGGCTTCAAGGATGGCGACAACGCCCTGGCCGCCGGCAGCGCAGATTGAGATCAGCCCGCGTCCGGATCCTTTCTCCGCCAGGAGCTTGGCCAGCGTGGCAACGATACGTCCCCCGGTCGCCGCGAACGGATGGCCGGCGGCCAGTGAGGAGCCGGTCACGTTCAGGCGGGAGCGGTCGATGGGGCCGAGCGGCTTCGACAAGCCCAGGCGATCTCGGGAGAACGCCGGATCTTCCCAGGCTTTCAAGGTGGCGAGCACGGTCGAGGCAAACGCCTCGTGGATCTCGTAGAAATCGAAATCCTGCAGCGAGAGGCGGTTGCGCTCCAGCAATCGAGGCACCGCGTACGCGGGCGCCATGAGAAGGCCTTCGCCACCATGGACGTAGTCGACGGCCGCCGTCTCGGCATCGATGAAATGCGCGAGAACCGGGAGGCGGTGCTCGCTGGCCCAGGCATCGGTGCTGAGCAGGACGGTGGCGGCGCCGTCGGAGAGGGGCGTCGAGTTGCCGGCCGTCATGGTGGCGGCCCCGTCTTTTCCGAAGACCGGCTTCAGCCGCGCGAGCGACTCCATGCTGGCGTCGGGCCGCATGTTCTGATCCTTCTGCAACCCGAGGTAGGGCGTGGCCAGGTCGTCGAAGAAGCCGCGGCTCCAGGCGGCGGCGAGATTTGTGTGGCTTGAGACTGCGAACTGATCCTGCTCCTCGCGACTGATCTCCCACTGGCTCGCGGTGATCGCGGCGTGCTCACCCATCGACATGCCGGTGCGCGGCTCGGCATT
Source organism: Chloroflexota bacterium (assembly GCA_005881235.1). Taxonomy (GTDB): domain Bacteria; phylum Chloroflexota; class Dormibacteria; order CF-121; family CF-121; genus CF-13. The sequence continues at coordinate 6,568 of VBEQ01000050.1, read as the reverse complement.
ACGCGGCGTCTCCGGGATGATCTGCGTCGGTCGCAGTTTGCGCAACAGCGCTAGCCGCTGCGGCACGCTCCTGGCCCGATTGACCTGGAGCAGGACGCGGCGCAGGTCCTCGTTGACGGCGATCGGCGCGTCGCTGGCGGTATCGACCCCGCCGGCGATGCCGTTCTCGATCTGGCCGAGGGCGATCTTATTGGCGACATGAATGGTGGTCTCCAGGCCGGTGCCGCAGGCCTGCTGTACGTCGTAGGCGGGGGTCGAAGGCAAAAGGCGGGAGCCGAGCACGACCTCGCGGGTCAGGTTGAAGTCGCGACTGTGCTTGAGGACGGCGCCCGCGGCCACCTCGCCGAGCCGGGCGCCCTGCAGGCCGAAGCGTGCGACCAGCCCATCCAATGCCGCCGTCAGCATGTCCTGGTTGGAGGCACGGGCATAGGGGCCGTTCGCCCGGGCGAACGGGATCCGGTTGCCGCCCAGGATGGCGGCGGGGCGGAGGTCAGTCACTGGCTAGTTGTCCATTATGTGGGCTCAATGGTGTAATAAATCGTACAGGTGGCTGTCGAAATCGGGGAACTACGGAGCTTACTGGACGGCCGTTGGGCCGGGATCCGGGACGAGGTCCGGGCCCAGATCGAGGCGTCGCCGCTCCTCCGCCCAGCGCACGGCCTACCGGTCGAGGAGCATCGCGCCCGCGTGATGGAGCAGGCCCGCATGGTCAGCCAGACGCGCAGCGCCCGGCTGTTCTTCCCACGCGAGTACGGCGGGGAGGGGGACATGGGCGCGGCGCTGACCGCCTTCCAAACCATCGCGCTGGTCGACCTCTCGCTGCTGGTCAAGATCGGCGTGCAGTACGGGCTCTTCGGCGGCGTCATCCGCCGGCTGGGCACGAAGCGACATCACGAGCGCTACCTGCGTGCAGCGATGACGATGGAACTGCCGGGCTGCTTCGCCATGACCGAAACCGGGCATGGGTCCGACGTCCAGTCAATCCGCACCATCGCGACCTACGAGCCGGAGCACCAGGAGTTCGTGATCCACACGCCCGACGATGACGCGCGCAAGGACTACATCGGCAACGTCGCGCGCGACGGACGCTTGGCCGCGGTCTTCGCGCAGCTGATCACCGGTGGTGCGCGGCGTGGCGTACATGTGTTGCTGGTGCCGGTCCGCGACGAACGCGGGCAGCCGTGCCCCAACGTGCGGATCGAGGACTGTGGCCACAAGGGCGGATTGAACGGGGTCGACAATGGCCGCCTCTGGTTCGACCAGGTGCACGTGCCGCGCGAGGCGCTACTGGATCGCTTTGGCAGCGTCGCGCCGGACGGGACCTATTGCAGTCCGATCGCCAACGAAACGCGGCGCTTCTTCACCATGCTGGGCACGCTGGTGTCGGGCCGTGTCAGCGTCGCCGGGGCCGCCCTCAGCGCGGCGAAGCTGGCGCTCGCGATCGCGATCCACTACGGATCGACGCGCCGGCAATTCCGAGCGCCCGGTCGCGACGAGGAAGTGATCCTGCTCGACTACCTGCAACATCAGCGGCGCCTGCTGCCGGCGCTGGCCACGACCTATGCCCTGCACTTCGCCCAGGAGGCCTTGGTCGTGTCCCTGCACGACGCCGGAGATGGCGACAGTCCTGACGAGCCGGTCTCAAGGCCATCTCGACCTGGCACAGTACGCAAACCATCCAGACGTGCCGTGAAGCCTGCGGCGGCGCCGGCTATCTTTCCGTCAACCGGCTGAGCGAGCTACGGGCCGACACGGATATCTTCACCACCTTCGAAGGTGACAACACCGTGTTGCTGCAACTGGTCGCCAAGGGCTTGCTCACGAATTTCCGGGATGAGTTCGGCAGTATGGACACGGTCGCGATGGTGCGCTACGTGGCCGACCAGGTCGTCAGCGCGGTGCTCGAGCGGACGGCCGCGCGCTCGCTGGGGCAGTTGATCGCGGACGCCATACCGCGGGGCGAAGAGGGGAGCAGCATCCTCGATCGCGAGTACCACGCCTATCTCTTTGCCTGGCGCGAGAAGCACGTGCTGGAAGCGGCGGCACGACGCCTCCGCAAGCTGATGGCGAACGACGGCGACGCCTTCAGCGCCTTCAACGCCGTGCAGGACCATCTGCTGCTGGCGGCTCGCGCGCACGTCGAGCGCGTGGTGCTCGAGCATTTCACCGCGGCGATCGATCGCTGTGAGGAGGGCGAGGTGAAGTCGCTGCTCGATAAGGTCTGTGACCTGCATGTCATGGCCTCGCTCGAGCGGGATCGCGGCTGGTTCATGGAGCACGGCCAGCTTTCCGCTGCCCGGGCGAAGGCCGTGATCACGAATGTCAACCGGCTATGCCTCGAGTTGCGCCCGCACGCGCAACAATTGGTCGACGCCTTCGGGATTCCGGAAGTTTTGTTGCCTGTGAGCTAAGCCGTTACAGCCTGGTAGCGGGTTCTAGGTTGTCTTGCGCAACGGCGTGCCGCTTAGTGGAGGGTGGGAGGAATGCCACCCATGCGGGTTTTTCGTCGACTCGTTCTCGGGGCGGGCGTCGGGGCCTTGCTCTTGTGGACCACGTCGCTGCTGCTCGCACCGCCGAGCGCGGGAGGATCGATAAGACCGCCATCAGTTGCGCTCGGACCATCCAACTCGGCATCGCCTTCAGGTGCTGCGAAGGCCGGCACACCTACGCCACGACCAACCAGTGCCGCGCATGCAACGCCGACACCAACACGGGCGGCTACCCCGACACCAAAGCCCGTCGCAACACCAACCCCAACGGCCACGCCACGACCCACGGCGACACCCGCACCCACGCCAACAGCATCACCGACTCCAACGCCCGCGCCTACTCCGACACCAACGCCGGCTCCTACACCGACACCGACGCCGGCTCCCACACCGACGCCGACACCGGCGCTCCCGACCTTCAGCCATGTGTTCACGATCGTCATGGAGAACGAAGAGTCGAGCAGCCTGATAGGCAATAGTGCCGCCCCTTACATCAATGGGCTGGCGAATAGCTACGGGCTGGCGACGCAGTACTACGGCGTCAGCCATCCGAGCCTGCCGAACTACCTCGCCCTGACGGCGGGCAGCACCTTCGGCATCGCCAGCGACTGCACGACCTGCTGGGTCGGCGCTACCAACCTCGCTGACCAGATCGAGGCCGGCGGCCGGAGCTGGAAGGCATATCTGGAGGGCATGCCGTCGGCGTGCTTCGTGGGTGATGCCTATCCCTACATGCAGAAGCACAATCCCTGGATCTATTACAACGACATTCGTACCAATGCGGCGCGCTGCGCGGCGCACGTGGTCCCCTTCACCCAGCTGGGCACGGATCTCGCCGGTGGATCGGTCCCGAACTACGTCTGGATCACGCCCAACATGTGCAACGACATGCACGACTGCTCGATCGCGACCGGCGACACCTGGCTCCGCAACCAGGTTCCCGCGATCCTCAACTCGGCTGCGTTCCGCAACGGCGGCGTGCTCTTCATCACCTGGGATGAGGGCAGCACCAACGCCGGGTGCTGCACGAATGCCGCCGGCGGTCGCATCGTGACCCTGGTGATCTCGCCGCTCGCACGGACCGGATTCCAATCGAGCGTCGCCGAGACCCACTACAGCCTGCTACGGACCATCGAGGATTCCTGGAACATGCCGCGCCTGGGTGGCGCCGCGTGCACCTGTACCGCCGCGATGCGCGAATACTTCCGCTAAGAACCCCCACCACCCTGCCCCGCCCCGCAAGCGGGGGAGGGGAAATCTCGTCTTAAAGTTGTGCCCAACTTCGGGGAGAGGTTACTAGCCGCGGCGATTTTCCTCGCGCTCGAGGTGCCGCTCGCCGTTATCGCGTACCGCGTGACTCACCGCCTCAGGCCCTTCCTTGTGCCCGCGGCGCTCATCGTTGCCGCGGTCGTTGTGCGGGATCCAGCGTGGGGAGCGCTGTTGTTGCTGGCGAGCCTTTTCACGATGTTCGGCCAGGCGATTGGTGCGCGCGTGCGCAAAACCGTGGCGGAAGAGCGTCGCCAGCTGGCCGCTCAGGGGCCCTCGCCCTGGCTCGGTCAGAGCCGGCGGAGTTCGCTTACCCTCATCGCCGTCGGTGTGGTCGCGATGCTGGCCGGGATCGGGGGCGACACCTCAGGTCCTACCAGCGATTGGATTGCCATCCTTGTCTACTACTCGGGTTCCATCATGCTCGGCATTGGCCTCTTCCGACGCCATACGGTCCTGGTGCTCTACTTGGGAAGGCGGCGCGCCCGCTGGCTCGAGGTCATCCAGGTTTCCACCGCCTTCGTTGCGTATGGGCTGGCGACCGCTGGCGAGTTCTCACCAGATCCCGGCCGCCGGATGGCGTTTCGGCTGCTGAGCTTTATCCCCTTCGGACTCCACTTTCTGTTTGTGTGGATTCCGCTCATGAAAGCCCAAGAGCGCCCGGTCCTGGCCGAGACACCCTTCGCCTAGCCAGCGCTAGTGGCAGCCCCCGGCGGCGGTGACGTTGCCGGAGCCGACCTGGGCCACCTTCCTGATGCCGGCCGTCGGCGTGTAAAGGGAGATGCTGCCGCCGGTATCGCCGAACCAGATGCCGTGGGTGTCGGTTACCGGGTGAACGATGTTGCTGAGCGAGGGGATGGCGGACCCGGGCGCGGGGAAGAGGATCGCCGCGGCGTTGGCGGCGGTGATCACGATGAGCTGCGGGGCTGACGTCTTCGTGATCTGAAGGATGGGATGTCCGGAGCCATCAGCCCCGGCGACCGTGAACTCGACATCCGTCCGCTTGTACCAGGAGACGATCGCTCCCGACTTGAGATCCATTCGCAGCAGGCGGCTGCCAGGGCCGGGACCGTGGCCCGTCAACGCATCGGATGTGCCCCAGGCGCCGCCCGCGCTGATGTACTGCCAGCTGTGCGTGGCGTCGATCGGCTTGACGGTCCCGGTGGAGGGATCGAGCAGCCAGAGTCCGACCACTCCGGCGGGGCCGTTGGGTTGCGTCGTGAGGTAGATGCCCTCGGTTTCGTAGTCCACGGCGACCCACAGGCTGTCGGTGGGGGGCGTCCCCGGATTGAACGCGCGCGCGGCGCCCGTGGACGAGTCGGCGACATGAATCGGGCTGTTATCGATGGGCGGTAGGTCCGCGTAGGCAAAGTGCTTGCCGTCTGGTGATATCTGGTCGCGCGGCACGGGCAGCCAGCGCTCGACCGCCTTGTCGTAGCTCTTCGAAAGAGGGAACGATGTGCTGTGAGACAGGGTGACGTTGGCCTTCGGGTCGGGCTGGTAGCTGCCGCCCGGGAAGGTCACCCAGCCGGCGTCATTGTCGGTGACGACGGGCAGCTTGCACGTCATTGCCTGCGGTGCGGTCGCCGCCGCGCTGGCGGATTCAGTTGGCCCGGCGGTCGGTGAGGGCGATGGTGACGTTGTCGCCGAGCTTTTCAAGGCCGGCTGGCCGCAGGCGCTCATCAGGGCAAACAGCAATAGCGCCGAAACCGAAAGACCCCTCTTCACGGCTGGGGGTATCGTACGGCATCCCTGGCTCAGAAAGCTGGAACCCAGGCCTTCCAATGCCGCCCCGCGTCGCTCGTGTGCCAGAGGGCGCCGGCGGGACCGTAGGCCCAGAGCTCCGAAGGACCGGTCGCGAGAAAGGCGGCACCGATGCCGGGGGACTGATATTGCGTCCACGTCAGGCCGCCGTCCTGCGTGGCCAGGTACACCGTCGTATCCGCATAGCAGGTGAGCCAGATGGTCGCCGGTGCCGCCACGGTTACCGATGTGCAGCCGAACGGAAGGCTTTGCGTTGCCCAGTGGCGACCGTCGTCACGGCTGATGGCGATCGACTGCTGCGCCGGACCACAGCCGGCCCAACCGGTGACGACGGCCAGGCCCCTGGCGGCACTGAGGCCGGTGACATACCTTGCGAGCGCGGCCTGGCGCGTCCAGGTCAGGCCGCCGTCCGAGGTCGTGAGCACGGCCGCCGATCCGTGCGGGACGCCCGGCGCTGGCTTGAAACACTCCTGGTTGCCGACGATGGCGATCCCATTCCGGTTGTCCGTGAATGCCACGGCCGTCGCTGTGTTGTTCGGATCATCGGTAGGCAGCGTGACCGGCGTCCAGTCACGTCCGGCGTTCTGGCTAACCCGTAGAGCCAGCCCGTCGACAACAACGACCGAGCTGGGGGATTCGACGAGAATTGTCGGCGTCCCGCCGCTGACAGGCGGCCCCGACCCGAGAATCGGTGGATCGAATGGCAGCCAGGTCTGCCCCGCATCGGTGCTGCTCCACGCACCCGTGGCCGCGTGGGCCACGAGCCATCGTGGCGAGCCGGCCAGGCTGTCGATCGGAAGCGCGCCTGGCCGAACGACGCCCTCCCAGCTGGCGCCGGCGTCGGTCGTATGCCATGGGATTCCGGCGGCGAGGCTGCGGCCGGCATCAACCGCCCAGGCTTCCGTCGGACTGGCCGGGCTCAGCTGCACGGCAGCCTGCGCGGTCATCCGCCAACTCCGACCGCCGTCACCGGTGACCATGACCGCGCCTCCGCAGGGCCCGTTCTGTCCCTCGGTGCAGCCGCCGATAGCCGCCCAGCCGTGCGTCGA
>VBEQ01000049.1 GCA_005881235.1 Chloroflexota bacterium | reverse complement strand
AAGGAATCCACGCGAGATCAAACCAGCCATCGCCGACCCTCCTCACCTGAGCACGCTGACGGATTAGCTCAAGCCTAATCCTGTGCCATCACGTAGGCACGAACCGGAAACGTCGCGCCGCCGACCCACGCGATGGGGACGGCGTGCAGGCGTCCGCCGTGAGGCGCCAGGGAGGCGAGGTTGGTCAGGTGCTCGCAGATCGGGATGCCGGCGCCGAGCAAGGCCGTGTGTGCCGGTCGCGACATGTCAGCGGTGTCATCGATGTTCAGCGAGTCGATCCCGACCAGGGCTGGTCCCGCGTCAACGAGCCTCTTGCAGGCGGCGGCCGTCAAATACGGGTTGGCACTGAAGTACCGGTCGGTGCCCCAGTGGCGCGAGAAGTCCGTGCGCAGCAGGACGGCCGTGCCGCGCAGGTCCGTGTCCGGCACGGCCTCGGGGCCGATCGCGCGACCGATGCCAGTGACATCGGCAAGGACGACGGGCAGGTCGGCGAGGCGATCGAGGGGAAGTCCAGCCAGGTCCGCACCAGCCCGGAAGCGATGCCGAGGCGAGTCGATGTAGGTTCCCGTGTTGCCACACAGGTGCAGCGAGGCGATGAAGAATTCCGACTTGCCCTCGTAGCGCGAGGCGTCATAGTTGTTGAGGACTTCGACGCGCGGCGTCGGCAACGGCCGGTACGTTTCCATCCCCTCGACGACCGGGTGGCTCACCTCGATGAACCGCCTCACAGCGGCAGCTTAGCAACCAGGCGCAAGGCGTCGCACCCCATTGCCGTAGCTAGCGGACGATGTGGTACCTGACGTGCGTCACCGCTGGTGACGCGATCACTTCGATGGGTTCGAGGCGGGGATCACCAACGTTCTCCAGCAGCCGCTCGCCGGCTCCGAGCACGACCGGAACGATATGCAGGTAGAGCTCGTCGAGAAGGCCGGCGCGTAGATATTGCTGCACCGTATGGGCGCCGCCCGCGATCGCGATATCCCGGTCGCCGGCCGCGGACCGGGCCTGCCGCAGCGCCGATTCGATTCCGTCGGTCACAAAGGTGAAGGTGGTGCCACCGTGCATCGTGAGAGGGTTGCGCGCGTGATGGGTGAGGACAAAGACGGGGACGTGGTAGGGAGGATCGTCGCCCCACCAGCCGGTCCAGCTCGCGTTCCACGGGCCGTCGCCGCCGCCGAACATCTTCCGGCCCATGATGTAGGCGCCGACATTCGTGAAGAGACCACGGACCACCTTCGAGTCTTTTGTGTCGGGCCCGCCCTCCTCACCGTGTTGCTCCCGCCAGCTCGCCGTCTCGAATACCCACTGGTGCAGGCGCATGCCACCTTCCCCGATCGGGTTCTCCAGGCTCTGGTTCGGCCCAGCGACAAAACCGTCAAGCGAGATGGAGATCTGGCACGTCACGGAGCTCATGGTTTTAAGACGTCCTCTGCCTGCCTGAATCATCGGTCAGCGCCACCATCTCTCTCACCCGGCTATGCGCCGATGACCAGGCGCGCCAGACACTCGCACACCAGGCCAGCAGTTTCTCATCCCGAGGCGGCCCCGGCTCGACCGCGAGCACGTCGGCCACGGTCAACGGCCCGACATCCCCTGGTGGGTCGAATCGAGGCCACCGCCTCGAGGTTCGGGCCATTCGGATGTGCGCCTGCTGAACCTGGCGGCCGGTGAAGCCGCGTTCAACCGCCAGGTAGAGGCCGGCGAGCGCGAAAGCCGCCCCGATTGTGGATCGCGCTTGACGAACATGCTGGGCGCCGTAGGCATCGACCAGATGCTGGTGGATGAACGTCGGATTGCCATGGGCGAGCGTGTAGTAGGACAGCTCATGCATCAGGGCGCGACACTCGCCGGAGGCGTTCGCCTTTCGATCCGGTTCAAGGCCAAGGCGTGGGCGCTGCAGGCCGCATCCCGGGCAAACGATCAGCACCGCGAGATGAGTTTAGGGGCTCCTTCAGGTCAAGACCGTACGATGAGCCTTGTGCAGGCGAATCGCACCGCGGCGCCGGCCGAGTTGGAGGGCCAGCTCGAGCAGTACCGGCCTGAGCTGATCGGTTATTGCTACCGGATGCTCGGCTCGCCATTCGAGGCAGAGGATGCGGTGCAGGAGACCTTGCTGCGTGCCTGGCGCGGTTACGAGCGCTTCGAGGGGCGGGCCGCCGTGCGGTCGTGGATCTACCGGATCGCCACCAACGTCTGCCTCGACATGGTAGAAGGCCGCAACCGGCGGGCTCGTCCGATGGATCTCGGGCCGGCGCGGGCTCCGGTTGAGACGAACGCCCACTGGATGCCGGAAGTCGCCTGGCTCGAACCCATCCCGGACAGCCTCCTTGCCGAGGAGGGTGATCCCGCGGAGCTGGCGGTCATGCGGGAATCGATCCGTCTCGCCTTCGTGGCGGCGCTCCAGCATCTTCCTCCCCGCCAGCGCGCCGTGCTGATCCTTTGCGAGGTCCTCCGCTGGAGGGCGAAGGAAGTTGCCGAGCTGCTGAAGACAAGCGTGCCGTCGGTCAATAGCGCGCTGCAGCGGGCGCGGGAGACCCTCGAGGCGAGCGGGGTCAGCGCGAACGACCCGGTGCCGCCAATGGACGATGCTCGAAAGCAGCTCCTGGCACGCTACGTGCAAGCCTTCGAACGCTACGACCTGAATGCCTTGACCTCACTGATCAAGGAAGACGCGCGGCAGTCCATGCCGCCATACGATTTGTGGCTGCGCGGCAGGGACAACATCCTCGCCTGGTGGTTCGGTCCCGGCATCGGCTGTCGCGGCTCGCGGCTCCTGCCAACGTCGGGGGCGAACGGCTGCGTGGCGTTCGGGCAGTACAAACCGAGTCAGACCGGCAGCGGCCGGGATCCCTGGTCGCTCCTGGTCGTTGAGACCGAGGGCGATCGCATCGGCGAGCTCACCTTCTTCCTCGACACCGCCAGGCTGTTTCCGCTGTTCGGCCTGCCCCCGCACGTCGACTGACCGGCGTCAACGGGCCAGCACCTCCCTCAAACCCATGAAGGTGACGAGCTCACGGAGCTCGGGCGACACACCTCGCAGCCTCACCCGGCACTGATGGCGGCCCGCGGCGAGCTGCAGCCGGGCCAGGGCGTCCACGGTCACCGCGTCAGCGGTGATCCCGTCGACGTCGCAGACGACGACGGCGGCGTCACACCCGTCGAGTAGCGCGCAGACGCGCTGGTCGAGACCGGGCAGGTCGGTGGGCGCGATCGGCCCGCTGATCAGGATCGTGATCGAGCCGCGCTCTGGCGTCGGCATCGTGTGTCCAATCCATTAGACGGCCGGCACGTCGAGAACTCATCGGGCACCCGCCGAGCGATGACTTTTTCTGAGACCGGCCGTCTTAAAGAGCGACAACTCATCGACGCCATCACGCCGGTCAACCCTCGAAGTTCTATAAAGGAAGGACCATGAGCCCGACCATTTCGAAGACCGACACCGCTCTCGTATTCGACCACGGAAAGATCGTGCGCGACGCGCAGAAGCAGGTGCAAAAGGCCATCGACCAGCTGGTCGATGCCGGCGCCGAACGCGGCCTGCAAGTGGCCGCCTATCGCGGCCCGGACCTCGTGGTCGACGCCGTGGCCGGCGTCGCCGATCCGGAGAGCGGACGTCCCGTCACCCCGGACACCCCCTTCTACAGCTACTCGGTCGGCAAGGGCGCGACCTCGACGATCATCCACATCCTCGCGCAGCGCGGCCTGTTTGAATACGACACCCCGGTCGTGGCGCTCTGGCCCGAGTTCGGCGCCCACGGTAAGCAGTCCGTCACCGTCCGGCACGTGCTCAACCACACGGCTGGTGTGCCGGGCATCCCGCTGGACACGACGATTGAGGATCTCTGTAACTGGGACAAGATGTGTGCGGCGATCGCCGACGAAGAGCTCTGGTGGGAGCCGGGAACGAAGGTCGGCTACCACGCGTATACCTTCGGGTACATCGCCGGCGAGATCGTGCGCCGCACCACCGGCAAGAAGATCTCGCAAGTCCTGCGAGAGGACGTGGCGGGTCCCCTGGGTGTGGCCGATGAGATCTACTTCGGCATGCCAGAGTCAGAACACTACCGGCTGGCTCGCCTGGAGGATGCGCCGACGGCCGGGCCAATGCCCGAGATGCCGCCGGACCTCCCGATGTTCAAGGCCGGGCCGATGTCGACGTTTCCGAACGCGGAGTTTGGCAATCGCACCGACGTTCTAAGCGCCGACATCCCGGCCGGTGGCAAGGTCTCGGCCAGGGCCATCGCCCGGATGTACGCGGCGCTGCTGACCGAGGTGGATGGCCTCCGGCTCATCTCCGCGGAGCGGCTCCGCGAGGTAACCGCGGTCTCGTCGACGGGCACGGACCAGGTCTTCGGAAACCCGTCGACCTGGGGACTGGGGTACGCGATCGGGGGTCTCGGTCCCGCGGCGCAGGACTCCCAGACGGTGTTCGGCCTGGGTGGCGTGGGCGGTAGCTTCGCGTGCGGCGACACCGCCACCGGGATCGCGTTTGCCTTCACCAAGAACCGGCTGACCCAGGACTTCAACGCCGCCAGCGAGCTCAGCCTGATCGTCAAGAAAGCGCTGCGGTGATCACGACGGGTCTTTCGACATCACTCGACGGGTTCATCGCCGGCGCTCACGACAACCCGCAGCGACCGTTGGGCGTTGGTGGCGATCGGCTCTTCAAGTGGTTCGAGGACGGTGACACGCCGAGCCGCTTTTATCCCTCGTTCCGGATGTCAGCCGCCAGCGCGAAGTTTTTCGATGCGCTCGCCGGCCGGCACGGCGCGGTCATCACGGGACGCCGGACGTACGACGTCGCGGACGCGTGGGGCGGGCAGGGACCATTGCCAGGTGTTCCCCTGTTCGTTGTCACCCATCGCGTCCCAAAAACGGTGCCGCCCGGTGAGCCGCCCTATACCTTCGTCACCGATGGTGTCGAGCGTGCCGTCGAGAAAGCGCGGACGGCTGCCGCCGGCAAGGACGTGAGCCTGATGGGAGCCACGATCGTTCAGCAGTGCCTGCGCGCCGGCCTGCTCGACATTCTGACCATCCACCTGGTGCCGGTCGTGCTCGGTCGCGGCGTGCGACTGCTCGACGGGCTCGAGCCCGGGAGCGCCGAGATGGAGCTCCTTCAGGTCGTCGACGCGCCGGGTGTCACGCACCTGACCTACCGCGTTGTGAGCTAGCCTGCAGATGAACGCAAAAGCCCCAACGGCCACCGGTGACGCCGTCTTCTCCAGTACGACTGAGCTGGCCGGGGTCATTCGGGCCGGTCACCTCTCAGCCCGTGAGGTGCTGAACGCGCATCTCACGCAGATCGCCTCACACAACTCCGCGCTCAACGCCGTCATCACGCTCGATGTCGAGCGTGCATCGGAACGGGCGCGTGAGGCGGATGACGCGCTTACCCGCGGAGAAATCTGGGGACCGCTACACGGTGTGCCCTTCACGCTCAAGGACGCGCATGCCACCGCGGGGATGCGCACCACCACCGGATTCCCGCCCCTGGCGAATTACGTTCCCCAGGAGGACGGCACGGTGGCGGCCCGGCTTAAGGCCGCCGGAGGCATTCTCATCGGCAAGACGAACGTCCCCGTGATGCTCGCCGACTTTCAAACCACTAATCCCATCTTCGGTCGCACCAACAACCCGTGGGACACCGCGCGGACGCCAGGCGGTTCCAGCGGCGGCGCGGCGGCGGCGCTGGCCTCGGGCATGACACCGTTTGAGATCGGCACCGATCTGTCGGCCTCGATTCGTCTCCCCGCCCACTTTTGTGGCGTCTTCGGGCTCAAACCGACCGAGCGTCGCGTCCCTCTGACCGGACTGGTCCCCGGCCTTCCCGGACCGCGGCCGCTTCGGATCATGTCCTCGATTGGACCGATGGCGCGCTCGGTTGAGGACCTCGCGCTGCTCTACGCGATCATCGCCGGACCGGACGGATACGACACGGAGGTCCCACCCGTCGCGGTGGAAGAGCCGGCCCGCATCGACCTGAAGGACGTGCGCATCGCCGTCGCGCCTGGCTTTCCATCGATCCCGGTTGCGGCGGAAATCCGCGCCGCGATTTCGCAACTGGCCCAGCGGCTGTCTCCGTTATGTCGCGCCGTCGATGAGGCGGCGCTCCCGGCCCTCGATTTCAACCAGGAACTCGTAAGCGCAGGGGCGCTGGTCGGCATGGCGATCGCGGCCGTCCAGCCCGGCGGGCAGGAACCGCCGGCAACCCTGACGCAGTATCTCGAGGCGCTGGACCGGCGCGACCAGTCCATCGTTGCCTGGGAGCAATTCTTCGACCGCTGGGATCTGCTCCTCTGCCCACCCGCACCGATGACGGCGTTCCCACACTGCGAACCAGGCACACCCTTACGCGTCGGTGAACAGGACGTTGCCTACTGGACGGTCAGTGCCTGCGGCGCGCCATTCAATTACAGCGGCCACCCCGCCATCGTGCTGCCATTCACCCAGGACCGCGACGGCTTACCGATTGGGATTCAGCTGGTGGGGAAACGCTGGGGTGAGTCGCGCCTGCTGGCGGTGGCAGCGGCGCTCGCCGACGTTATCGACCCCTTCCAGCGGCCCCCGGGCTACTAGGAGTCCCCAGCTGGCTCGCATCCTGGTCGACTAGGATTCGGTGATGACCGAACCCGAGCGTCAAGTGGCCGTGGACTCAGGGGAGGCGAAGACTCCGGAGCGGGCTCCCGGACACCGCGAGCTCAAACCACCGGAATGGTTCGAGGAACGGCTCGGCATCTGGGTGCAGCGCATGGGTCTCAATGCCTGGACCATTCGCACCTCGTACAAGCCGAAGCTGCGCGGCGCCGAAGGCTACGCGGAGGTCAGTCCCACATTCCTCGAGGCGGAGCTCCAATTTCGCCAGGACGTGCTCGTGGAACGCGGCGATGTCGTCCTCGTTCACGAGTTGACGCACATCCTGACCGACGAATGGGCCAGGGCGGTGGAACAGGTGATTCACGACATGGTGCCGAGGCGCCTCCAACGGGAAGCGCGGACCTCGATCCGCCCCCATGAGGAATCGGTCGTGGAAGCGATCGCCCACGCGCTGGTACGCACCGCCGAGCAGGCGACCTCAACGGCCGCTCCCAAGTCATAACCCGTTAGCGTCGATTGGCGGGCAGCACCATGCGCGCGATCGCACCTTCGAGCGACGAGGGGTCGAGCCCGTGCTCGAGCCAGGTCTTTAGGCCAGCATCGACGCCCGCCGCGTGCGTGGGACCAGATCCAGCCTGGGTCCGCTCCAGCGCGCCGGCGATCTCGTCGAGATCCGCGGCCTGAAGCGTCAGGTTTCCGGCGCCGATCCAGCCGTCCACCTGCTGCGGATAGCGAGCCCCGACGATCGCGCCGCTGACCCCGGGCCAGCTCAACGTCCAGGCGACCGCGGCCGCCGCGATCGAAACGTCATGTCGTACGGCGACCGGGCGCAGGGCATCGCGGAGCGCGAGATTGCGGCTGAGCGCCGGCTCCTGGAATTCCACGTTGCGACGGCGCCAGTCATCGGCCGCCATCTGCTCGACCCGCTCGCGGCTGAACCCATCGGTGAGGATGCCGGATTGCATCGGGCTGTAGACGATGACCCCGGTGCCGTGCGCGGCGCTCCAGGGAATGACGTCCGCGGCCGACTGGCGATGGATCAAGGAGAAGGGCGGCTGCAGCGAATCAACGTGGCGAACTCGCTCAGCTCGCCGGAGGAGCCCCACGTCGAAATTCGATACGCCACCGGCGCGCACCTTTCCTTCGCCGATCAGGCGTGACATCTCACCCCACGACTCCTCGATGGGGGTTCCGATCGCGTCCGGCCAGTGGAACTGGTACAGATCGATGCATTCGACGCCGAGGCGGCGTAACGACGCCTCGACTTCGTTGCGGATGGATCCGGGCCGCAGGTTCCGCTGCGGCTCGCGAAACGGCTGGGACCGGTCAGGAATCATGCCGCCCTTGGTGAACACGTAAGGACGCTCTGCGGCAGGGATGTCGCGCAGCGCCTGCCCGACGACCTCCTCGGAATGGCCGAGCCCGTAGATCGCGGCGGTATCGACCCAGTTGATGCCGGAGGCGACCGCGTGCTTGATGGCCGCGATCGAGTCCGCGTCGTCCTGGCTGCCCCAGCCGTAGGCCCAACCGCCACCGCCGATGGCCCACGCGCCGAAGCCGACCTGGGTGATCTGAAGGCCGCTCGTTCCCAGCGGGCGAGTCAGGAGAGTCATAATGCCAGCTCCTCTACCGGCTGCCGCCGCAGCGGGTCGGTTGAATACGCCGTGCCGATCGCGGAGATGTCCAGGTCAGGCACTCGTGACGCCACCGCGGCAAAGAGTTCGCGGGTGATTGCGGTCAGCGGCACTTTCGAGCGCGCCCCCGGAGCCCGTTGATAGAGCGCGAGACCGAGGTCGAGGTCCTTGAGAAGGTCGCGAACGGCGAACATCGTCGGCTCGTGGATGTTCCGGACGAAGCCGGCCTCGCGGACCTTGAGTCCGGGCGCGACCCGGGTGAGCACCGTAAACACCTGCTCCGCTTCCAGGCCTTGCGCCTCTCCGGCCGCCATCAACTCGGCAGCCCCCGCGCTGACAATCCCCAGGAAGCTGTTGGCAACCAGCTTGAGGGTCGCCGCTCTCCCGACGTCGCCGACGTAGTGCACCTCGCCCAGTTGCTCCAAGACCGGCCGCACCGATTCCAGGTCCTCGGCCAGCGCGGTGCCCGCCAGAATGAGCAGTGTCCCGCTGTTGACCGCGGGAGTGCTGCCGATCACCGGGGCTTCGACCAGCTTCGCACCGTGGAGCTCGGCGGCATCCGCCAGCTCTCGCGCGGCCGCCGGACCGACCGTGCTCATGTCAACGATGGTGCTGGCCGCACCAGCCGTGAACACCCCGCTCGGGCCGAAGTAGACGTCACGCAGGGCCTGCGGGCCGGTCACCATCGTGATCAGCACATCGGCGTTGCGGGCCGCATCCGCGGGTGAATCGACAACGTGACCAACGTGAAGCGCCTCGGCCTTGCTCTTCGTGCGGTCCCAGACCGAGATATCGAAGCCCGTGGTCTCGAGGCGCCGCGCGATTGCGCCCCCCATCTTTCCCGTTCCGAGTACGGCAACCTTTGTCATGAGCTGAGGATGCGCTCTTCCGCCCGTCGCAGCATCCCCCTGGGTGGCGAGCGGACAGCCCTACGTTTGGGGGAGAATTTCGTGCTCTTCTGTGAGGAACAGGGCGGTCCGAGCGCCGTCGATGAACTGCGCCTCGTCGGCGCTCGACGCCCGCCACTCGGGCGAGCGCCGGGCCGCCTCGAGGGCAGCCAGGTCATCGAACCAGAGCTCGGCCATGCCGTCGAACGGCGGCGGCGATAGGTCCGCAGGCTGGCGCGTGGGATGGCTCTGGACGAGGCGGCGCAGCCCGGGAATCCGCCGTCCGATCGGGCCGTGCACCTCGCGCCAGTAGCGCGAGAACTCCTCGAGCGCCATGCCGTGCCGTCGGGTGATGCAGTACACGAGCTTGATCATGGTCGCGCACCCGAGCATACGATCTGCGTAGCATTTCTGGTGTGGACCGCCAGGCGACTCGTCCGCCACGCATGATTGCGATTTTTGGCTCCGGGGAGACCAGTCCGACCATGACCTCGGTGCACAAGCAGCTGACGGCGCGTGCCGGCTATCCGCGACTCAACGCCATCTTCCTTGACACCCCCTTCGGCTTCCAGCCGAATGCGGATGAGATCGTCGCCCGGACCGTCACCTACTTCCGGCAGCACGTCGGCTGCGAGATCGGCCTCGCGTCATTCCGGCACAGCGAACAAGCCACGCCGCTGGAGACGGAGCGATTCCTCGCCCGCCTGAGCGAGGCAAACTATGTCTTCGCCGGGCCGGGCAGCCCAAGCTACGCTCTGCGCCACTGGCGTAATACCGGCGTTCGCGACCGGCTGGCCGAGAAGGTCGATCACGGTGGGTGCGTCGCCTTCGCAAGCGCGGCAGGGATCGGCCTCGGTGCCTACGCACTGCCGGTCTACGAGATCTATAAGGTCGGCCAGGACCCGTCGTGGATCGCGGGCCTGGACCTGCTCGGGCAGATCGGCGTTCGATGCGCCGTCATCCCCCACTACAACAACCAGGAGGGTGGCACGCACGATACCCGCTTCTGCTACATGGGCGAGGAACGGCTACGCCGGCTCGAAGCGCTGCTGCCCGACGATGTCCTGATTCTCGGCATCGACGAGTACACGGCGTGCATCATCGACGTCGAGGCGCAATCCGTGAGCGTCCGCGGACGCGGAGGGATCACGGCCCGCCGGCGCGGCTCGGAACGCGTGTGGACCCGGACAACGTTTCCCCTCGCTGAGCTGCGGGATCCGTCCAATGCGACGTCTGCCACGACACCGGGCCAGCCCGAGCCGGCCGTCGCCGCGCGGGACGACTTCGATCGATTCAACATCGACGGACTGGTGGCGGCGATCCTGGAGATGGAGAGCGTGTTGCAGGAGCGGATCGCGGACATCGGCGGCAGCGGTGAGCGGGATCGGGTGCGTGCCGAAATGCGTCGCCTGGTGGTCCGTCTCGGAGATCTCGCGCGCGACGGCGGACGCGAGGAGGTGCGCGAGTACGTCGCACCACTGGTCGACGTCCTCCTCTCGATGCGGGGCGAGGCGAGGCGTGAGCAGCGCTTCCGCGAAGCCG
>VBEQ01000048.1 GCA_005881235.1 Chloroflexota bacterium | reverse complement strand
GATGTTGTCGGCGTAGCTGTCGCCGTCGGGATCGTCCGCCATGACCGCGAACAAGCTGGCGTCAGGCATGGCTTTCAGGACGGCCTGCAGATGCGCGAAGACCCGTTGGACGTAGTCGAGAACCACGGCTTTACCCGGAAGACGAAGAGCATCCGCGGGCTCATCGTCCATTCCCGTCCCGGTGTCGCGTCGGCCCATTTGCCCGACCGGTAAGCCCCATTGTTTCGCCAGCGATTCCCTCGCCCAAATCTGTCCGGGTGATCCGAACCGGCCACCCAGGTCCGGCGTCTTGTCGATCATGATCTCAGCGAAGCGGTCATCCCAGCGCGCGATGTGCCAGACCTGCCAGGCGACACTGTGCACCCGGGTGCCCATGGATTTCGCGAATTGGCTGTCCTCGGTCCGTTCGGCCGACTCGACGACGCGGCCGTGAGCAACCGCGTAGTGCTTGGCTAGCAGATTGACGGCAGTGTCAGGCACGGGGACAGGCTACTCCGTGAGGGCGTCGAGGAGCCAGTCCGCAGCGTAGGTGGCAAGCGAGGCGCGGACGTAGAGGATCAAACCCGACTCGTCGCGGCACTCGATGATGACATGTGCCTTCACCAGCAGTGTTTGGGCGCAGCGACCAGCGCTGAACACGCGGGCATCGAGGTCGATTGGGACACAGTGCGCCAATAGGTCGCGCGCCTTCCCGCCGCGAATCTCGATCACCGTGCGATTCGCCGAGACGTCGACGATCGAGCCGAAGGCGCTGTTAAGACCATTCCGCAGTTCCCGCTCGATGGCACCCTGCTGACCGTCCGGACCAACGACAAGCCACTCATCGGGCGCCAACCACAGGGCTCGGCGGTCCTCTCGGGAAGTCACCGTGTTCGGAACGATCGGCAACGCGAAGCCAATCGCTGTGGCGAGCCTTTGCATGAGGTCGGAGTCTTTGGGGTCAGCGCGGAGATCTACCTGGGAGACAAACGGAAGCTCGCGGATGGAGAGCGCGCCGTCTGTCGCCGTCGATAGGGCCGCGAACCGGTCCGTGTAATCAGCAAGCGGGCTACGGCGAACCGCCTCAGCTATCACGACGGACGTTCTCCTTGTCGTAGAAGATCGGCTCGGTCACCGTCGCCGAGACGACGTGCCCGTTGAGCGGCGCGTAGACCATGGCGCCAAGTCGCTCGCGCCCACTCTGCAGCATGGCCAGAGCAAATGTCCGGTCGAGCGTCGCGCTGCGGTAGCTCGACGTCACGTGGCCGATCATCTTCGTCGGAATGGTTCCGTCGGGCTCTACGACGAGCTGGGCACCTTCCGGTAGAAGCTGGTCCCGCTCGACCGGAAGCAGCCCAACCAGCTGTTTCCGGTCCGGCCGCGCCGTATCCCTTCGGCGATGGGAGCGTCGACCGATGAAGGCCTTCTTCTTCGAGAGGATCCAGCTCATTCCCAGGTCCTGCGGAGTGACCGTCCCATCGGTCTCCTGGCCACAGATGATGTAGCCCTTCTCGGCTCGCAGCACGTGCATCGCTTCGGTGCCGTAGGGCGTGATCGCAAACGGCTCGCCAGCCGCCATCACGGCTTCCCACAGCGCCAGGCCATACCAACTTTGCGTCCAGAGCTCGTAGGCAAGCTCGCCGGAGAACGTAATCCGGTGAAGGCGCACGGGAATGCCCGCCGTCTCGCTCTCGCGAATGGCCATGAAAGGGAAGCTCTCGGGGTCCAGCGGAAGCTTGGGGAACAGGCCGCGGACGACGTCGCGCGAACGCGGACCCACCACGGCCACGTCGGCCCAGTGGTCGGTGACGGAGGTGAGGCGCACGCGAAGGTCGGTCCACTCGGTCTGCAGCCATTCCTCCATCCACTCGAGCACGGCGGCGGCGCCGCCGGTCGTCGTGGTGGCCAACCAATGGTCGGGGCCGAGATGCATCACCACGCCGTCGTCGAAGACCATGCCATCCACCTTGCACATCAGGCCGTAGCGGCAGGAGCCGATCTTCAGCGTGTCGAACGCGTTCGTGTACATCCGATTGAGGAACTCGACGGCATCCGGTCCCTGGATGTCGATCTTTCCCAGGGTCGACGCGTCCATCACCGCGACGCCTTCTCGCGCCGCCCGGCACTCGCGCAGCACCGCGGTCTCAATATCCTCGTCGTGTCGGGGGAAGTACCAGGGCCGCTTCCACTGGCCGACGTTCTCGAAGACGGCTCCGTGCGCAACGTGCCAGGGATGCATGGCGGTCAGGCGAATCGGCTCGAACAGATCGCCGCGATTTCGGCCGGCCATCAGGCCAAACGAAACCGGCACATACGGTGGGCGAAACGTCGTCACTCCGACGGCGCCAACCGGCTGGCCCAGTTGGGTCGCGATGATGGCCGTTTCGTTGATGCCGGCCGTCTTGCCCTGGTCGCTGCCGGTGCCGATCGTTGTGAACCGCTTGACGTGTTCGACGGAGCGCATGCCGGTACTAAGGGCGCGGCGCACGTCGGCCACCGTGACGTCGCGCTCCAGGTCGACGAAATGCGTCGACCAATCCTGCCCATCGCTGGGGACGACCCAGTACGGCATGATCGTGCCCTGGCCGCGCCCGCCCAGGTCACCGGCTGCTGCGCCCACGACCTCGACGTTCGGCGGCGCCGCGTCAGGGACGAAACACGCAAGGGCCTGGTCGTACCGAAGGCGGCCTTGCGCCTGGCTGAAGAGGTGCAGGGTCGGGTTGAAGCCACCAGAAACGCAAAGGAGATCGCACTCGACCTCGCGGCGTGAACCGCCTCCGGTGAGCGGGGCGATGGTGACGCCGCCGAGGCCCCCACCCTGCCCTCCCCCGCCAGCGGGGGAGGGAAATGTGTCGAGGACGGCTTCTCCCGCGCGGACGTCGACGATCGCCTCGACGCTGATGCCGGCTCGCTTCAGGTCCCCGGCCAGGGCGTCGGTGCTGTCATTGTTCGTGAAGATGACGGCGCGCTTGCCCGGCGCGACGCCATATCGATTGACATAGGCGCGTGCCGCGCCGGCGAGCATGATGCCTGGGCGGTCGTTGTTGGCGAAAATCAGTGGCCGCTCATGGGCCCCGGTCGCGAGCACGACGCGCTTCGCCCGCGCCTGCCACAGGCGGCCGCCGTTCGGCAGTCGCTGCGCGATCAACACCAGGTTCTGGTCGTAATGGCCGAAGGCGGTCGCGCGGGTGAGCAGGCGCACATCGGGTGGCGAACGGAGCGCGCCGAGACTGGTCTCGAGCCAGTCGTTCCAGCCGGCGCCCAACAGCCGGCCGCCGAACTCGGCCTGCTCATCGACCAGGATCACCCGGTCGCCGGTTTGACCCGCTTCGAGTGCTGCGGTGATTCCGGCACGGCCCCCGCCGATCACCAGCACTTCGCAGTGTGCGTAGACCTTGTCGTACCGATGGCCATCCGGCTCCAAGCTGAGGCGGCCGCGGCCGTTCAGGCCGATCGCCTCGAGCCCGTCGACGAGGCCGACCTGCGTCGCGCGAAGCATGGTGTCGTTGCCTACCTGCACGAGCGCGTTCGGTTCCTCGACGCCGGCGGAAAAGACACCACGCGGACGTCCGTAGGTGACGCTGTTTGCCACGACGCGGACGTCATTCGCCAGCAGCGCCGATGCCAGGTTGTCGCCTTCGTAGCCGCGGTACGGCGTGCCATTGAAACTGAATTGGATCGGACGCGTTCGATCGATGCGGCCGCCCGAGGCGAGGCGGCTCATGCCGTTGTGATTTGGTGTGTCACGGTGTCGCGAACCAGAGTGAACCAGCGCCGACAGCCGGCGGTATGCACCCAGCGCTCGGTCATCTGGCCTTTGGGATTTGGCCGGAAGAAGACAAACCGTGCCCAGGTCGCGTCGTCGACGGCGTCCGCGTCTCTCGGATAGGCCACATCCGCCGAGCCGCCGTATTTGAACTCGATGTCCTCGCGGTCGCCGCACCAAGGGCAGGGAATCAGCATCAGTGCGTCACTCCTGCGGCGCCGTGCTCGTCGATCAGAGCGCCGGTGGTGAACCGCTCCAGCGCGTAGGGCTCGCTCAGCGGATGCGGTTCGCCGTGCGCGATGGTGTGCGCGTAGACCCACCCGGCTCCGGGTGTCGCTTTGAACCCACCCGTGCCCCAGCCACAGTTGATGAAGAGATTCTCGATCGGCGTCAGGCCAAGGATGGGCGAGGCGTCCGGGGCGACGTCGACGATGCCGGCCCAAGTCCGCAGCACATGGGCGCGGCTGAAAATCGGGAACAGCTCACAGGCAGCTGCCAGCTGGTCCTCGATCACATGAGGGGAACCGCGCTGCGCGTACGAGTTGTATGGATCCATGCCGGCTCCCATGACCAGCTCGCCTTTGTGCGCCTGGCTGACGTAGACGTGGACCGCGTTCGACATGACAACGCAGTTGAGGACGGGCTCTAGCAACTCCGATACGAGGGCCTGGAGGGGATGACTCTGGATCGGCAGGTCGAGGCCGACCATGTCGGCCAGCACGGTTGAATGACCCGCCGCGCAGAGGGCGACCTTGTTCGCGGCGATCAATCCCCGGTTCGTGTGCACACCGCGAACGCGACCGCCATCGAGATCGAAGCCGGAGACCTCACAGTTCTGGATGAGGTCGACGCCCATCTCGTCCGCCTTCCGCGCGAACGCCCAGGCGACGTAATCGTGCTTGGCGATGCCACCCCGTCGCTGCAGGGTGCCGCCGATCACGGGGTAGCGCACGTCCGGTGAGATGTTGACGATCGGGCAAAAGGCTTTGACCTCGGCGGGCGTGAGCCATTCAGCGTCGATCCCGCTCAGCCGGTTCGCGTTGACGCGCCGCATCCCTTCCCGCCGGTCGCCCTGGCTGTGCACCAGGCTGAGGACACCGCGCTGGCTGAAGAGGATGTCGTACTCGAGCTCCTCGGCTAGATGTTCCCAGAGCTTGAGCGAGTGTTCGTAGATCGCGGCGCTCTCATCCCAGAGGTAGTTCGAGCGAATGACGGTCGTGTTGCGGGCCATGTTGCCGCCTGCCAACCAGCCTCGCTCGAGCACGGCGACATCGGTGATGCCGTGGTTCTTCGCCAGGTAATACGCCGTGGCCAGACCATGGCCGCCGGCGCCGACGATGACGACCTCGTACGAACGCCTCGGCTCCGGGTTGCGCCAGAGATGATCGGGATGCGGATGCGGTTCGGCCATGCTCGTTGCTGGCCCTTATATATAAGGTATGGAGCAGCCGGATTCAGAGTGGTGGCGGAGCTGGTTCGGGCCCGGCTACCTGGCCCTCTACGACGAGTATCTGGCCGAACGCACGCCGGTCGAGATCGATCGGCTCGAAGCCCTGCTGGCGCTTCGGCCGCCGCAGCGCATTCTCGATCTGCCGTGCGGCCAGGGCCGGCATGCGATCGAGCTCGCCCGCCGCGGCTACGACGTCACCGGGGCCGACCTTTCGCCCTACCTCCTCGCGGTGGCGGCGGAACGGGGGCGGGCGAGTGGCGTCCGAGTTCGATGGCTCTCGGCGGACATGCGCTGGCCGATTGCGGGTGAGACGTTCGACGTCGTGCTCAACCTGTTCACGAGCCTCGGCTACTTCGCCGATGAGGCGGACGACCGCAAGGTGGTCCGGGCTGCGGCCAGCATGCTGGTGCCGGGAGGTCGCTTTGTCCTCGAGGTGATCAACGGCGAGCGCGTCATGACCCGGTTCCAGGAGCAGGAATGGTTTACGGTTGGCCAGGCGTCGGTTGTTGAGCGCCGCTCGCTCGATCGCCCCGCGCGGCGGATGGTCGTCGAACGAACAGTGACCAGGCCGAACGAGGAGGACGTGAGTCTCCATGCCCTCCGCCTCTATGCCCGACGCGACGTCGACGAGCTGCTGCGAGCCGCCGGATTCGGGCGGGTCGATCTCTACGGCGACTGGAGCGGCGAGCCGGTCGCGCCCGAGAGCCTTCGGGTGCTCGCGGTCGCTACCATGCCGCCATGAAGCTCCTGCTCGAGATCGTGATTTCCGCCTTGCTGCACCCGCTTGCCTACCTGCTCGCGCTCATTAACATCCTGGGTCGAAGTGACCTCAACGGCGGCCAGAAATTGCTGTGGGCGATTGTCTGCATCGTTTGGGGGATTGGGCCGATACTCTATGTCCTGATCGGCGGCGGCGGCCTCTGGTAGCTCGATCACACGGTCGCGAGCAGCACGTTCGTCGCGCCCGCGATCTCGAGTGGCCCGGTGCCGAGTTCCGCCTCGATCGCGCGGACGCCGCGCACCAGGAGTGCGGCTCGTTCGTCCGTCGACACGGCATCGAGGCGGATGGCCATCGACCACCACCCAGAAGCCATGTCGATGTAGTGTTGCGGGCTTCGCCAGGTGGTCGACTCCTCGAAGCGCACCACGCGGGCTTCGCGGAAGCCGGCCTGCCTCGCGATCGCCGCGAAGGCGTCCTCATCTTCGACCGTCCGGCGGGTCACGTACTGATCGCGCGCCCTGGGCGCCGGTGGCAGGTGACCGCCCACCGCGCGCTCGAGGAGGGCTTGCGCCTCACTGGGCCGGGAGGGATCGACGGGCACGCTCGCCGCCATCCGCGCGCCCGGCTTGATGACCCGCCTCGCTTCCGTCAATGCCCGCAGCAGGTCAGGGACGAACTGCAACCCATGGCCGCAGACGGCGGCATCGAACTCGGCATCCGGGAAGCGAAGGTCCTCCATGTCCATCAGCTCGAAACGCACCGGAAAGTCGGGTGGGGCATCTCGACGAGCCAGTTCGATCATGCCCGGCGCCAGGTCGATCCCCACGACTTCGCCATCGGGCGACACGTCGCTCGCGAGGCGGTAGCTCAGCGTCCCCGGCCCGCAGGCGAGGTCGAGGATGCGCTTGCCGGGATTGGGATCAACCCACTCGATGACCGCGGCCCGACCGCGGGACTCGCTGCGAGCCAGCACCTCGTCGAGGCGCGCCTTGTAGGCGGCGGCGTGCCGGCTGAAGGTGCCCGGGTACAGGTCCTTGGCGGATGGCTCTTCCAAAAGAAAAGGGCGGGAGCCGCGCTCCCGCCCTTCAGCATAGTCAGCCGTTAGTCGTCGTCGCGCTCTTCCTTTGTCTTGCAAGGCGCCGGCGTGGTCTGGATGATCGTGATCTGGATGGTCTCCGTGATCGTAATCATCACCGTCTGGCAGGTCACCGTGATGGTACCGGCCGACTGACCGTCACCGAGAGCGATGATCTCGATCAGCTTGAGATGCTCGAGCTCGTTCTCTTCGTCCTGCGGTGTCACGAAAGTCAGGTGGGCGAAGTGATCCTCGTCCGCCTTGATGGCGGTGACAATTGGCGAGACGCTACCGTGGATCTGCGATTTCGCCTTGACCAGCTGCGGCTGGACGCTGGCGGCGACTTTCGAGGTCGCGACCGCCTGGGTCACCTGTGTGGTGCAGCCGGATTCGGCGGTGTTGAGCTTGGCGATGACGGCATCGCCCGCCTTCTTGACGGCGCTCACCAGCACCACCTTCGAGTGCTCGTCGGCCGGTTGGACAACGGCGACGGTGTTGTGGTCGTCGTGCGAAACGATGATCAGGGTCGTGGGTACAGCCGCGACGGTCAGGACGCTCACCGCGGTGACGGTGATGATGCGTTCGCTGATCCACGTGGTCAGGATCGTGAACATTACGCTGCAGCCTCCTCGAGGATCGCGGTCCTCTAGCAGGATGAACGCACCATAAAAGGGGGCCATCGACGCCAGTTGATGCCTGTTACCGGGTTGTGCCCGGGAAGGGCCCAGGCGCGACCCGGTTGTGAGTTTGCCGCGACTTTTGAACTCGGAGTTTATGTTGACGCCTAAACTGGAGCGCGGCTATACTTCTGCCCAACAATGGACTTCGGGCAGAGGGGGTGCAATCCAGTTGTCGGAGATCAAGGTCCGGGAGAACGAGACCTTCGAGAGCGCCCTACGTCGCTTCAATAAGAAGATCAAGCAGAACGGTGTTCTCTCCGAGGTGCGCCGGCGTGAGCACTACGAAAAGCCCAGCGTAAAGCGCAAGAAGAAGATCGCGGCGGCGCGGAAGCGGCGGGCTCGCACGACGTAATCGGCGCGCCCTGAGGGAGCAGATCCCTGCTGAAAAGATGAGGCAGCGCAGCTCATCGGCGATCGAACAACTCCGGCGGCGCGGGCGGCTGTTCGCTCGCGACCTTCGGTTGGGGCACATCGGCGCCGGCAGGCGCTGGCCGCCCTACCTTCGGCCTACCGCCATCACCCTGATCCTGGCGCTGGCGACGGCGTTGGTCGTCGCCCAGAACTTCCTGCCCAACCGGCTCAACCTGCGGGCGGGAGAAGTCTCCAGCCAGGATGTCGTCTCACCGCGCTCCGTGCGGTACGAGAGCCAGACTCGGCGCGACGAGGCGCGGGCCGCCGCCGCCACGCAGGTGCCGGACCAGTTCGACGGCTCGGTCAGCATCCAGCAACGCCAGGCGATCGACTCGCTGGCAACCAAGGTGGCCGACCTTCGCCGCTCCTCGAGCACGGGGCCTGATCGTTCAGCCCAGCTGAGCCTGCTGGAACCGCAACTCAGTGATGCCCAGCGCCAGTATCTTCTCCAGGCCGACGAGGGCACCGTGGCGACGGTCTTCAAGAGCGCGGGCGACATCCTCCAGCAGCTGGAGAGCAACGGCATCAAGGCCGACACCCTGAAGAGCGCTTCGGACACGGCGCAGACGCGCGCGGGGGCCCTCAAGCTGGACGCGACAGGCGCTTCGGTGGTGGCGACCCTGGTCCGGGCCAACCTGAAGGTCAATTACCTGCAGGCGGAGACGACGCTCAAGCGACAGCAGGCGAGCGACGCGGTTCCCGCCGTCTTTGTGACCGTCGCCCAGGGACAGACGATCATCCGCTACGGCGACCTGGTGACCCCCTTCCAGCTCGAGGAAGCCCAGGCGGTCGGCCTGCTGGCGCCCAAGGCCGACTGGGCGCGCATCCTCGCCGTCCTCATGCTGGTCCTCATCCTCTTCATCGTCGCCCTCGGCTACCTTGGCCAGTTCCGGCCCGCGATCCTACGCGATCCGCGACAACTCGCCACCCTCGGTGGGTTGATGCTCGTCCTGCTGCTGGTGGCCAAGCTGGTCGTTCCCATCAACCCCAACACGCAGTACCTGGTCCCCATGGCGGCGGTCCCGCTCCTGGTCGCAGCATTGATGGACACCGGCCTGGGCATCATCGTCGCCCTTGCCGTGGGTTTGCTGACCGGCATCGTCGCCGACAACGTGCTGCCGCTTACCCTCGTTGGCTTCCTCGGGGGGGCGATTGGCTCGATCTATGTCCACCGTCTCGAGCGGCTCGGCCAGTGGGTCACCGCCGGCATCCTCGTCGCCGGTGCCCAGTTCGTCACGCTCGTCTCGCTCTCCCTGATCGAGCGACACCAGTCGCTCGACGAAATCTTGACCATAGGTGTGCTCGCCCTGATCAACGGGCTGCTCTCCGCCCTGATCGCGGCCGGGCTCCTCACCTGGCTGGGCGAGATCACCCACGTCGTTACCCCCATGAAACTCCTGGAACTGATGACGCCGAACAACCCCCTCCTGAAGCGCCTGATGGTGAGCGCGCCGGGGACGTATAACCACTCGATCGTCGCCGCCAACCTGGCCGAGGCCGCGGCCGAGGCGGTCGGCGCCAACCCGGTGCTGGCGAGAGTCGGCTGCTACTTCCACGACATCGGCAAGATCCGCCGGCCGCACTTCTTCGTCGAGAATCAGGCGGACATCGGCAACATCCACGAGAACCTCTCGCCAACGACCAGCTCGGATATCTTGAATGCCCACGTCACCGAAGGCGTCGAGCTGCTCAAGCAGTATCACTTTCCGAACACGATCCGGGAAATCGTCCAACAGCACCAGGGCACGACCGTCAAACGCTACTTCTACCGGCAGGCGCTCGAGCAAGGCCTCGACGTGCGCGAGGACGACTTCCGCTATCCCGGCCCCCGACCCCGCTCGAAGGAGGCGGCCATCGTCATGATCGCCGACACGGTGGAGGCCTCAGCCCGAACCCTCAAGGATCGGAGCACCGAGGGAATCCGGGACCACGTCCACCGCATGCTCCAGGGCTTCGTCCGCGACGGTCAGCTCGACGAGTGCGATCTCTCCTTCCGCGACCTGCACCTGGTGGAGGAGGCAATGGCCAACATGGTCGTCAGCATCTACCACGCTCGCATCGAGTATCCTGCGGCGGTCGCTGAGATCGCCCAGGGAGGAGCCGCCGTCGATACCACGGGTGGGGGACACGACGGGACGCTGGATGCCGAGGACAAGACGATCCCTTTGCCTCGACCCGCGCCGAGGCCCCGTCCAAGCCCGTCCTGATTACGCTGACGTGGAGGCGAGCGCCACGCCGAGCACGATCAGCAAGAGGAAGCCGGTCAGCAGCCCGACGACCCACACCCACCAGCGCGAGATCGCGTGGGAGAAGTGCATCGGCTCTGGCCGAGAGCGGCCGTTGAGCCAGTAGATCAGGGCGATGATGAAGACCGGGACGACCGCCAGGTAAAAGAGCCGGCCGACGAGATAGCCCGCTCGGTAGCTCGAGCTCGTAGTGTCAGCGGCGAGGTAGAGGTGCAATCTTCAAGCCCCCACTGCGATATTTACCATAGTGCTGCTTTCCGGCTCGGTGATCGTGCTCGCCTACGTCGCGGCGGCCGCCGTGATCGTCCCGGCGGTATCGATGATCGGCTTCGGCAGGGTGCCGAAGTTCCTCCGCCGCGGTGGCGAGCCCGGCAAGGCGCGCACGCGGATGGAAGGCATCGGCCTGCTCTTGATCGGCGCGTTCATCCTTGCCGACGCCCTGGCGGCGGATCTCGGCCGGCGGTCGTCGGTCCCGCAGGACTGGATCCTGCTGGTGTGGGTGCTGCTGGCGGCCGGCTTGATCGGGCTTCGCTATCTCGCCGGGCGCGGCGACACGAAGTCCCAGAAACCGACGGCGTAACCGGCCCGGCACGGGTACGATACTGCCGTGCTCATCCAGATGAGCCGTTTGGGTCCGGCGTCCATCGCTTCGGGAGTGGATCTGGATGGCCTGAAAGTGGTGCTCGAGACGGCGGCGCGCACCATGGACTTGCCTGCTAAGACCGTCGCGGTCGTGACCCTCACGGGCGATGAGCGCCTGCGCGAGTACAACAATCGCTACCGCGGGCTCGACGAGCCGACGGACGTGCTTGCCTTCGCCGCGCGAGAGCAAGCGACCGATCAGCGTTTCCAGTCGCCACCCGGCACCGAAGACTGGCTGGGTGACATCGTGATCTCCCTGCCGCGCGCGCGGCGGCAGGCGCGCGATGCCGGCCACCCCGTCAATGACGAAGTGCGGCTGCTCGCGGTGCATGGCTTCCTGCACCTGCTGGGCTACGACCACGCCCAGCCGGCGGAGGAGGCGACCATGACCGCGCTGACCAACCGGATCCTGGCGGCGGCGCCGTGACGCCGCGCTCCGACGCCGAGTTCGAAGCCGAACGGATCGGCAGCCCCGGCCGAGCGCGCCGCGTCGACGTGCGTCGAACGCTGTACAGCTTTCGCCATGCGGGGCGCGGCTTTGCCTGGGCGCTCTCGTCGCAGGCGAACTTGCGCGTACATCTGCTGATCGCGTTCGTCGTCCTGGTGGCGGCACTGTTCTTCCGCTTCACCGCCATCGAGTTCGTCGGACTGGTGCTGTGCTTTGCGGTGGTGATCGCGGCCGAACTGATCAATACGACGCTCGAGGTCTTGATCGATTACGCATGGCCCGAGCACCACCCGATGATCGGTCGCGCGAAAGACGTCGCCGCCGCTGCCGTGTTAGTCGCCGCAGGCGCGGCGGCTCTGGTTGGCGCCCTTCTGTTTGCGCGCCATGTCTTCCACCTCTCGTAGTCCGGCGGCCGACGTCGTGACGGCGGCCCTCGACGCACTGCGCGCGCGCGACTGGGATGGCTTTGCCCGCCGGCTGCACCCTGACGTCGTCCACCGAACACCCGGCGTACCCGAGCCGATCCTCGGCCGGGAGGCTTTCGTTCTCCTGAGCCGCCAGGCGGTGGCGCGCACGCCGGACGTGCGGTTCGAGGTCGAACGGCTGGTGACGGAAGGCGACACCGTCGTTGTTATTGGCGAATGGACCTACACGGGCCTCACC
>VBEQ01000047.1 GCA_005881235.1 Chloroflexota bacterium | reverse complement strand
AAGGCCGAGTTGCATCTCCACCTCGATGGCTCGGTTCGTCCGAAAACCGTGCTAGAGCTGGCCGCACAGGGGGGCGTCCCGGTGCCGACGCAAGATCTCGAGCGACTGACGGACTATCTCCAGGCTACGGACAGCACCGCGTCGCTCGTCGAGTACATCACGTATTTCGAGCTGCCGATCGCGGTGCTGCAGACCGTCCCCGCGCTCGAGCGCGCGACGTACGAGCTCTGCGAAGACCTGAAGAAAGACAACGTGCGTTACGCCGAAATACGGTACGGGCCCTGGCTGCACGTGCAGCAGGGTCTCTCGCTGACGGACGTGATTCGCGCCGTGTTGAGCGGCTGGAAGGCCGCCCGCAAATCGTTCGGACTGGAGGGCGGCATCATCGTCACCGCGCTGCGGGATATGCCGCCGGCGCAGAATGTGTCGCTGGCGCAGGTGGCCGGCCGGTTTGTGGGTGACGGCGTGGTCGGCTTCGACCTCGCCGGCGACGAGGCGGGCCATCCGCCGATCCTGCACGAAGATGCCTTTCGCGTTGCCAGGTCCCTCGGGTTGAATATCACGATCCATGCCGGCGAGGCCGCTGGGCCAGAAAGCGTCCGTCAGGCCATCTCCATGGGCGCGGTGCGCCTGGGGCACGGTGTTCGAGCCCAGGAAGATGGGGACGTCATCGCGATGATCAAAGAGAGCGGCGTGCAGCTGGATATGGCGCCGACGAGCAATGCTCAGACGAAAGCCGTTCGGCGGCTCCAGGATCATCCCCTCAGGCGCTTTTACGAACAGGGCATCAAAGTAACGATCAGCACGGACTCACGGACGGTCTCTGACGTCACGTTGACGCAGGAATATCAGACGGTCACCCGGGTCCTCGGCTGCACGCGCGAACAGATATCGGCGATGAACCTGCAGGCTCTCGAAGGGGGCTTCGGCGATGAGGTGACACGGGCCCGGCTCCGCCACCAGTTCGTCGATGCGGCAGCGAAGTTGCGTCCCGCGGCGCCGACGTCCGGTTAACCGGGGAAGTCAATACTAGACGCCGGGGGGGATCGTCTCGGGTGGCGTGATGGTGCCATTGCGGATCTTGGTCTTTAGATCCAAGACTTGATTTATTACGTCCTGTGGCACGACGCTGCTTGGCGTGCTGAATCCGGTGGCATCGTCCTGTAGTGAGAACACCTGCTTGCCCGACCTGAACTGACCACTTTGCATCTTCTGGATCGTCAAGGCAACGGCGCGGTCGACGCGCTTCAACGCGCTCGTGATCACCGCCGGGCTGACGTAGGCCTGGTCGTTGTCGGAGCCGATGGCATATCCCGCCGCGTCGTAGGCCGCATCGATGTAGCCGGAGGCACAGCGGCCCGTGACTTCGAACAGCATGTCAGCACCGGCGGAGATCTGCGTGATGCCCAGCTGCTTGCAAAACGCCGTGTCCTGCGAATCGGAGTACGCGATCTTAAAGATCACGCTCGGGTCGGCGTCGCGGGCGCCGGCCACGAAGCCGGCAATGTATGGATCGACACTCGGTCCGTGGTTGGAGCCGAGGACTCCCAGGACGTTGTGGGTCGCGCTGCCGATTTTCTGCTTTTCCATCAGGCCTGCCATGGCGCCGACCAGGTAGCCAGGTTCCTGCTGCTTGAACAAGAGATCCGTCACGTTGGGCAGCGCCGCTTCCTGCCCGTTGTCGTCGATCGGCGCCGCGTCGACCAGCGCAAATCGTTGATCTCCATGCAGCTGCGCCGCGCGCCACACCGCCGTCGCCATGTCGGTCGAGATGGCAATGACGAGATCTGGCTTGCTGGCGACGCAGCGCTGAAGGCTGCCGAGATAATCGCTTGGCGTCTTCGAGGCCACCACCTGGAGGCCGGCCCCGGCGCCGCGGGCCCCATCCGCGGCCAGCTGGTTGAACGTGTGCGGCGCGAGTCCCTCGCTGTTGCTGGCAATGCAGACGTGCGTCCGGGCCGTGTCGGGGGCGGCGCTCGGACCGCAGGCGGCGAGCACCAGGGCCAGCAGGAGCGCACACGCGCGACGCGACACGATTCAGGACGCCCGGACGGCGGGCGCGCCGATTCGCTCGATGGCGTCGACCATGAGATCCCAAAAGCGAGCCACGTCCAACTTGGTCGCCACCTGGGCGTTCGTCGGGCCCAGACGGCCAGAAAAGTCCGTGACGGTCATGCCCGAAGTAAATTCTCCGTGCGTCTCGATCGCGACAAACGCATCGACGCAGTGCATGACTTTGGGGTCTATCACGCGGGCCACGGCGCACGGATCATGGACCGGCGGCGAATCGAAGCCAGAATTGCGCCGGTACGTTTCGCGAAAGAATTCCATGAGCTGCACGGCTAGCCGGGAAACCGGCGTGCCCAGTGCGGCGATCCGTTGGAGGACGGCCGGGGTGGCCAGTGCCTGGTGGGTCAGATCCAGGCCGACCATCGTCAGCGGCCAGCCGGCCGTGAAAACGATGGCGGCCGCCTCCGGGTCGACGTAAATATTAAATTCGGCGGCTGGTGTCGTATTGCCTCGGGTGTAGGCACCGCCCATAAGAACTATTTCGCGCGCTTTCTGGATAATCCGCGGCTCTTTTCGTACGGCCATGGCGATGTTTGTCAGCGGCCCGGTCGGCACCAGCGTGATGTCGCCATTGGACTGCATCAAGAGCTCGATGATCAGGTCGACGGCGTGCCGCGGGTCGAGAGCCACGGTCGGCTCGCCAAACGACGGGCCGTCGAGCCCCGACTCCCCGTGAATATATGCAGCCGTTTTTAGCTCTCGGATCAGGGGCCGGTCGCAGCCAGCCGCGACCAGAACGTCCCGGATGCCGGCGACAGTACAGACCCGGCGTGCGTTGAGGCTTGTCTTGTCAAGGGTCTGGTTGCCGGCGACGGTCGTAATGGCGACGAGCTCGATCTCCGGGCTGCCGTGAGCGAGCAGGATCGCCATGGCGTCATCATGGCCGGGGTCGCAATCCAGAATTATTTTTTTCATGGTTATGGCTCAGAGAATGACAGGTCCAGGCCAAGACGTCGTAGATCTTTCACGTGGGGCAGCGCGGCCTGGGCCCCCAGCGACGTCGTCGCGGCGGCGCCGGCGGCATTGGCGAACTTCATGGCGCCTTCCGTCGGCAGCCCCCTGGCGAGGCCGACGGCAAGCGCGCCCACGAACGCGTCGCCCGCCCCGGTCGCATCGACGGACATGACGTGAAATGGCTCGACGCGATGGACGGCCGCCTCGTCGCAGTAGACGCTGCCGTTGGAGCCCAGCGTCACGACGGCGATCCGGGGCCCCATTGCCCGGAGCGCCGCCGCGGCCTCGTTCGCCGCTTCGTTATCCAGCGCACCGGCGAGACGATCATGGCCGACCAGTACCTCGGCTTCGCGTTGATTGACGACCAGTGCGTCGACCTGGTCCAGGAGTCCTGGATCGAGTCGCTGGGCGGGCGCGGCATTGAGGATCACTCGTGCTCCGACGAGGCGGGCGGCCTGGATCGCCTGACCGACGACGGTCATTGGGATCTCGAGCTGCATGAGGAGCACGTCGCCCGACTGAAGCTTGGCCACCGCGCGCTCAATATCGAACGTGTCCAGCCTGCCGTTGGCTCCGGGCGCGACGGCGATCATATTTTGGCCGTCAGGGCTAACAAAGATCAATGCCGCGCCGGTGGCCGCAGAACTATCCGGCTCGACGCCGGATGCGTCCACGCCGTTGGCCGTGAGATTCGCTACCAGTTGTGGGCCGAAGTCATCGGCGCCCACCCGGCCGACCATGGCGACCTGGCCTCCGAGGCGAGCCGCGGCGACGGCCTGGTTCGCGCCCTTGCCGCCAGGGTAGCGGCCCAGCCGCTCGCCGAGAACGGTCTCCCCGGGCCGGGGCAGGCGTGGCACTGTCACGACGAGGTCCATGTTCAGACTGCCCAGCACAAGGATTCTGGCCAGCGATTCGACCGGCGACAGGGCCTATGCCTTTCGGTAGGGCTTGCCGTCGGCCGCGGGCGCGACCGCGCGCCCCATGGCACCGGCGACGACAATGATGGTCAGTAAATACGGCAACATGCCGAGGAACTGAAATGGTATGTGCACGCCGGAGATCTGGATCCGGCCGCTCAGCGCCTCGGCCCCGGCAAACAGGAGACAGGCATAAAAGGCGCCCAATGGCTTCCACTTGCCGAAGATCATGGCCGCGAGCGCGATGAAGCCGCGGCCACCGGTCATGTTGGGCAGAAACTGGCCGATCTGCTGCAACGAAAAATAGGCGCCGCCGAGCCCGGCCAGTCCGCCGCTCAGCATGACGGCCAGATAACGTACCCGATAGACATTGATGCCGACCGTGTCGGCAGCCAATGGATGTTCTCCAACAGCCCGAGTTCTCAGGCCCCAGACGGTATAGAACACGAGAAACTGCACCAGCACGATGGCGAGCAGCATCGCGTACGTGATGGGCTGATGGACGAACAGAATGGGGCCCAGGACGGGAATTTTCGAGAGCAACGGAATGTGCCAGGTGGGCAGGACGCCGGGACCAGCCACGGAAGATTCCTGGAGGAAGCCCTTGAAGAAGACGCCCGTGATGCCCAGGGCGAGAATATTGATCACGAAGCCGCTCACGATCTGATCAACCAGCAGGCTGATCGAGAGGGCGGCGTGCAGGGTGGCGATCACCAGGCCGGTGATCACCCCGGCCAGCACGCCCAGCCAGAGATTGTGGGTCTGGAACGCCACGACGTAACCGGTGAAGGCGCTCATCAGCATCATGCCCTCGAGCGCAATATTCACGACGCCTGAGCGTTCGCTGATGACGCCGCCCAACGCGGCCAAGGTCAATGGCGTCGCCTCGTTCAGCGTCGCCGCCAGCAGCCCGATGATGACGTCTATAGCGCGGCTCCTTCGGTTTCGCTGGCGATCTTGACGGGCGGCGCCGGTGCACGGCGCAGCCGGAAGATCCATTGAAAGAGCACGGGTGCCGCGATGAACATGATGACGGTCGCTTCGACGACCGAGATCACATCGGCCGACACCTGCGTCTGGAATTGCATGAAGCGCGAGCCACTGCTCAGCGCGCCGAACAACAAAGCCGCTGGAAGCATCGCCCAGGGATTGCTTCGGGCCAGCAGTGCGACAGCGATCGCATCGAAGCCATAGCCGGTCGAAAAACTCGGCGGCATGTAGTGCGAAACGCCGAGGACCTCGTCAGCCCCGGCGAGGCCGGCAAGGCCACCCGAGATGCCCATGGTCGCGAGAATGGTCCACGCCACCGAGATCCCGGCGGCGCGAGCCGCTGTCGGGCTGAAGCCGACGGTGCGAATTCTGAAGCCGATCGTCGTTCGGTCCAGTAAGAACCAGACGACCGGGATGGCCAGCAACCCGAGCAAGAGTCCCGCGTGGAGGCGCGTGCCCGAGGCCAGGATTGGCAACTGGGCGGCCGGATCGATGTAGGGCGTCCGCGGCGCCGAGGAGGATTTATCAACCATGGGGCCGTTGTTGATCAGGAAATTGACAAGGGCAAAAGCGACGTAGTTCAGCATGATCGTGGTGATGACCTCGTGGGCACCGAAACGTGCCTTGAGAATGCCCGGCACGGCGGCCCAGAGAAAGCCGCCCACAATTCCCGCGAGCAGGGCCAGCAGAATGTGCACGATGGCGGGTAATCCATGCAGGCTGTACCCGATGAAGACGCCGAAAAGCGCGCCAATATAGAACTGGCCCTCGGCGCCGATGTTGAAGAGGCCGGCGCGAAAGCCCAGGGCGACGCCGAGCCCCAGAAAAATATATGGTGTCGTCGCGACCAGGGTCTCGGACAGCGCGCGTGGATTGATAAAGGCCCCCTGGAAGAGGGCATAAAAGGACTGAAACGGGTCAGAGCCGCTGAGAGCGACGGCGAGGCCGGCGACGACGAAGCCGGCGACGACCGAGATGACAGGAAGTAATACGGCGGCAGCGATCGCGCGCGAACGCTGATTCAAGGCTCAGGCCGCCCCGGCCATCATCAGGCCGATACGGTCACGATCGGCGTCTTTGCCTTCGAGTATGCCGACGATGCGGCCTCGGTACATGACGGCTACACGGTCAGCGAGCGACAGGACCTCGTCCAGCTCAGACGACACGAGCAGCACGCCGAGACCGGCATCGCGCTGCGTGACGATCTGTTTATGAATAAATTCGATCGAGCCGACGTCGAGGCCACGCGTCGGCTGGCTGGCAATCAGGACTTTCGGGTTACGCCCGAGCTCGCGGGCGGCGACGACTTTCTGTTGATTTCCACCACTGAGCGATCCCACCGGTTGCCCCGGAGAACCGGCCCGAATATCGAAGGACTTGATGAGTTTTTTGGCATACGACCAGACGGCGCCGAGCTGGCGGACGAGTCCTGATGCGAAGGGCCGGCGGTCGTACGTGGAGAGCACCAGGTTGTCGGCAATCGAATGCTCCAGCACGACCCCCATACGGTGCCGATCGGCCGGGATGTGGCCGACCCCCAACGAGATGAACCTCCGCGCTGATGTCCGTGTCACATCGCGGCCGTTGAGCAAGACCTTGCCTGACCGTGGTTGCCGCAGTCCAACCAGCGCTTCGACCAGCTCATTCTGGCCGTTGCCTTCAACTCCGGCGACGCCGACGATCTCGCCCGACCGGATCTCGAGCTCGACGCCGTCGACGGCAGTGGACCGACGATCGTCGTCGATGACCAGACGCTGCAGCTGCATCACCGGTTTGCCAGGTTGCGCCGGTTTCCTGTCGACCTGCAGCATGACCGGCCGGCCGACCATCAGCCGAGCCAGGTCCGGGGGACTTGATTCGCGCGGTGTCGTTGTCGCGACGACTTTGCCATGGCGCATCACGGTGATCCGATCGGCAATATCGATGACTTCGCCGAGTTTATGCGTAATGAAAATAATCGCCTTGCCTTCTTTGGCAAGGCTGCGCAGGATCTCGAACAGACCCTGGGCCTCCTGGGGTGTCAGAACAGCGGTAGGCTCATCCATGATCAGCAGCCGCGCACCGCGATAGAGCGTCTTCAAGATCTCGACGCGCTGCTGCATGCCGACGGACAGATTCGCGACACGAGCCGCTGGATCAACGTCGAGGCTGTATCGGGTCGCCAGCGCCTTGACCTGCCGCCGCGCCTGCTGGAGATCCACGGTGCCGACCGGACCGACCGTCTCGTGGCCGAGAATCACGTTCTCGGCAACCGTCAATGGTGGGATCAGCATGAAATGCTGGTGCACCATGCCGATGCCGAGCCGGATCGCGTCCGTGGGGCCATGGATTAAGGCCGGCTCGCCGTCAAAGACAATCTCCCCACGGTCGGCGCGAACCAGCCCGTAGACCACGTTCATGAGCGTCGTCTTGCCGGCGCCGTTTTCCCCCAGAAGCGCGTGAACCTGGCCCCACTCGGTGACCAGGTCCACGTTGTCATTCGCCCGGAGGTCTCCGAAGGATTTGACGATCCCTCGAAGCTCCAGCGCTCGCGACGCGCTTACGAGTATTTGGTAAGCCCCTCCGCCCCTGTGCTCAGGCTCCCATTGGTGAGTTTTGTCTGGATGTCAGCAATCTTGGCCTTGATGTCGGCCGAGACTTTCGAGTCCCATTGATGGTAAGGAGCCAGTCCGACGCCGTTGTTCTTGAGTTCGAACGTCAGGACGCCACCGGATGGCCACTGGTTTTTGGCGGCAGCCGCGATGATAGCCTTAACCGCGACTGAGATGTGCTTCTCAGCGCTGGTGACCAGGCACGGATCGACATCCGGGTACGTCAAGAACTGGTCAACGTCAACGCCGATGCAGGCCTTGTTTGCCTCTTTGGCGGCGAGCAGAGCGCCGTTGCCGGTCAGGCCGCCGGCGGCAAAGATCACGTCGGCGCCGCCACTCAGCTCATCTTGCGCGCGTGCCTTGCCCCAGTCGGGGTCGGCGAATGCGTTGGAGGCGGCGGGATGGAAGACGCCGTCGACCTTGATGCTGGGATTGACGTATTTCGCGCCGTTCTCATAGCCCTTGCGGAACTGCACGACCGCCGGTACATCGAGGCCGTAGACACCGCCGATGTGGTTCGTCTTCGAGATCAGGGCGGCGAGGGCACCAGCCAGGTATCCGGCCTGATCCTGCTTGAAGAGCAGCCCGGTGAAGTTGTCAGGTGCTTTGGGATCGCCGAAGTCCGCCGAGTCGACGATGGTGAACTTCACGCTCGGGTTGGCCTTCGCCGCTTTCAGCGTGTCGTCGCCAAGCAAGAACCCGGCGGCTACCACCATGTCGTATTTCTGGTCGACGAACTGCTGAATATTGGGCGTGTAGTCAGTCGGTTGCTTGGACTCGAGGAACTTACTTTGCACGCATAGGCTCGAGTCGGCGGTCGCGTCCTGGACGCCCTTCCAGCCCGCGTCGTTGAAGCCCTTGTCGCCGAGCTTCCCGATGTCGGTGACGAACCCCACCTTGAAGGTCTTCGAACAGCTGGACGCCGCCTGGCTCGTTCCGCAGCTCGCCAGGACCATGGCCGCGAGCACTGCCAGCGGGATAAGAATCTTCCGCACGCGCTTCCCCTCCTTTATCTCCACGCGGGCAGTGCCCGCCGAGGTTTTTCCGACGGTTATTCTTTCACGATCATCGCCGCTTTGCCAGCGGCCTAAGAATCGCTAATGTCTGCCCCATGACGTCCCGGATTGACTGGGTCCGCGCCAACTGCCGGTTGCTGCTGGCGATCGCCGAGGAGTTCGCGGCGACGCAGCCATTTCGCGACCTGACGATCGGCACCGGGATCCATCTCGAGCCCAAAACCGTGGCGCTGCTGCTGACGCTAAAGGCCGGCGGCGCCCGGGTCGTCTCAACCGGAAATCTGAACAGCACCCAACCCGAAGCCGTCGAATATCTCCGGGCCCAGGACATCGACGTCGTGGGGGACAGGACCACGGACGAGCGCGAACATGATGAATATCTTCGCGAGGTACTCAGCCGTCGGCCGCACCTGCTCCTGGACAACGGTGGCGATCTCTTTGCGCGATATCTCGACGACAGGTACGAACAATTGCTGGGTGGCACTGAGGAGACGACATCCGGCCGCGTGCGACTGTCCAAACTCCGGGCGCAGCTGGGGCGGCCCATCTTGGTGATCAACGACAGTCCGATCAAACAGTTCGCGGAAAACCGGCACGCGGTCGGCCAGAGTGTCCTCGAATCGTTCCTGAGAATTACCAACCGGGCGACGAACGGCCGAAACGTCCTGGTCTTCGGCTATGGCTCAGTCGGCAGGGGCATCGCGGCCAGCTTTCGCAACGCCTTCGCCTCGGTCGCCGTGGTCGAGCCGGATCCCGTGCTCAGGTTGGAGGCCAGCTTCGACGGTTTCCAGGTGCCTGACCGTGCCGAGGGGCTGCGGCATGCCGACGTCGTCATCACAGCCACCGGTGCCGCCGGCGTCATCACCGAGGCCGATCTCGATGTTCTTCGTGATCGGGTCGTCTTGATCAACGCCGGTCACTTTCCGGCAGAGATCGCTGTCGACCGGATCATGGCCGATGGACGCGTCAGCGGACGCCGCGACGGTCCCGAGGGCATCACGACGGTCGAACTCACAGACGGGCGACAGATCCATCTGCTGACTGGAGGGCACATGGTCAACCTGGGTGGGCCGAGGCCGCTGGGGAATTCGATCGAGTCGATGGACCTCGGCTTCGCGCTCCAGGCGAGGTGCCTGGAGGCCGTCGCACGCGGCCGCACGAGCCCCGAGGACGTGGTCGTACCGGTTCCGGCGTGGATCAACGCGCTGGTAGCCGAGGCGTTCCTCAAGCTGTACCGCGGCTGAGCGTTTACGGGCTCAGCGAGATCGATCCCGCGGCCAGCAGGCCCGCGATTATCGCGAGGCGTTCCCGAACGTCGGACGCCAGCCCTCGATCGGTGCCCAGGCTCAGGGCGACCGCACCCTGCGCCATGCCCAGTGACTGCACGCCGCCTTGCCATTGTCCGGCGATGGCGTCGGCGACGGCCATCCGGACGCCACGGTCGATGAATTTCACACTGGTGGCGATCACGCAGGACGGATTGCTCGTTACGACGAGGTCTTCGTTGATGCAGGCAACGCCGGATTGCGCGGCGCCGAGCAGGGCACCCTGGCCCGTCGTTCCGCCGGCGCCAAAGATCACGTCGGCGTGCTGGCTGATGAATGCCCGTGCCTGGCCGGCGCCCCAGGCCGGGTCGGCATACGGCGCGTTCCCGGCCGGTTGGTAGGCGCCGAGCACCCGGACACCCGGTCTGACGTAGCGCGCCCCGCGCTCGAAGCCCTGCCGGTTGCTTCGATCCATGGCCCCGTCGGGGCCATAGACGCCGGCGACGACACCGGTCCGCGTCACGATCGCCGCCAGCGCGCCGGCCAGGAAGGCCGCCTGGTCCGAGCGAAACGTGAGGACCTGGAGATTCGGCAGCGCTGGCAACGTGACCAGCGGATCGACGAGCACGAAGTGCGTCGCTGGATTGGCTCGCGCGATCTCGACGACGGCCTCTGTCAATAGAAAGCTGCCGGCGATGACCAGATCATCATGCGTGTACGCCTGCAGCGTCCGTAGATACTCGGACGGACGCGCCGGCAATGCCAGGTCGGCGTGGGCGCAGGCGACAGTTCCGACGGCTTGAGTGACCCCGCGCCATCCGGCGGCATCGACCGAGGATCGCAAGCCGGCGACGTCGGCGACGAAGGCAATACGAAACGTCGTGGCGCAGGATGGCCGGCTGCTCGGGGACGTCTCCGGTCGCGGGCGCGTCCCGCTGGCACCGGCCTGGACGAGTACCAAAAGAGTTAGAACGAGAATTACTACGCTGGCGGTCAGGTACCGAAGAGGCGATCGCCGTAGTCGCCGAGGCCGGGCAGGATGTACTTCTGGGCGTTCAGCTCCCGGTCCCGCGCCGCCGTGAAGATCTGGACGTCCGGGTGCGCTGCCTGCAGCGCCTGGATCCCCTCGGGAGCGGCCACGACGCACACTAGGCGAACGCTCGCCGGACGGTATTCCTTCATGATCTCAACGGCCTTCGTGGCCGTCCCGCCGGTGGCCAGCATCGGGTCGAGGATCATGACGGCTTTTCCGGCGATATCCGGGGGCAGCTTGACGTAGTAGCGAGAGGCGATCGCCGTTCGCTCGTCCCGCTCGAGGCCGATGTAGCCGACGGTCACGTGGGGCAGGAGCTCGAGCACGGGGCCTACCAGGCCCAGGCCGGCCCGCAGAATGGGCACGGCGACGACCCGATCGCCGATCGCGTGACCCTGTGTCTTCTCGAGGGGCGTATCGATACTGATGTCGCGCGTCCGGAGATCGCGGGTCGCCTCGTAGAGCAGCAGCGTGATGATCTTGTCCGAGGCTTCGCGGAACTCGTCGGGGGTCGTGTCCCGGTCGCGCAGGCGCGTCAGGTAATGCGCAACTAGCGGATGCTCGATGACGTGCAGGGTCATGACACCCCCTCCCTGGACGTCTCAAACGCTCGCCTGGCACTAAAGCGCCGCTCGCGTGGGCCGACGGGCCCGCCCCGGAGGCGGGGGAGGGAAAGTCCCGGGGGCAGGGTGGCGAGACCTGGAGCGGCCATGCGGCCCTCGGCCAGGAGCTTCTTGACGCGCGCGATGTTCGAGTCCGACCAGTTGCTGTTCGGCCGGCGTGGCGTGAAGCGGGCCGCGTAGCGCTCGTCGTCGATCGATTTGTTCTGGCCCTCGATCCAGCCATAGGCGAGCCCTTCCTGGACCGATTCTTCGTAACTGATGCCCGCCTTGCCGGAGGCCTTCTTGTAATAGACCAGCCAGATTTCCCTGGTGTCGGCGTGATGCTTGGCGAGCCAGCGTCGCCACTCGAGGCGATTACGGACGGTGAGCGTCTTGCCGATGTCCATTCAGGCCTTGAGCGGCGCCAGCTGACGCGCCCCGGCGAGCGCCACCCGAAACATCGGCGTCAGATCGAGCGCGGCGACCCGCGCCGGGTCGATCGCCTCTTCGCCGGGTTCGTTGACCACGGTCAGGACGGAGCCGCCACGGAGATTCCGCAGGGCGCAGATGACGAAGATCGTGGACGTCTCCATGTCGTTACAGACGACGCGAGCTCTTTGCCAGACGGTCAGCGCGTCTTCGAGCTCCTCACGACGCGGCATGCGGGCCGCGTGAAGATCGGGATATAGCGCATCGTGACTGCGCACGATCCCGGCGTGAGCCGGCTGGTTCGCGGCGCGGGCGGCGGCCAGCATCGCCCCAACCAGCTCGAAGTCGGCCACCGCGGGATAGCTCATTGGCACATAGCTGGGAGTCGTGCCCTCATCGCGAACAGCCGCCGTGGCGATGACGAGGTCGCTGAAATGTACGTCGCGTTGAATCGAGCCTGTGGTACCGACGCGGATGAACGTCGTCGCGCCAATCGCCGATAGCTCTTCGACGGCGATGGCCGTGGACGGCGAGCCGATGCCGGTCGAGC
>VBEQ01000046.1 GCA_005881235.1 Chloroflexota bacterium | reverse complement strand
GCGGCGTTGCTATAGGTGATGGTGTAATTCGTCACCAGCGGGCCGAAGCGGTTCCAGGTGACGGAACGAACCGTCTTCTTGCCAATCCCTGGATCGGCGAGCGACGGTCCCACCCCATCGGGAAGCATCAGCATGCTGCCCGGCTTGAGGTGGTCGGGGTCACGGATCAGGTTGAAGTCGATGATGTCCTGGATCTTGACGTGGTACTGGATCGCCAGCCCGCTCAGCTGAGTATTGGGCTGGACCTTGACGAGGATGCCGTTGACGGGAGGCACGACCAGCCGCTGGCCCTGCACCACGCTGGTCACGTCGGCGATGTTATTGGCCCAGCGCAGGGTGTCGAGCGTCAGCCCGTAGCGCCCCGCGACGCTCTGGACGGTGTCGCCGGGCTTGATGGTGTAGTAAGCGACGTCGCGCCGGACCGGTGTGTCCACGCTGGAGGCGCTCATCTTCATGATGAAGCCACCCTGGCTCAGGACTACGTCGTCGACGTGCGTGGTCCGCACTGACACCGAAGGGGTGGGATTTGCGCCGTAGGCCGTGTCAGTGTGGAGTGGGTCGAAGGCTGTCAGTACCGGGATCACGGGCGCCGCTAACAGAACAAGCGTGTGCGTTAAAAACCGGCTCTGTGCCAGATCACTTCCCCCGTGATAGCTCGAGTTGGTTTTTCAGGATGGTAGCACAGCTTAGGCCGCGGCAAGTGTCCCGGACGGCTTCCACGAAAGCTACAAGCGGGGAAGGGGTGACAAAAATGTGAAAATAGAGCAAAGTTAGCTCAGGCGCTAAGGTCGGCCGTCAGCCGGGGCGTCGAATACGAATCTGGGCAGGAAGGGTCCCACGGAGGCAGCGTTTGGGGTTGGATGAGGCGGGCCGCACGAGCCCTGGCCTTAACAGTTGTAAAGAATTTTGTAGAGCTGTGAACTCGCGTCCCTCGGTGGCCGCCCGGGCCGGGCGTGGTCGGAGAGTGGCAGTCTTTCTGCTGAGCCTGGCCGGGATCCTCGGCGTGCTCGTGGCCCCGGCCGGGGTTCTGGCCGACGTGCCGGGAGCCTCACCGGCGGCGTTACCGAGCCCGAGTCCGTCGGTGACCCCGCCCGCAATCAGTGTGAGCGCGAGCCCATCCGCCTCGCCATCGCCCAGCGCCAGCCCGTCGCCAGCAGGCCCGACGCTGCAGAACCGCCAGGCCCAGGGCCAGTTGATCGGCGCCCTGACGGCATCTGAGGCCCACGCGCTGATGCTGGAAAAGTCGTTGAACCAGTCGGAGTTGAGCCTCATCGCGCTGGGCCAGCAAATTTTCGACGCCGAGAAGCAGGTATCCCAGCTCGATAGTCGGATCGCGACCGTGACTGCGCTCCACGAGCAGGTGAGCACCCAGCTGCAGGCCGACCGCACTAAGCTCGCGGCCATTCTGCGTGGCCTCTACAAACACCAGGACAACTTCTTTGTCAGCCTGGTTCGATCGGGCGGGTTCGCCGGCTTGCTCCGCACGATCGGCTACAGCGACGTCGTCCTCGACCGCGAGCGAAGCCTGATTCGGGCGGTGCAGGCCGACGATGTCGCCCTGGAACACGCGCAGGCCACGCTGCAGCGCAGCCGCCAGACAAAGAAGGACACCCTTTCGCGGCTGGTCGTCTTCCGCACCACCCTGGCTCAGGAGATCGCCAACGAGCAGTCACTCCAGACGGAACTCCAGGGCAGCATCGACGAGGCGTTGGTGGCCCTCGATGCGATGCAGACCGACTCCCCTGAGGTGGCGGCGCACCGGGCACAGCTCGTCAAGATGAAGACCGACAGTGTCTTGAGCCAGATCGAGCAGGCGGTCTTTGCTCAGCAGAATTTCCAGCAGACGGCCCAGCTGATCGCGGAGGACCCGGTGCTGGCTGCGACCGGGCGTCTCCTCTGGCCGATCCCGCACGCGGCCATCACCCAGGGCTTCGGCCCCACGCCGTACGTCTTCGAAGCGTCCTATGCCGGGTTCCCACACTTCCACACGGGGATCGACCTGGCCGTGCCGCTGGGCACACCCGTGTTTGCGGCGGCCGACGGCGTCGTCGTGCTGGCCCGTCCGATGGCTGATAGTGGCGGCCAGCTGGTCGGATACGGGAACTACGTGATCATCCAGCACGATGCCGGCTTGAAAACGCTCTACGGTCACCTCCTCACGATCGGGGTCAAGGAGGGGGACGTCGTCCACCGCGGCCAGCTGATCGGCCTGGTCGGCTCAACCGGCAACTCGACCGGCCCGCACACGCACTTCGAGGTTCGAATCGAGAACAGTCCGGTCGACCCCCTACAGATGCTGCCCGACCTGCCGCCGCAGCCGGCGCCGGCGATCCCGAGCGTCCCGCACTAACAGAACATTTCCCTCCCCCACTTGCGGGGGAAGGTAGGGTCGGGGCTCCTAGTACTTCGCCGCAGGAGCCGTAGCGGCCAGTTCGGGCGTGGCGACGAACCACTTCCCACCGACGCCCTGGCCATAGGCGTCGGCCGCGTCCCCA
Organism: Chloroflexota bacterium; assembly: GCA_005881235.1. GTDB lineage: Bacteria > Chloroflexota > Dormibacteria > CF-121 > CF-121 > CF-13. The sequence goes on along the minus strand of VBEQ01000046.1, from coordinate 22,982 downwards.
TCCTTCGTGTAGGTATAGAGCGGGTGTCCGTTGTAGAGAACCTGGTTACCGTTGTCGCCGTTCAGGACGGTGAGCTTGCCGGGCAATGCCGGGCTGCTGGTGGGAGCCCCGGAGGTGGCGAGCAGGGGCGGCCAGTTCGATGCACAGCCGCCGGTGCAGGCGACCTTGGTCGCGGTGTCAGGCGTGAAGTAGTAGAGCGTGAGGTCTTTGGCGTTCTTCAACACGGTTTCCATCTTGTCGCCCACCTTCATCGAGGTGGTATGGATCAGCGCCGCGCCGCTTGAGGACGCTGTCCCGCCAGTGCTGGGCGCGCTGCCACAGGCCGCCAGCCAGAGGGCGGCGACCGCCGGGACGATGCCCATCCGAATTCGAAGTGATCGCATGGATGCCTCCTCGAGCGGACGCGGGGCCGCCCGAGAGGGATACCGGGGGAGGTTACGATTGGCCCTTGCCAGCCCCGGGGACTTCTTGTAGGATGTGCGGCACATGACGGGGCGGATTCAGTTCGCGGGCTTTTACTTTTACGCCTACCTCGGGCCGGCACGGGACCGGCTCGGGATGGGCTAGCGCCGCCCCTCCCGCCACCTCCCGTTCACCGGCCTCCTTCCACAAACATAAGCAACTAGGCGCGCCCAGGAGGCAAAAAGGATGGCGGTTCGAGGGATTCGCGGCGCGACGACCACCGATGAGGATAGCGAGGCGGCGATCGTCGATGCCACGACGGAGCTACTGGCGCAGCTCGCCCGCGAAAACGGGCTCAGGGCGGGCGACATCGCCGCCGTGTGGTTCACCACGACGCCCGATCTGACGGCAGAATTTCCCGCGGCCGCGGCCCGGCGCTTCGGGTGGGGAGACGTCCCCCTGCTCTGCGGCCACGAAATGGCCGTGCCTGCCTCGAACCCGCGCAGTCTCCCCCGCTGCATCCGCGTGCTGCTCCTGGTCAACACCGACCGGCCGTCGTCGGCGATGCGTTTCGTCTATCTCCGCGGCGCGGAGAAACTGCGGGTGACGGCATGATCATCGTGATGCGGCACGACGCGACCCCGGCGCAAGTGGCCGCGGTCGTCTCCCAGGTCGAGCTCCACGGTTGCCGGACCCATCTGAGCGACGGCGACGAGCGCACGGTAATCGGCGTAATCGGGACGAATCCTTTCGCCCTGCGGGAACTCTTTATCGACGCCCCGGGCGTAGCCGAGGTGGTACCCATCACGAAGCCATTCAAATTGTCGAACCGCGAGTTCCGATCGCGCGATACCCGCATCAGGGTCGGTGCGCACGAGATCGGCGGGGACCGGCCCTGGATCGTCGCCGGGCCATGCTCGGTTGACGGCGAGGAGCTCTACCTGGAAACCTGTCGGAAAGTCCGCGCCGCGGGGGCCCACGCGCTTCGTGGCGGTGTCTTCAAGCCACGAACCTCCCCTTACAGCTTCCAGGGGCTGCGCGGTGACGGCATCAACATTCTGCGGGAGGCAAAACGCGAGACCGGCCTGCCGCTGGTCTGCGAGGTGCTCGAAACGGCGGACATCGGAACCCTCGCCGACATCGTCGACGTGTTGCAAATCGGTGCCCGCAACATGCAGAACTTCCCGCTGCTCTCCGAAGTCGGTCGCTTGCGCAAGCCGGTCCTGCTTAAGCGGGGGATGTCGGCCACGATCGAGGAATGGCTCCTCTCCGCCGAGTACATCCTGAGCCAGGGTAACTACGAGGTCATCCTCTGCGAGCGCGGCATTCGCACCTTCGAGACCTACACCCGCAACACCCTGGATCTCAACGCGGTGCCGCTCATCAAGGAGTTGAGCCACCTTCCGGTGATTGTCGACCCGAGCCACGGGACGGGCCGGCGCTCTCTCGTCACCTCGATGGCGCTGGCGGGGATCGCCGCGGGCGCTCACGGGCTGATGGTTGAGGTGCACGCCCAGCCGGAGGTCGCACTCTCCGATGGTGCCCAGTCGTTGACCCCGCAAGCGTTCGCCCACCTGGTCGAACAGGTTGACGCCGTCGCCGCCGCGCTGAGCCGGACCGTCGGAGTGGCGTGATGCGGATCGGCATCGTCGGGCTCGGCCTGATCGGCGGATCGCTCGGCCTGGCCCTGCGCCGCCTGCGCCACTCGATCGACGTCACGGGCGTGGCACGGCGGGCGGAAAGCGCGGCCGCGGCGGTGCAACGCGGGGCTGTCGACCGGGCATCAACGGATTTGAGCGATGTTTCGGACTGCGACATCGTGGTCATCGCGACGCCGATCGACCAGATCGCCGGTGTGATGGAACGCCTCGCACCGATCGTCCGGGCTGGAACCCTTATCACGGATGTGGCCAGCGTCAAGCGGCCGGTTGTTGGGTGGGCGCAGCGTTTGTCGAATCCCTCGCGTTTTCTCGGCGGTCACCCGGTGGCCGGCAAGACGCAAAGCGGGCTGGACGAGAGCGATGCCGCCATCTTCTATCAGGAGCCCTGGATCTTCACCCCAACCCAGGGTCAGGACGTCCGGCCCTTCGATACATGGTTCGAGATGGTGCGCGCGATTGGCGCCACGCCGAGCTTCATGCGCGCCGACGCCCATGACCAGCAGATGGCGTTGCTCAGCCACCTGGCCTTCGCGATCAGCTCGGCCTTTGCCGAAACGGTTCAGCGGAACGCCGATTCGACGCTCGGAGGGCCAGGGTATCGCGGCATGGTACGCCTGGCCGGTGGCGACCCCGCGATGTACGAGGCGATCGCGCGGGAGAATCGCGACGCGCTGGTGGACGCAATCGATCGCTTCGATGCGGTCCTGCACCGCTATCGCCAGCGAATCGCCAGCGGAACCAGGGTCAAGGAGCTATTTGGGGAGGGCGTGCATGCCGCGCGCTGAGGTTGAATCGGCCCGAACCATCTCATCGGCAACGCGGGTTGCCGGTGAACTCTCCGTGCCTGGCGACAAGTCGATTGCTCACCGAGCCCTGATCCTGGCCGCGCTGGCGCAGGGCGAAAGTTGGATCCATGGCCTTCCCGAGGGGGAGGATGTCCTGGCGACCATCGCCTGCCTCCGCGGCCTCGGTGCCAGCCTCCAGCGCAGCGGCCGCACGGCGAGGATCCGTGGGACGGGCCTGAGCTCGTTCGCGACGCCGCACGGAGACCTCGATTGCGAAAACTCCGGGACCACGATGCGACTGCTGCTGGGTGTGCTCGCCGGCAGTTCGATATCGGCGACTCTCGACGGCGACGGCTCGCTGCGTCGCCGCCCGATGGATCGAGTGATTGAGCCGCTGCGGAGCATGGGGGCGCGGATTGAATCGCGGGACAGTCGCGCGCCCATATTCGTGATGGGAACATCGCTGCAGGGGCGGCGTCACGCACTGGCGATACCGAGCGCCCAGGTGAAGAGCGCGCTCCTACTCGCCGGGCTTTCCGCCCGCGGCCCCACGACCGTCGTCGAGGGCACGCCGACGCGCGACCACACCGAGCGGCTCTTACGCGCGATGGGGACGGATGTCGGCGCGACGGCGGACGGTATCGTGGTCCGACCATCGCACCAGCCGCTGCGTCCAATCGAGCTGGCGATTCCCGGCGACTTTTCGTCAGCCGCCTTCTGGATGGCGGCCGCGGCGCTACGGCCTGGCTGGTCGGTCATCGTCGGTGATGTCGGTCTCAACCCGACCCGGACAGCGTTCCTCGCGCTGCTACGATCGATGGGCGCCGACGTCAAGGTCGAGGGGCCGTCCGGCGATATCGAGCCGCGCGGCATGGTAACGGTCACGGGTCAACATCTGCGCGCCACCGCCCTGGCAGCCGCCGACGTAGCGGCCGCCATCGACGAGATCCCGGTCCTTCTTGTGCTGGCGACCCAGGCCGAGGGCGTCACGATCATCGACGGTGCCGGTGAGCTCCGTGTCAAGGAGAGCGACCGCATCGCTGCCATGGCGGATGGCCTTCGCCACCTGGGCGCCGTTATCGAAGAGCGACCGGACGGCGTCAGCGTCAAGGGACCGACCGCGCTGCGCGGCGCGACCGTCGAGTCCCACGGGGATCACCGCGTCGCCATGGCGCTGGCGGTGGCGGCGCTCGTTGCCTCCGGTGCGACTACGATCGCGGACGCGGACTGCGTCGCCGTCTCCTATCCGAACTTCTTTACGCAGCTGCAGGATCTCACCCATGAATAGCGTGCTCCTGCTCGGCGACCCCGTTTCCCGGAGCCTCTCGCCCGTGATGCAGAACGCCGCCTTCGACGCACTTGGCATCGATTGCCAGTACCTGCTTCGCGAGGTCAGCGCTGCCGAGCTCGCCGCGGCGATGGCCGACCTGCGCGTCGATGAACGCATCCTCGGCGCCAACGTCACGATCCCGCACAAGGAATCGGTGCTCGCCTTCCTCGATGACCTGGATCCGCTGGCAGCCCGCATCGGCGCGGTCAACACCATCAGCCGGGAGGGCACGCGACTGAAAGGCTGGAACACCGATGTCGAAGGATTCCGCCACGCCCTCGCCGAAATGGGTGGGGACTACGACCGCGTTGCCATCATCGGGGCGGGTGGCGCGGCCCGGGCCGTCGCCGCCGCCCTGCAACCGGCTGCCGAAATCTGGGTCATCGCCCGCAACCTCGACCAGGCACGGCGCCTGTGCCGGGACCTCGAAATCCTCCGTGGCGGCCCCGTTCAGGTGGACCAGATGGAGCAGACGGTTGCCCGCGTCCAGCTCGTCGTCAACGCCACGCCAGCCGATCTCCCGCCGCCAGCCTGGCTGCGAGCCGACCAACGCCTCTTCGACCTGCGCAGTCGCCGGTCGCCCGAGGGACGCGCGATGCTGCTCCATCAGGGCGCCGCATCCTTTGAGATCTGGACCGGAAGGAAGGCGCCGCTTGACGTGATGCGAGCCGCGCTGGATGGCGCATCGGTGCCAGCATGACGCTGCGCCTGCTCACGGCCGGCGAATCCCATGGCGAGCGGCTGACCGTCATTCTCGACGGCGTGCCCGCCGGCCTGACCGTGCGGGAAGAAGACCTGGCCCGTGATCTTCAGCGGCGGCAGGGTGGTCACGGCCGCGGCGGGCGGATGGCGATCGAGCGCGACCAGGCCCACATCGTGGCCGGGGTCCGGGGCGGGCTGACGCTCGGCTCGCCGATCACGCTCGAGATCGCCAACCGAGATTGGGAGAACTGGCGCCAGGTGATGGCCATCGACGCTGCCGAGGTGAAGCGCAAGCCGATTACCCGAGTCCGGCCCGGCCACGCGGACCTGGCCGGCATGCTCAAGTACGGCGCCGACGACGCGCGCGATGTGCTGGAGCGGGCCAGCGCGCGCGAGACTGCGGCGCGCGTGGCGGCGGGCGGCGTTGCGAAACTGCTGCTCGCGGAATTCGGCGTGCACGTGCGCAGCTACACCCGCTCCATCGGCGCCATCGAGGCAGCCGTGCCCACGACGATCCCCTGGGAAGCCGTCGAATCGTCAGCGGTCCGCTGTCCCGATAAGGAAGCGAGCAAGGCGATGGTCGCGGCCATCGATGCGGCGCGGGAACGCGGCGACACCCTCGGCGGCATCTTCACCGTGATCGCGCAGGGGGTGCCACCTGGCCTCGGCAGCTACCGACAGTGGGACACGAGGCTCGACGGCCTCCTTGCCCAGGCGATCGTCAGCATCCCGGCCTGCAAGGCCGTCGCCATCGGCGATGGGGTGGAGGGGGCGGGCCTGCCCGGCTCGCAGGTGCACGACGTGCCCGTTTACGACAACGGTCGTCTGAGCCACGAGACGAACCGCGCCGGCGGACTGACCGGCGGCGTGAGCAACGGCGAGCCGCTCGTCGTGCATGGATACATGAAGCCGATCTCGACCCTGCTCAAGCCGCTCGCCACGGTCGACCTCAAGACGAAGGAGCCGGCCCGGGCGCACTACGAGCGCAGCGATATCTGCGTCGTGCCCGCTGCCGGTGTGGTGGGCGAGGCCATGGTCGCCCTCGTCCTCGCCGGCGTCCTTCTGGAGAAGTTCGGAAGCGACTCCATAGCGGAGCTCCACCGAAACGTCGAGAGCTACGTGCAGGAAACGCGCCGTTGAACAACGTGGTGCTCGTCGGCTTCATGGGAAGCGGCAAGTCGACCGTTGGACGAGTGCTGGCCGAGCGGACCAATCGTTCGTTTGTCGATCTCGATGACGAGATCGCCGCCGATGCCGGTCGCTCCGTTGCTGAAATCTTCGCCGACGAGGGCGAGGCCGGTTTCCGGCAGCGCGAGGCACAGAGCTTGCGTCGAGCGCTGGACAAGCAGGACATCATCGTGGCCGCCGGTGGGGGCGCGCCCCTGGCCGACGAAAACTGGCGCCGCATGCGGGAGGGTAACTGCGTGGTCTCGCTCATGGCGCAGCCGGTTGAGCTCGCCCGCCGCCTCAACGGATCGAAGGGCCGGCCGTTGCTCCAGCCCGATGTGCCGTCGGCGATCGCCACCTTGCTACCCAACCGCCTCAGCCGCTACGCCGCCGCCGACCTGGTGATCGCTACTGATGGGCGAAAGCCGGATGAGGTCGCGCACGACATTGAGTCACGGCTGCCGCGGAGTGGCATCCACCGGATAGCCGTCGACGTGCCGGGCGCGTCCCATGAAGTCACGATTGGTCAACATTTGCCGAACCTCGTTGGCGAAACCGTGAAACGAATGGCTCCCAGTCAGCCCGTCGTCATCGTGAGTGACCGGGTGATCATCAAGCAACACCTACGCCCGCTCGCGGATGCACTCAAATCGATGGACATCACGGCGATACCGGTGTCGGTCCCATCAGGGGAACCGGCCAAAGAGCTGGACGCGCTTGCCGCGATCTATGCCGAACTCGCCAGAATCGGCATCGATCGGCAAGGTTGCGTGATTGCGCTCGGCGGCGGGACGGTGGGAGACGTGGCGGGCTTTGCGGCCGCCACCTGGATGCGGGGAATCCGCTATATCCAGATGCCCACCACCCTCCTGGCCATGGTCGACAGCAGCATCGGCGGCAAAACCGCCATCAATCTGCCGGCGGGAAAGAACCTGGTGGGCGCCGTGCGGCAGCCCGCCGCGATCTTCTCCGATATCGAGTATCTCGACAGCCTGCCAAACGAGGAATATCGGGCGGCGCTCGCCGAAGTGGTGAAAGCCGGCATGATCGCCGATCGCCGTTTCGTCGAGTGGCTGGCGGCGAACATCGCAGGGCTCCTGCAGCGCGATAACGACAGCCTCGACGAGGCGATTCGCTGGGCGATCAGAATCAAAGCCGAGGTCGTTGCGCGTGACCCCGCTGAGACCGGGGAGCGAGCCATCTTGAATTACGGCCATACGGTCGGGCACGCGCTCGAGCGCGCGGCCGGCTATGGCACGGTTCGGCATGGTGAGGCGGTGGCGTGGGGGATGGAGGTGGCGGCCCGAATCAGCGTACTGACCGCTACCTGCCAGGCGGAGGACGTAACCGTTCAGCACATGCTTCTGCAGCAGGCAGGCTTACTCGCTCGAAGGCCCACGGTCAAGCCACTGGATCTCCTCAGTGCGATGCAGCATGACAAGAAGTCTCGCGCGGGCAAGCCGCGTTGGGTTCTGCTTCGCGAGGTCGGTCGGGCGGAGTACGGGTGCGAAGTCGATGAAGCCATCGTGTGGATGGCCCTCAGGGAGGTTCTCGGGATATGAGGGTGCTCGTTCTCAACGGCCCAAATCTTGGGACGCTCGGCCGTCGCGAGCCGGAGGTCTACGGCACCCAGACCCTCGCCGACCTGGAAAAGCTGCTCAACGAGCGCGCCCGTGAGCTCGAGTTCGTGCTCACCTGCCACCAGTCGAACCACGAGGGCCAGCTAATCGATTGGATCGAAAAAGAGGGCGCCGCAAGCGATGCCATCATCATCAACCCGGGCGCGCTCTCGCACTACAGCCTGGCGCTCGCCGATGCCCTGCGAGGCTCGGGCAAGCCGGTCGTCGAAGTCCATATCTCGAATGTCTTCGCCCGCGAGCCGGAGCGCCACCGGATGGTGACCGCGACGGCCGCGAAGGGCGTGATCTCGGGCCTCGGCTTCGAGGGCTACCTGGCGGCCCTGGATTACCTCGGGGGGAGAGCAGGGTGGGGGCTGGACCGCGGAATTCCCGCTGCTCGGCCCGGCGGGCGAGGTCATCGACCTCCGGCGGGTCTTCCTCTCGCACGGGATCGCCGAACTTCCGCCGATGCGGCTCGATCAGAAGGCGTGGACCTTCGAAATTACGGTGCCACTCGACGGGATCGGCGCTCGCACCTTGATGATCTCCCAGACTCGTCCCGGGCAGGGGCTGATCTCCGTCACGGGTCCGTCGCCGACGCCTCAGGTTGCGGCCGCCATCATGGCCCAGGTGCGGCATGTCCTCAGCCTCGACCTCGACCTGACGCCCTTCTACGCGGTGGCCGCCGAGGATCCCGATCTCGCCTGGGTGCTGACGGGCGCGGGCCGGATGGTGCGGAGCCCGACCGTGTTCGAGGACGTGGTCAAGACGATCTGCACGACCAACACCTCCTGGGGCGGAACCACGCGAATGGTGAATGCGCTCGTCCAGCACCTGGGCGAGAAAGCGCCGGGCGCGCCAGCGGACAGCCCGTACGGCCGTGCCTTTCCCACGCCGGCGGCAATGGCGGCCGCGCCGCCATCCTTTTATAAGAAGGTGGCGGGCACCGGCTACCGCGGCCCCTATCTGAAAGCGCTGGCAACGTCGGTGGTAAAAGGCCGGGTTGACCTCGAGGCCCTCGCGGCGACCTCGCGCGACGATCTGCCGGACGGTGAGGTCGCCACACAGCTTCAGGCGTTACCCGGCGTCGGGCCGTACGCCGCCGCGCACATCATGCTGATGCTCGCGCGCTACGACCGGCTGATCCTCGATTCGTGGACCCGGCCGACCTACGCCCGGCTGCTCGGCCGCAAGCGCCCAATTAGCGACCGGGCGATCGAGCGCCGCTTCAAGCGATACGGGCCTTATGCCGGCTTGGCTTTCTGGCTATTTTTGACTCGAGATTGGGTGCCGGACGATACGCCGTGAGATCTTGGGTACAACTGTGATCATGGCGGAGCTTCGGGTGCTGATCGTCTCGGCGAATCCGCTGGCCCGAGGCGGGCTGGCGGTGCTGGTGGAGGGGATGCCCGGCATGAAGATCGTGGGCGCGACCGGTGTCGCCGAAGCCGCGTCCCTTGCCGGGCAGTTGCTTCCTGATGCCGTGCTGCTCGATGCCGGCGAAGGCGAAGCCGAGGATCTCGACGCGATTGCGCGCCTCGCCACCGCACAGCCGGGCCTACCGATCGTCGCGCTGGCCAGCGATCATGGTGCCGTCTCGCAGGCGCTGACGTTCGGCGCCGCGGCGTTGCTGCCCGCCGCGGTCGATGGCGAGACGCTGGCGGCGGCCTTGCGCGCCTCGGCGCGCGGCCTGGTGTCGATCGCGCGCGCTGACCTTTCCACGCTGCTGCCACGGGAGGAGCGCATCGAGCCGCCGCTCCGAGCGCCCGCCGAAGCCCTCACGCCGCGGGAACTCGAGGTGCTGCAATGGATGGCGCGGGGTCTGACGAATCGACAGATTGCGAATCAACTGCAGATCAGCGAGCACACGGTGAAGTTCCACGCCGGCGCCGTGCTGGGCAAGCTCAATGCGCGCTCGCGTGCCGAAGCCGTCGCGCGGGCTATTGGGTTAGGCTGGATCCTCGTCTAGGGGCATCAACCGAGGCTCGGAACCGGCTGGATTTGTAACGGGTTGAGTTGAAATCCGCCACAGAAACCGAACTGCTGCCCATAGGCACTCTTTGCCGAGATCGTCAGTGGCGTGTATTCATCCGGCGGCCAGAGGTCGATGTTAGTAACGGGATTCTCGTTGAAGTCGCACAGCACGTCGTTAGTGAACACGTTGAAGAAGGCGTGCCCAGTGCGCGGCTCAACGCCTAGAGGGCTCGTGCTAGCTGGAAGGAGTATTCGGGTCGGCGGCTCACTGTCGCCAAAGTAGGTCTTCGACGACCAGTTTGTGGTTTGCGGCAAGCGACGGCCCTGTCGATCAAGCGTTTGGAATCCAACGTACCCGTAAACCCAGCACGGCGTTGAGCTCTTGTTCCGCATCTCAAACGTGTCTTCGACGCTTCCAGCGGCTGCGGCGCCGATGATGAAGGCAACCTCGAGTTGAGCCGTGTGGCAACGCGGCGTGCCGGCCGGCACCGGCAGTCGCGAATAGACGGTGGGGGTGGGGATGGCGGCTGGCGTTGGTGGCAGCTCGGATGGTGAGACCGTAGGGGAAGAAACTGGGGTGACCGGGCTGCCGGAAGTAACGGGCGACGGCTTCACCGTAGTAGGCGGCGACGGCGTGCACGCGGCTGCTGTAAGCACGACCAAACCGGCGAGCAACCAGAACCAGCGGCGTGGCACCTCAGATACCTCCCACGATCTAACGTGGGGCCTCTCAGAACGTAACGCCCTAGACTAGGCGGAGCGAAATGGCACTGGACGCCGAAGGCTACGGTTACGGTTCCCACGAGGAAGGGCTCGAGCGGCTTTTGACCGACGCCCGCGTCCTGTCGCCGGCCGGCATCGAGCGCGCGGCCTGGGGCTGGGACCGGCACGAAGACCCGGCCGCCATGCAGCGTTTTCGCGACGCCGAGAAAGCCGGGCTGCGCATGCTCGAGCAGACCAATCGCATCCAGACATGGGATGACGCCAAGAAACGGATCCTCGATCTCACCGAAGGCCGCACCTCGCTCGTTTCGTGGAAGGTCGAGCACGGCGATATCGGGCACAAGGCCGAGCGTGCCCTGCTCGGCGCCGCGCTGGGGATCCTGACCCGTGACCGGCTCAGCCACGAGCAATACGTCACCCTGGTGCGACCGATGTCCGAGGCGCTACCCTGGCTGCTACCCGAAGCGCCACCCGAGCCGCGCCGATGATGATCGCGCCGCGCATCGACGTGGCTTCCGCCAAGGCGAAGCTCGATGCTGGCGAAGCGATCGCGCTCGACGTGACGAGTTCGCTGGTATATCCGGCGGTGAGCCATCGGCTTCCGGGAGCCATCCGCATCCCGCCCGAGCCCATCATCCGTGGCCTGCAGGCCGCCCGGCCGGCGGCCGAGATCGCGAGGTATCTCGAGTCCCTGCCGCCCGATCGCGAGATCGTCGCCTACTGCACCTGACCCGACGAAGGCACCAGCGCCCGTGTGGCGCAATTCCTCCGACAGCAAGGGCGGCAGGCCTGGGCCCTCCGCGGTGGGCTGGCGGCGTGGCGCGCCGCGCAATATCCGATGGAGTCAAAGCACGCCGGCCACGCTCCCGGACCGGAAGAAGAGTGCCCCGACTGTCACGAAGAAGTCGGGGCACACATCGCCTGAACTCTTAGTCGTTCAGCTCGTAGACAACCGCGACGTCAACGGTGACGTTCACCTGCCCGGCCTGGACGGGTGCGCCGCCGCCGCCGCCGCACTGGCCGCCCGCCCCGCATGGCGAGGACGATGACCCACTACCGATGACTTCCGAAACCGAGAGCACTTTGCCGAGGTGACGCCCGGCGAGGTTGGCCCACTCCTTGGCGCGGGCGGCCGCCGCCGCCATGGCCGCCTGTCGCGCACCCTTGAGCTGGGTCGTGTTATCGCTGAGCTGCAGGTTGATGCCGTTCAGCTGGATGTCATCACCGACTGCTTTCTGCGCGGCGACGATCACGGTGCCGACGTTGGCAATGTGGTGGATCTTCACGTTGACCGTGTTCCCGGCGCGGTAGCCGATCACGTTGTACTGCTGGTCTTGATAGATGGAAATGCCGGTCGTCTGAATGTCGGCATCCACGACCCCCTGACCCTTGATGGCTTTCAGCAGGGCGGTCATCTCGGCGTTGGCGCTGTTCATCGCGTCGGCCGCCGTGGGGCGCCGGACTGACACGCCGAGGCTGATCAGGGCATTATCGGGCGTCGCGTTCTGCGTGCCTTCGCCGACCACCGTAATGGTGTCGCGCGGTCCGGCCACGGCCCCCGCACCGACCGAGGTCTGCGTCGATCCGCCGGCGCCGGCGCGGACCGCCACCGCCGTTACCGCCGATGCCGCGATCGCGATCAAGGCGCCGATGACGATCAGGATTCCACGCGTGGCGAAGGTACCCCTCAGGGATTGCATGATGTCGATCTCCTTCAGATGAACTCAGATGGATGAATCTGGTGTAAGAACGCGGCTCCGACGAAAACCGTTACACCTGCCCTAATGGGCGGCTCGCGTCCCGGGTATCCGGGTGGTGACGCCGGCGGATCCAGGAGATAACGTGGTGGCATGGCAACGCTTTCCGATCTTTCACGCGACATCGCTCAAGTGGTCGCGCGATCATCTGGGCGGACAATCTCATCCTCACCGCGGACCACGTCCTGGAGCACGAGGACACCATCCAGGTCACGGGCTCCACCGCGACGGTGAAGGCGACGATCGCCGGTCGTGATGCGGGCACCGACCTTGCGCTGCTGCGAGCGGACGGGTTGAGCGGCGTACCGGCACCGCGAGGACGGTCAACGGATATCCGTGTCGGCCAGCTCGTGCTCGCCATCGGCCAGGCTGGTGAGCTGCAGGTAACCGTTGGGATCGTCAGCGGGCTGTCGGGCTCCTTCCGAAGCTGGCGGGGCGGGCAAGTCGAACGCCTCATCCAGACGACCGCCGAGCTCTTGCCGGGGTTTTCCGGCGGCCCGCTTGTCGACGCGGAGGGCCGCGTGATCGGCATCAATAGCTGGAACTTCGGCCGCGGTATCAGCCGCGCGGTTCCGCTGGAGACCGCCGACCGGGTGGCCGAGAGCCTGAGGGCTCACGGCCGCATCCGTCGCGCCTATCTCGGTCTCGGCGCCCAGCCGGTCCGGCTGAGCGAGAGGCTGGCACAGCAGCTGGGACAGGAGAGTGGGCTGCTGGTCGTCACGGTCGAAGCGGGTGGTCCCGCCCAGACGGCCGGCCTCTTACAGGGCGACACCATCGTGACCCTTGACGGCGACCCGGTGCGGCACCTGGATGAGCTCTTCAGCAAGCTGGGCACCCTCGAGGTCGGCTCGGCGCACCAACTCGCCGTGGTCCGCGCCGGCGAGCGCAAAGACGTCGCCGTCACGGTCGGCGAACGCCAGAGCTAAAAGGGACCCTCGCTTTTCCCTCCCCCGCTTCGAGGGTAGGGTGGGGGCTGTTCGAACTGCCTCCCGCTGGGTAGGCTAACCAGCATGTATTGGTGGCACGGCGGCTTTCACGAGCCGGAGCCGGGGGTCAAGTTGGAGTGGCCGCTCCTCAAGCGCGTCTTCAGTTACTTCCTCCCGTACTGGCGGCTGGCGCTCGTCGTGCTCGCCTGCATCGGAGCGGCGGCGGCCCTGGGCCTGATCCCCGCCCTCGTTACCCGAGACCTGATCAACTACCTGACCGGGCAGCATGGCGGCTTCGGCTTTGTCGCGCTCCTGATCGCGATCCTGGTCGGGTCATCGCTCCTCGGCGGCCTCATCGGGGTCCTCCAGTCCTACGTCAGCAACCGGATCAGCCAGAGCATCATGTTCGACCTGCGCAACCAACTGTTCGACCGGGTGCTCAAGCAGTCGATCGCCTTCTTCACCGCAACCCGAACCGGCGACGTGATGTCCCGGCTGAGCAACGACGTCAACGGGGTGCAGAGCGTGGTCTCCGACACGATCTTCAGCCTCGTCAACAACGTGGTCATTCTCGCCAGCACTGTCGTCCTGATGTTCGCGCTCGACTGGAAGCTCACCATCGCCGCCCTCGTCGTGCTGCCGGCGTTCCTCCTGCCGACGCGCCAGGTCGGCAAGGCCACCTTCCAGGCGCGCAAGGCGACCCAGGGCAAGCTCTCGGAGATGACCGCCTATATGCAGGAGACGCTCGGTATCTCGGGCATGCAGCTGGTCAAGGCCTTCGTCAGGCAAAGCGCGGAAACCCTGCGCTTCCGCGGGCTCAACGACGAGCTCCGTCTCCTCAACATCCGCCAATCGATGATCGGCCGCTGGTTCTTCATGCTGATGGGTGTTCTCGGCACGGCTGGTCCGGCCGTGCTCTGGCTCTTCGGTGGCTACCTGGTGGTGACCGGCCAGGAGTCTTTGGGCACAGTCGTCACCTTTGCGACCGTCCTGCTGGGACGGCTCTATGGTCCGGTGGGCTCGCTGGCGAACCTGCAAGTCAACGTCGTCGGCTCGCTCGCCCTCTTCCAACGGATCTTCGAGTACATGGACCTTCCCGTGGTGATCGACCAGAAGCCGGAGGCGGTCCATCTCGATCAGGCGCGCGGGCAGGTCGAGTTCGATCAAGTCACGTTTCGTTACGGTTCGAGCGACCGCCCGGCTCTGACAGACGTGTCCTTCAGGATCGAGCCAGGCCAGCTGGCCGCGCTGGTCGGCCCGACCGGCGCCGGCAAGACCACGGTCACCAATCTCTTGCCGCGGTTCTACGATCCGCAACTCGGCTCCGTCCGGCTGGACGGTCACGACGTTCGCGACCTCACGCTCGAATCGCTGGGCCGGCAGGTCGGCATGGTCTTTCAGGACACCTTCCTCTTCCATGCCTCGATCCGCGAGAACCTGCTCTATGCCAGGCCTGACGCGACCGAGATGGAGATGATCGCCGCGGCGAAGGCCGCCTACATCCACGATTTCATCGTGTCGCTGCCGGACGGCTACGACACGGTGGTCGGGGAGCGGGGCCACCGGCTCAGCGGCGGCGAGAAGCAGCGGGTTGCGATCGCCCGCGTTATCCTCAAGGATCCGCGGGTGCTGATCCTCGACGAGGCGACCTCCAACCTCGACTCCGAGTCCGAGCACCTGATCCAGGTGGCGCTGCGGCCGCTCTTCAGGGGTCGGACCTCACTGGTGATTGCGCACCGGCTCTCGACGATCCTCGCGGCCGATGTCATCCTGGTGTTGGACCACGGCGAGGTGGTGGAGCAGGGGCGCCACGCCGACCTGCTCGAGCGAGGAGGACTCTACGCGCGACTGTATCAGCGGCAGTTCGAGCCTGCCGACGAGTTGGCAACGACCGCCTGACAAGGGAAGGAGATAGCAACCATGGCCACTACGCAAGTCTGTACGCATCTCGAGCTGATTCGGAATCCCCGCCCCCACGCGAAGGGCTGCGAGGAGTGTCTGAAGATGGGCGACACCTGGGTGCACCTGCGGTTGTGCGAGGTCTGCGGCCACGTCGGGTGCTGTGACTCGTCAAAGAACAAGCACGCCACCAAACACTACCGGGCCACCGGCCATCCGATCGTCAAGTCGCTCGAGCCGGGCGAGAACTGGATGTACTGCTACATCGACGACGTCATGTTCGAGGTCGACTAGCGCCGGTTTCTATCTCAGCGCCGAGATAGTAGATTTCGCGTCCCTGTTTTAACTGTTCCAACATCTTTGAAGCCCACTGCGTGTAGCCGTCACCAAACGGAATGGGCTTCTGACACATCCGAAAAAAATTCTCGTAAAAATAGCGGGTTCCAGAAGCCTCGCGGACCGAGTCGCACACGCTGATCATCCCCACTTCTCCCGTGAGCCCGAACTTTGGCAGGTGGCTGCGTACCAACTCCTCGAGGCCTTTTGTCTCGACTGGGTCAATCAGGCGCCCCCACGTCAAGAAATAATGGCTTGGGCCACTAGTGAAGACGACTTTCAAAGCAACAATGTCTTCCATGAGACCTCCGACACTAGGTCGCTGTCTGGGGTAATGGCCGGCGGCCGATCAGCATTCCCCGGTCGCCGCGCACATCGAGCGCGGCTGACTGAAATCCGGCCGTTCACCTGGAGCCATTCCAGGTATCCCGACCAATCCGGAGGGTTCGGGCTCTGTCCCTGCCGTTCGCGTAGTTGATGAAAGGCCGAATAGAGGGTCTCCGATGGGACGGCCAGGCGATCGATGATGAAGAACCACCCACCGGGAGCCAGGTGGTCGAAGGTCCAGCGGACCGCGGCGCGGTACGCCGCTTCTTCGAGATGATGCAGCGATTGCACGGCGATCGCCGCTGAGCAGCCGGTCGACGCGATCCAGCACCGTCAGGTCACCCTCGGCCAGCCTGACTCGCTCGCCGTAGCGGGCCAGCCGCGCTTTTGCGATGCCGAGCATGGCCGTCGACGAGTCGAGGCCGAAGACGCGTGCCTTCGCCTTCTGGTCCAGCACCATCTGGGCGACGAGGCCCGATCCGCTGCCGAGGTCAAGGATCCAGCCGCTCTCCACTTCATCGAGGATGGCCAGTAATAGCGATAAATGCTCGGCGCGAGCCGGGTTGCCGGTTAGGTGGCGGGCGTCCCACGCTTCGGCGAACGCCGGGTCCTGCCAGTTCTGGGCCACCCGGCTATTCTCCCTCCCCCGCTTGCGGGGGAGGGCCGGGGTGGGGGTCTATGCCGCGAGCGTCCCCTCGGACTCCGGCGTCTTGATCTCGATCACCTCGCCGAAGCGATGGACGGTTTCAATCGCGTCGTAAAGCGGGACCGCCCGCTCCGCTGGAATCAGCTCGGTGATCTTGACGTAGTAACTGCGGCCTTCGGGCCAAACCAGCGTCGGCACGCCAAACACTCCGCGGCGCACCGCCTCCTCATGCTCGCGCGCCAGGGTCGAGAAATCGGTCGCTTTGAGATCTCGCTCCCAGCGCGCGACGTCCAGGCCCGCCCGCTCAGCCGCGACGCGGTGGGTCGCGGGTTGATCAACCGGTAGGTGATCTTCGTGGCGGGCACGCTGCAGCGCAAGACGAAAGCGGTCTCCCAACTCGGGGCTCTGGGCGCGGGCCGCGGTTGCTGCTAGAAACGCCGGTAACCCTTTGGCCGTCGAATCGTGCTCCCAGAGCGGCGGCGTTGCATGCCCCTCGTGCGCCGCGTGGTTCTGGCTCAGCGAGAAGAAGCGAAACTGGGGCCGGATCCGACCGGCTTTCTCCACCTCGGCCAGCCACATGGCACTCCGGTACGCCCAGGGGCAGAGGAAGTCGATGTAGACGGTCGGCTCGCTCACGGTCATCCTGTGATCGAGTGTACCGGTGTCGCCGCGGCGAGCTGCGGTATGACTTCGGATTCAAAGCGGTGCAGCGGTTCCTGGTCGTAGGCGACACCCGGGACATAGATGATGAAATAGTCGATGCCGGCCTCGATCAAGGTTTCCAGGTGCGCCACCACCGCGCCGGCGTCGGCGACCACCGTCCCCTCACGGAAGGACTCGTAGCTGCGCGCCTTGGCCCTCACCCGCTCGGGGTCCTCGCCCTTGGCGGTGACGAGCACCTCCACCTCGGCGGATTTGATGATGTCGTTGTAGTTGCGGCCGGCAGCGTCGCAGTGCTCCCGGAGCACGCCCAGCTTGTGCCGGATGGTGGCCGGATCTCCGCCAACGTTGCAAGCATCACCGAACTGTGCGACCAGCTTGAGCGTGACACGCTCCCCGGACCCGCCGATCCAGAGCGGTGGGTGCGGCTTCTGGACGCCTTTGGGCTCGTTGATGGGCCGGTCGATTGTGTAGTACTTCCCCTTGAAGCTTGGGTCGTCCTCGGTCCACATCCGGTGGATGATCTCGCAGGCCTCCTTGAACATTCCCATCCGTTCCTTCAGCTCAGGGAAGCCATAGCCGTAGGCGCGCCATTCGTGCTCGTACCAGCCGGCGCCGATGCCGGCATTCAGACGTCCGTGGCTGGCGACGTCAACCGTCGAGGCGATCTTGGCGTAGAGCGCGGGGTTGCGATACCCGTTGCAGCCGACCATCTGGCCGACGCGCACCCGCTTCGTGTCCCGGACCAGTGTGGACGTGATCGTCCAGCACTCGAAGGTCGCTTCGGGCTTCGGTTCCGGCACGGTGTGAAAATGGTCGTAGACCCAGACGGAGTCCCACCGGCCTTTGTCCGCGACCTGCGCCACTCGGGTCATCGCTTCATACTTCTCAATGGGGTCCTTGATGCGCGCCAGGTCCATGCGCCAGCCTTGCGGGACGAAGACGCCAAATTTCACAGTCATGAGTCGAGTTTAGAGGCGATGCCGGTCGAGGTGCGCTGTGCGAACGATGGAAGCGGCTACCGGTGCACGGTGGAGGTTTCGGACGCATCCGGGAAAAGCCACCACGTGGTTCGCGCGTCGGCCAAGGACGTCGAGCGTTGGAGCCGCGGGCGGTCGGTTGAACAACTGGTGGGCGACAGCTTCGCCTTTCTGCTCGAGCGCGAGCCGAAGGAGTCGATCCTCAAGGAGTTCGATCTCGCACTGATCCGGCGCTACTTCCCGGAATACGACGGCGCCTAAGGGAAGATTCCGACCTTGTAGTCCGACAGAATTTCGTTGGCGGCGCGGGCGCCCTCCGTTGCTCCGCCCTCCATGTATCCCTGGAAATCCTGCGAGCAGTGCTCGCCGGCGAAGTGACACTTGCCGTTGGGGAACGGCTGGCGCGCCTTCTCGTATCCACTGAACCTGACATACTGGCCGACTTTCCAATAGGAGTACGAACCGAGCAGGAAGGGATTCGTCAGCGGCGTGTCGAGCGTCGCCCGCCCGTTCCAGTGCCGGGTGATGCGCGGGAAAATCGGCTCGAGCTCCTTGAGGAAGGTTTGACCGTAGCTGACTGCGTCCGCCGTGGTGGGCTGGCCCTTGAACGACGCCAGCGGGACCCCGCCCCCGGTGTAGTCGACGAGGATCCCGGTCTCGCCGGCTTGCCCACGGGTCACATCCCAGGTGTTCTGGTAGCGGGTGTCGGCATAGCTGGCGCCGTTGCTGATCCCGACAGACGGCACCCATGGCCCCGCTGGGTCGTTCCAGTAGCGCGTGTCGAACTGGAGCTGGAGCTTGGCGTTGGCGCCATAGCCGAGCTCGGTGATGGCGGTGATCTTCAGGTTGTCGAAGTTGGCTTTGCGGTAATTCAACGTGCGCAGCACCGAGAAGGGGAGGGCGAGGATCACACGATCGACGGGCGATGTGAATGGGCCGGTGGGGCTGCTGAAGGACAGGTTGTAGCTTCCGTCTGGATTCATGGCGATCGCGGTGAGCGCGGTGTTGGGCTTGATGCTGCTCTGCGGGAGGCTCGCGGCAATCGCTTTCGGCAGGAGCTCGTTGCCGCCCAGAATGTGATACCGCTCATCGGAGGCGCCGAAAATCCGGAAATTCCCTGGCACGGGCTGGAAGGCGAGGAGGTAGATGAGGTTGAGCGAGCTCTGGACAGTCGAGACATTGCCGTATTCGATGTTGTACGCGACGTCGAGCAGCTGACCCATCGGGCTTGTGTGCCCGCCGGGCACCCGCGATTCGATCCAGTCGTACACGCTCATCTGGTCCAGCGCGACGCCGGCATCGGTGTGGGTCTTGTAGGTCGTGGGATAGCCGGCCGCGCTCATATCCTTGTGCACCGCGCTGTACACCGGCTTGAAGTCAATGATGGCCTGGGCCCGCGGGTAGTACTGGCCAAAGAAGTAGTAGGTTTCCGAGGATTGATTCGGCTCAGCGGCGAGCAAGTCTACGGTCGGGAGGTTGAAGCGATTGGCCAGCTTGAGGATCGTCTTGTGCCCGCTGTCGATCAGTTCGCCGCAATGCTCGCTGGTCTGATGGTTCTCCCAGCTGGTGGTGTCGGAATGCATTCGGCCGCCGACTCGACTGGATGCCTCATACACGGTTGCGGCAATGCCGGCATCCTGCAACGTCAGCGCTGCGTTCAAGCCGGCGATGCCACCGCCAACGATGGCGATCCGCGGAGTCGCGCTGGCAAAGGCCCCGATCGGGCCGGTGACGGCGGCGACGCCCACCGCAGCTCCGCCAACCTTGATGAACTCGCGCCGGCTCACGCGCCGATCGAAATGGGCCGCGAGTCGCTGGACCTCCGTCAGCAGTGGCGTGCGCGCCATCCCTCTCCCTCCTTGTCGCCAATCGGTAAAGCCGATGACCTGTGTCGGTAAAAGGTACAGGAGAGGACGATCGGCCGCAAGAGCCGCCTAGACCTCTTCTGCGGCGGCCACCGCCTCGACCCGTCCGGCGGCGCCGCCGCCGGTCAGCCGGGACGCGATCACTACCGGAACGATCGTGATCAGAATCACGACGAAGACCACGACATTGACCTCAGGGAGCCGTTGGCCGAGCCGGATGGCCCCGAAGATCCAAAGCGGCAAGGTATTCTGCGCCCCCGCGGTGAAGGTGGTGACGATGACCTCGTCGAACGAGAGGGCGAAGGCGAGCAAGGCGCCGGCCACCAGGGCGGTGGAGATCAAAGGAAACGTCACGTCACGAAACGTCTGCCAACCGCTGGCGCCGAGGTCCATGGCCGCCTCCATCAACGAGGACGAGGTTCGCCGCAGCCGGGCGAGTACGTTGTTGTAGACGATGACGATGCAAAAGGTCGCGTGTCCGATGACGATCGTCCACAGTGAGAAGGTGACCTGGTTGAAGGCAAAGAATGAGTTGAGCGACATCCCCGTGATGATCCCCGGCAGGGCGAGGGGCAGCACGAGGGCGAAAGAGATGACTTCGCGTCCGAAAAACTGAAAGCGATGGATTGCGAAGGCGGCCATCGACCCGAGCACGAGGGCGACGGCCGTCGCCATGAGACCCGCCTCGACCGAGAGCAACAGAGCCCGGCGGACCTCAGGATCCTGCCAGGTCTGGCCGAACCATCGCAGCGTAACACCAGGAATCGGCCAGCTCTGAATCGTTGAGACATTGAAGGCATAGACGATCACCAGCCCGATCGGGATGAAGAGGAAGAGCAGGATTCCCACCGCCCACACCCTGAGCGCGACCCGTGTCCAGCGAGCTTCCATCGCTACATCGCCTCGAAGGCGCCCAGGCGACGAGCACCCAGCAGGTAGAGGGCCATCACGGCGACCGGGACAATCGCAAGCGCGGCCGCGAAGGGAATGTTGTGTGCGATGCCGACATTGCTGTACACGACATTGCCGATGAAGCTCGATCCGGCCCCACCGACCAGCAGGGGCGTCACGTAATCGCCGAGCGTTAGCGAAAAGGTGAAGATGCTGCCGGCTACGATCCCGGGAAGGGCTAGCGGCAGGATGACATCCCAGGTGGCCCGGCCCTGCCGAGCCCCGAGGTCAGCGGCTGCCTCCAGGTACGACTGGGGGATCCGCTCGAGAGCCGCGTAGGTCGGGATGATCATGAAGGGCAGCCAGATGTAGGAAAAGACGATCCACATGGCCCAGTTGGTATAGCCCAAGTTCGCCGGCGGGAGATGCACAAGCAGGAGGCTCCAATTGAGAACACCGTCGTGGTTGAGGATCAGGATCCAGGCGTAGACCCGGGCGAGGTAGCTGGCCCAGAGTGGCAGCAGCACGGCGGCGAACAGCGCCGTCTGGACGCGCCGCGACGCGACCCGTGCCATGTAGTAGGCAAAGGGAAAGGCGAGCACGGCATCGGTGACGGTGACCGCCGCCGCCAGTCCAATGGTCCGCACGATGATCAACCGGTAGGTGCCGTCGGTCACCAGGGTGCGGAAGTTGTCGAGATTCCAGACCCGCTCGATGGCGGTCGTAAAGGGATTGATCTGCCAGAAGGCCGTGATCAGGAGCAGCACGAGCGACGCCAGGTAGATCACGACGAACCAGGCCAACCCCGGTCCGAGGAGGAGCGCGGCTCGCATCCAGGGACGCCGCCAGAGCAGCGCCTGGATGCGGCCGACGCGCCCTCCCTTGCGTCCGCGGGCGAGCGCGCCGACCGTCATCGGTTTCTCAGACCGCTACCGTTATCCGGTGATCGACGTCCAGGCCGTTTGCCACTTCGAGTAGGGCATGCAGTCGGACTTGCCGTTACCGCAGTCGGCGAGCGGGGTCTTCCAGAACTTGATCGTATTGAAGTAGGACGCCGGCGCATCGGCGTGGTATTGCGCGCACGATCCGGCCTGCAGCGTGTCCATCTCGGAGCAGGCCTTGGTGTTGACGGGGGTCTCGCCGAAGAAGATCGCCTGCTGAGCCTGTACGTGCGGCGTGCTGATCCACTTGTACCAGAGGTACGCGCAGTTGGGGTGAGGAGCCTTCGTCCCGAGCATCCAGGTGTCGGCCCAGCCGGTGGCCCCTTCCGATGGGATGGTGTCGGCGACCGGCACGTTGGCGCCTTGCAGGGTATTCGTCTGGTAGGGCCAGGCGGCCCCGATCACCACGTCATGGTTCGTGAACAGCGAGATTTCCTGCGAGGCGAGGTCCCAGTATTTCTTGATCAGCGGACGCTGCTGCTTGAGCAGATTGACGGCCGCGTCGAACTGCGATTGGTTGAGCTCATACGGATCGGTGATGCCGAGACTGGACTGCGTCTTCATCAGGTACAGCGCAGCGTCGGCGATCTGGATCGGGTTGTTCGGCACCGTCACCTGCCCTTTGTACTTGCTGTCATAGAGAGCCTTCCAGCTGGTGGGAGCCGTGGGAAACTGGGCCTTGCTGTAAAGCAGAACATTCGGGCCCCACTGCAAGGAAACGCCGTAGTGGATGCCGTTGATGGTGTTGAAGGAAGGGGCCTTGAACTGCGATCCGAAATTCTTCCAGTCGGGGACGAGGTCGACGTTGACCGGTTTGACATCGCCTCCGTAGATCAGCCGAAGGTCGGCATCACCCGAGGCCGACACCATGTCGTACTGCCCGCCGCCACCATTCGCCATCAGCGTCACCATCTCGTCGGACGAGCCGGCGTACTTGGCGTTCACCTGGCAACCTGTTTGCTGTTGGAAGGGCGTAACCCAATCCTTCTCGGTATACCCCTCCCAGGCGATCAGGTTCAACTGTCCCTCGCCCGCACCGATCGACGTCGGTGGTTTCATGCTCGCGGTTGGCGGCTGCGATTGCGCAGGGCCGCCACTGGACGTCGACGTGCCGCCGCACGCGGCTAACAGAAGAACCAGCGATAGTCCCAGCACCGCGCCTCGCGCTTCCCGAAGTCTCCTCAAACGATCGCCCATATCGTTCCCACCTCCATCATGCGTTCCTACTGTTCCGATCGTTCCGCGTGTGGCGTCGAGATGTCGAAGGCCTGGTCCGGCCGCCAGGCGAGCCGGACCCGTCGGCCGCGCAGGTCGTTTGCTCCTACCGCACTCTCGCGATTCTGCTCAACGACCAGGAGCCGGCCGCCGCGGTCCAGTTGAACCGCGTACCG
>VBEQ01000045.1 GCA_005881235.1 Chloroflexota bacterium | reverse complement strand
ATGCGACCGAAGTTCTCCTCGGCGGACCCGTAGGGCGGGCCATAGTTGTTCGCCAGGTCGAAGTGGGTGATGCCGAGGTCGAAGGCGCGGCGGATGATCGCCCGCTGCGCCTCGATCGGCCGGTCGCCGCCAAAGTTCTGCCAGAGGCCAAGCGTGATGGCCGGCAGCAATAGGCCGCTGCGACCGGTCCGCCGGTACGGCATCCGGGTGTAGCGCTCGCCGTCCTGCATCATGTCCATCGGCGAGCGTAGGCTCTGGGGTGACTCTTTTAGCCCGCGGCGGCTTCAGCCCGGAGCCTGGATTCAACCGCGGCCGGCGCCGAGGGTGCGACCTGAATCTTCAGCCCGAGCCCACTCTTAAAGGTGTCGATGGCCTTCCGGTAATCATCGAGTGCGAATCGATGACTGATCATCGACTCGCTGTCGATGACACCTTTTACCACAAGCGCCAGCGCCCTTTCGAAGCTGTTGAGCACGGCCATCGACCCGATGATCCGGATCTCGTCCCGATAGACGTCGAAAGGCGAAAACTTCACCCGGGCTTCACCGCTGGCCACGCCGAAGACGAGAAATGTTCCACCTCGCCTGACCCGGCGGAGACCATCTTCGATGGCGGGGACCGCGCCGGTCGCGTCGATCACGACGTCCCAGCCCTCCGGACGCTCAAACTGGTTAGCCGAATCGGCGATTCGGTCCGCCGCTAGCCGTTTGGCCAGCGCGAATCGTGCCGGATTCTTGTCCACCATATCCACGCCAGCGGAACCCGCGTGCCGAGCCAGTTGGGCCAGCATCAAGCCCATCGTGCCGGCTCCGTAAATCAGGTACCTATCCGCCAACCGGACACCGATCTGATCGAAGCCATGAACCGCGCACGACAGCGGTTCGACCAGGGTTCCCCATGGCCGGGGCAGGTCCGCGGGAAGGGTGAAGGCGACGTGGGACGGCACGCGGACGAGCTCAGCCGCAGCACCGTCGAGGGTGACACCAAGCGCGCTGTAATTTTCACACAGGTTGGTCCGGCCCATCCGGCAGAAGCGGCAGGTGCCATCCGGCAGATTGGGATCGACGGCGACGAAGTCCCCGACCCTGACATTCGCCACGCCACGTCCGACGGCAACCACCTCGCCACAGAATTCGTGGCCCGGGACGACCGGGTACCGTGCCGACGAGATGTCGCCCTCGAGCAGATGCAGATCCGTCCCGCAGATGCCGCACGCCTCAACCTTCAGAATCGCATCGGACGCCCCCGGTGTAGGGTCGGCAACGCGGGTGACTTCGACTTGGCCAGGTTTCTCGAAAACGACAGCCTTCATTTCACTGCTCCCATGGTAAGGCCGCGGATGAGCTGCTTCTGCGCGATCCATCCCGCCAGCAGGACGGGAAGGCTTGCAAGCGTCGCAGCTGCCGCCAGCTTCGCATAAAACAGGCCACGGCCACTGATGAAGCCCACCAAAAAGATCGGCGACGTCGCCGCGATGCTCGACGTGAAATTGACCGCATAGAAGAACTCATTCCAGGAGAAGATCAGGCAGATCAGCGAGGTGGCAGCGATGCCGGGAGTGATCAGCGGAATCACGATCCGTGTCAGTTCATGGCGCATGCTCGCCCCATCGACCCTCGCCGCTTCAACGAGCTCGTGCGGCAGCTCCAGCATGAACGAACGCAGCAGCCAAATCCCGAGCGGTAGATTTATCGTCGTGTAGATGATGACGAGGGCCATGATGTTGTCGAGCAGATGGAGATTCCGTGCCAGGATATAGAGGGGGACGAGACTGGCGGCGAAAGGCAGGAAGCGCGTCGAGATCAAGAAGAAGAGAACGTCGCGGGTTCGCTTCACCGGGCGAATCGAGAGCGCGTAGGCGGCGGGCAGGCCCAAGACCAAAACGAGCAAGGTCGACCCTAGCGTGGCCGAGGCGGAATTGATCAAATAGGGCGGGAAGTCTCGAGAAAGCACTTCTTGGATCGCACTCAGGGTGGGCGTGAACAAGATCGTGGGCGGGATACTCGCGGCCTGAACCTCGGTCTTCAGCCCTTCGAGCGCCATCCAAAGGACGGGAAAGAAGAACACGATTGCCACCAACCACGCAAGGGCCGACCACCCGACTTTCGACGCCACGGCCTTACCCCTTTGGGTGCGACCGGCCTGCACGCTCATCGCCGCGCTTCAACCTGAAAGATGCTGAAGAGCGTGCGAAGTGCGAAGGTGGCGACGATCATCGTCAGGATCACGGCGAGTACCCCAATCGCCGAGGCCCTCCCAATGTCAAAGGCCTGGAATGCTTCGAGATAGAGCTTGAAAGGAAGGTTGGTCGTCGCCTCTCCGGGGCCGCCCTGGGTGGTCATGAAGATGGTGTCGAAGCTCTGCACGATGAACAGCGACCCTAGCAGCGCTCCTAGCTCGATAAAAGGACGGATAGAGGGCAGCGTGATATAGCGGAACATTTGCAACGGGCGGGCGCCGTCGACCTCCGCGGCCTCCAGGACTTCCTGGTTCTGCGATTGAAGGCCCGCGAGCACGATCAGCATCATGAACGGGGTCCATCGCCACACCTCGATGGCGACGATCGACGCCATCGGGAACCGGTTGATGAAGTCGAAGGTCCCGAGACCGATCGGCGTAAGTAAGTAGTTGACGAAGCCGGTGAGGGGATTCAGGAGTGTGTCCTTCCACATCAGGGCGGCGGCTGTGGGCATGACCAAGAACGGCCCGATCATCAGTGTCCGGAGAATGCCTTTGCCGAAGATCTCCCGGTTGAGGAGGACCGCGATCGCAACGCCAAGCGCTACCGAAATGGCGACGGCGCAGATCGTCAGGACGATCGTGTTCCAGATGGCGATCCTGATACTTGGATCATTGAGGATGTCCAGATAGTTCCGCAGCCCGATGAAGCGCGCCGGCGCCAGGCTGAGCAGGTTCCAGCTCTGCACGCTGTAGAAGATGGTCAGCACGAAGGGGAGCTGCGTGACCAGGATGACGTAGATCAGAGCCGGCAGCAACGGAAGCCGGCGCAGCCAGCCCTCCCGGCGATCAGCAGAGGCGGCCGAGCGAACTCGACCGCCTCCGCTTCTCAGCGAGGTGGGAGGTGATGGCTGGACCGTCACGCGAGCCATCGCGATCTTCCCAGAGTCGGCCTTCTATCCTCTGTACTTTTTCCCTACCGCGTCTGCCAGCTGCTGAGCCTGTTGCAATGCGTTGTCGACGCTGGTCGAACCGGCGATCGCCGCCGCGAATTGCTGCGAGACCTGGTCGCCGAGATTCTGAAACTCAGGAATGTCCACGTACTGGATGCCGGTATAGGGGACGGGATCCACGGTGGGGTGATTGACATCGGCATGGGTGATCGAGTCGAGGGTCAGCTGCGCGAAACTACCAGCGACCTTCTGATAGTCCGGCAACTGATAGGTTGATGTGCGAGTGCCAGGCGGAACGTGGTTCCAGCCGAGCTTCGTGCCGACCAGCTTGATGTAATCCTGCGAGGTGGCCCAGGACGCGAACGTCCAGGCGGCGTCCTTCTTCGTGCTGGTGGAGGGCATGCCGAGTGACCAGGCCCAGAGCCAACCGGAATAGGGCTTGTCGCGAGTTGGTGCCAGCGCATAGCCGGAGTTGGCCGCCGCGTCGCCAGTGAAGTTGCTGGCCCCGACGGTGGCGTCGTACCACATGGCCGTCTTGCCGCCGTTGTACGCATTCAAGCACTCGCTGAAGCCGGAGTTGGCGGCGCCGGGCTCGCCAGCGGTCTTGATCAGATTGACATAAAAGTTGACGGCCTCCCTGAACTTTGGCTGCGTCAGCTGCGCGTTCCATTGTTGGTCGAACCATTTGCCGCCAAAGGTATTGACGATCGTGTCTAGCGGAGCGAGCTGCTCGCCCCAACCGGGAAGGCCGCGAAGGCAGATGCCGGAGATGCCCTTGCTGGGGTTGTTGACCTTGTGCGCGGCGGCAGCGACCTCATCCCATGTCGGAGTTTGCGACAGTGTCACTCCCGCGGCCTGGAGGAAGTCCTTGCGATACATGAGAAAGGACGATTCGGCGTAGAACGGGACCGCGTAGAGGCTTCCGTTGTAGGAGAGCGCCTTGGCCACTCCCGGAACCAGGTCGTCGGGGTGGTAGGAGGACGTCTTCTGAACGTAGGAGGCCAAATTCTGAATCCAGCCATTTTTTGCCCACAGCGGAACCTCGTAGGTGCCGATCATGCTCAGGTCGAACCGGCCGCTATGGGTTGCCACATCCTGGGTGACCTGTTGGCGGAGCTGGTTTTCCGGCAGGATCACGATCTTGACCTGGATGTCAGAGTGCGCTTTCTCAAATTCGGGGACCAGCTTCTGCAGGTCTTCCATCTGCGGGTTCCCCACGGCCGCCACCGTAATCGTCGCCTGGGAGCTGTTGCTCCCCCCCGCCCCGCAGGCGGACGCGAGCACGCTCAGTATCAGAAGCAGAATGCCGAAGACAACGTTGGACCTCGTCCGCGCACGCGACGGCAGTCGGTGAATCCGGTCGCTCATGCGACAACCCTCCTTAACCCCTTGGAGGCAGTAACCGCCTCCGGTTGCCCGCTAGGCCGACTCAATTGACAACGTTATCAACTTATAACATAGGATAGTTCCTGGCGCAAGACGAACTTGCCAGGGCAGCTATCGAAGGGCCGCAGGGCAAAGGGGGTCAACGTTGGCAAGGGTCAGAACGGGGGCTGGCGGCCGCCCGACCATGCGCGAAGTTGCCGCCCTTGCTGGGGTCAGCCTGAAGACCGTCTCCCGGGTGATCAATGCCGAACCCGCCGTGTCGGACGAGGTCCGATCGCGGGTTGTTGGCGCGATCCAGCGGCTCGATTACCGGCATGATCACGGGGCCAGCAGCCTGAGGCGCTCCGACCGGAAGACATCCACGATCGGCGTCCTCCTGGAGGATGTCGCAAACCCCTTCTCCTCTGCGCTGCACCGCGAAATCGAAGACGTCGCGCTTCGCCGGGGCGTCCTGGTCCTCGCGGGCAGTTCCGATGAGGACGAAGCCCGTGAACAACAACTCATCGCGGCATTCACTTCACGACGCGTCGACGGCCTCATCATCGTCCCTGCAAGCCACGACCACAGCTATCTCCTGAGCGAGCGTCGCGCGGGCACCTCGATGGTGTTCGTCGACCGCCCGCCTGGCTTTCTAGACGCCGATAGCATCCTGACCGATAACCAGGCCGGAACGAGGCAAGGTGTCGGGCACCTCATCGCACACGGTCATCGCCGGATTGGCTACCTGGGGGATTTGATGACGATCACCACTGCCACCGAACGGTACCGGGGCTACGAACAGGAGCTGGCCGCGGCGAGTATCGGACTCGATCCGCAGTTGGTCCGGCTCAACGTTCATGGCATCGACAGGGCCGACGCGGCGACGGTCGAGTTATTGAAACTCACGGAACCGCCTAGCGCGCTTTTCACCAGCCAAAACCTGCTGACCATCGGAGCCAGCCGTGCGTTGCATCGGCTCGATCTCCATCGCCGGATCGCGCTCGTCGGGTTCGACGATGTGCTGCTTGGCGACCTGCTCGAACCGGGGATTACGGTCATCGCGCAGGATCCCTCGACCATGGGTCGCAAAGCCGCGGAGCAGCTATTTCGCCGGATTGATGGTGATCAATCGGCTTCTGTCCACCTCGTGGTCCCTACGCGGCTCATCACCCGAGGATCTGGTGAGATCCGCCGGTGATTGTCGTTTGCGGAGAAGCGCTGATCGATATGGTCACCACGGGCGGCGGTAACCGACGTCCTACTCCCGGCGGTGGCCCCTTTAACACGGCGCGGGCGCTTGCTCGGCTCGAGGTTCCAACTGCATTTCTCGGGCACTTTTCTAGCGACGAATTCGGACGCATGCTCGCCGATCAACTCGCTGCAGATGGAGCTAGCCTTGCGCTCGCCACATTTGGCCCCGAGCCGACGACGATTGCCGTCGCCAACATCGGAAAGGATGGGCTGGCTGAATACGAGTTCTTTATCCAGGGGACTTCAGCGCCGAACCTAACCCCTCAGAGGCTTCCCGCTGAACTGCCCGTGGAGGTCAAGGCCCTTCACCTGGGAACGCTTGGCCTCGTGCTGGAGCCGATGGCGTTATCCCTGGCCGAACTCGTCCGCCGTGAGCACGGGAGGCGCCTGATCATGCTCGATCCAAACATCAGGCCCGTGCTCGCGACGGATCCGCAGTACCGCCCCCGTCTGGACTCACTTATCTCGGAAAGCACCATCGTCAAAGCCAGCGATGCCGACCTGGCCTGGTTATTTCCCTCCCTCCCCCTTCGTGAAGCCGCCCGTGCCCTGTTGGCGTGTGGGCCGCGGCTCGTCGTCGTGACCCTCGGAGCAGAGGGCGCCGTTGGCGTGAACGGAGACGGCGAAGTCAAAGTTGCGGCTCCCGTCGTGCAGGTCGTCGACACGATCGGCGCCGGCGACGCGTTCGGGGCCGCCCTGCTGGCATGGCTCTCCGATCACGACCGATTGGACCGGGACCTTCATCTCGAACGTGACGAACTCCATGCCGCCCTCGAGTTCGCCTGCCTGGTCGCCTCCATTACCTGTACTCGGGCGGGTGCCAACCCTCCATGGCGCAGCGAGCTCGTCCGCGCCTGACTTAAGGACTCGGCGAAGGAGTCGGCGAAGCCGCAGGAGTTGCAGCCGGAGAGGAGGACGCCGCGGGGTTGGCGGCGGGTGAGGGCAAGACTGGCGGCGCGCTGCTGGAGGGCGCAGCAGACGGGCTCGCCGCCGGAACGATGTCACGCAAGGGCGGAACGAGCCTGACGACGCCGTTGAAGACCGCACCGCCATTGTCGAAGCTCTCGTTGATCGTGCCGTGAGCGCTCGGGGAAATTGGCTGATAGTTTCCCTGTGGCGGAATCCAGGCCAGCGCGAGCAGGAGCGCGCCGGCGGCCATCACGAGGAAGCTTGTCGCACGGTGCAGCGGTCGCCCGCGCGTTCGGACCCATGCGAGGAGAACGAGACGTTGCACGAGGCGCACCAGCATCCATACCAGTCCCAGGATGGGAAGCGCGAGCAGAACGAGCTGGAGCGCCGAAAAAAGACCACTCGCAATCTGGCCGTGCTGGACGGCGATAGATGCTCCTCCGACAAGATCCACAAACGATGCCCATGCGGTCCCCACGATGGTCGGCATGTGAAGCAGCATCACGCCATAGGCGTAGAGGATGAACGCGACGGTTAGGACCACCCATGCCGTCACGACGATGCGAACCCAACCCTTGAGAACCGTAACTCGAGAATCGGGTTTACGCCAGGGCAGGAGGCTCAGGA
This sequence comes from Chloroflexota bacterium, assembly GCA_005881235.1. Taxonomy (GTDB): domain Bacteria; phylum Chloroflexota; class Dormibacteria; order CF-121; family CF-121; genus CF-13. Next base: position 3,112 of record VBEQ01000045.1, on the reverse strand, counting down.
GCACCGGTTTCATGCGGGCGAAGATGTCGGGGACACCCGTAAGGTCGGCGATCACGTAGTAGCCGTCGAGGCGAAGGAACGGCAGAAACTGATGGAGCATTTCAAACTGCAGCAGCAGGATGACCGCGATCAGCACTTCGAAGTGCGTCAAGAGATAGATGCCGAGCGCTCCAAGCATGAACAGGGCATTGAAATAGACACCGCCGAGGTCGGTGCGAAGGCGCCCACCCTTGCCGAGCCGGTAGGCGTCGGTGACATCGGTGTAGAACGCCGGCCACACCAGGTAGATGCCCACGCCCATGACCCCCGGATGGGCTCCCCCATAGCGGCACGCCGTGGCGTGCCCGCATTCATGCAGCGCCGCCGAGAGGACGACCAAAACGAACACGATCAGGAAGAACACCGGCTCGTTGACCAGGTGGCGCAGGCCTTGCGCGATGCCATGCACAAAGAACAGCCACCAGTCGAGGGCGAAGAAGCCGGCCAGCGCCGCCACCACGACGAGCGGCCAGAACCAGGGTCGGAAGACGGTGGTGACCGCGTTCACGAGCGCGGGTGGGATGACGGCCGTCTTGAAGTTCAGGGCAAGTAAGGGGTTCGGCCGCTCCAGCTTGAGGCTGGAGCCGTCGGGAGCAGCGAGGACTCCCAGCGGCCGCAACTTGCTGTCAACCAGCGTCTGCACGTTGTCCGCACTGACGCCGCGCCCGAACTGCTCGCTGACGGCCTCTGCGATCTGTCCATAGCTCCGCGAGCCATCGCTGCTGGCGGCCACGAGGTACAGGAGGCGTGGCAACTGGAGGACCTGCCCGTCGGCTCGCCGGGCGAGGAACGGCGGTTCTTTGAATCCGGAATCCTTGTACTCCCCGAGCAACTCGAGGCCCTCAGCGAGGCGCGGTGCTGCGGATTCCAGCGTGACTCCTCCTTAAGACGGAAAAGGGGCGGTCATGATGACCGCCCCTCTTGCCGATGGTCGCTACAGGTTGCCCTGCGTGATGGGCGTGCCCTGGATAGCGTTGGCGTAAGCCGTCGAGCCGTCGGATAGGACGTTTGCGGCCACCGCCGCGTTGATCGGAAGCGCGAGGTTCGCATTTACCAGCGACATCTGCTCCCGGTCCGGCAGTTGTTCGGCATGCTGTGCCGCGAGCTCTTCCGTTGAAAGCTCGCCCCGGGCGTCCGATTTCTTGATCGCCATGTGGGTTCTTCCTCCTTAAATCGCGGGCGGCGACAGGTTGCCCTGGCTGATCGGCGCCGTCTGCTGGGCGTTGGCATATGCCAGCGACCCGTCGGAGAGAACGTTGGCCGCGACCGCGGCGTTAATCGGGGCCGCCAGGTTGGCATTGATCAGCGACATCTGCTCCCGGTCCGGCAATTGTTCAGCGTCCTGGGCCTCGAGCTCTTCCTTCGAAAGTTGGCTCTCGGGCGTCGTTTTCTTGATCGCCATGAAATCCTCCTTTACGCGGGTGGCGGCAGGTTGCTCTGCGAGATCGGCGCTGTCTGCTCCGCGTTCGCGTAGGCGACCGACCCGTCACTCAGCACGTTGAGCGCGATGGCAGCGTTAATTGGTGCCGCGACGTTGGCGTTGATCAGGGACATCTGCTCCCGATCGGGGAGTTGTTCACCCTGTTGAGCTTCGAGCTCTTCCGTCGAAAGTCCAGCCTTCTGTAGCTGACTCATCCTGGAAACTACCTCCTTTTTCCTAAGGGTTGGTCTGCGTGATCGGCGCTACCTGCTGCGCGTTGGCGTACGCGATCGAGTTGTCGGACAGGATGTTGGCGGCGAGCGCGAGGTTCACGGGGGCGGCAACATTGGCATTGATCAGGGACATTTGCTCCCGATCAGGCAGTTGCTCCCCGACCTGCGACTCGAGCTCGTCCTTGGTGAGGGCTGAGCGCCGGGGCTCAATCCCCTCATCGGTCGCCTTCGTCATCGTTAACCTCCTCCGTCTTTGGGCGCAGTAGCGCCCGATTCCGTTTGCACGCGTCCGCTCCGTTGCACGATGCGGCTGTAGCTGGCGGCGGAGCTCGTCGCCACGCCGCTGTCGCCGGTCGTGACGGTGGCGTTCACGTCAGCAATCACGTTGATGTTGCCGCGCCGAAAATGGATGAGCTTGTGTATCATCTTATGCATTGTCGGTAATCATTCTATGTGATAGCATCGTCTACATGTCAACCACCTGGGTTCGCGAAGTGGCGGTCAGTCACCGAGCTCTAGCTCGCCCGGGACTTCACAGGAGGTAGAGGAATGGCGACAACGATGAGCATGGCCCAAAGCGCGGTGCAGGTCGGAATCCCGCCAGAAAAGGCCCGTCAAAAGTGGACGGAGTGGACCAAGGAAGGCGGCCCCGGCATGGGCCTCAAGGTCGGCGGCAAGTCCGAGGACGTAGCGACGGGGAACCTCCCCGAGGAGCTACGGAATGCCGAGGCGGGCACCGCGTTCTTCGAGCCCGGCGACAAGGGCGGAACCGAGGTTCGCCTGCAGCTGCGCTACAACCGTGATGGCCTGGAAAAGGCCGGCCAGGGTCCTGACTGGGTAGAGAAGCGGATCAACCTCTACCTGACGCGCTTCAAGAACTTCGCGGAAGGGCGCAAGGCCTAGGACGTAGCCGAATAGAGGCGGACCGGGTCAATCGCCCGGTCCGCATTCGCGATGGGAGAGCCAGAGATGGAAAAGATCCGGACATTGCTCGGCACCCGCGGCGCCATGCTGACGGCGCTGCTCAAGCGAGCCCGCGCCCCGTACCTCGCCGCTGGCGCCGTCCTGCTGCTGGGTCTGAGTGGCGTTGCGGTTGCGGCTGAGACCGGCACCTTTTCCAACAGTCCCGCGTCCACGCCGACCCCGTCTGTGGCGGCTGCTGCGTCGACGGACAGCGGTCAACTCGCGGGGTTTCCGGCCGCCGGCGGCGGCAACAACATCGTTCAGGTGATCAACCACGCCGACGGCCATTTCCGGGTGGACGGAAACGTCAAGCTCAATCAAATCCCCGGGCCGAACGCTGGGCCGAAGAACGTGGCGTTCGCCTACAGCTCCTGCACGGATTGCCAGACCATGGCGGTTGCGCTCGAGATCAATCTGATCAGCACCAGCGCCCGCAATATTCAGCCGCTGAACCAGG
>VBEQ01000044.1 GCA_005881235.1 Chloroflexota bacterium | reverse complement strand
GTTTATCGACGGCTGGCTGAAAACCGGCGACATCGGCGAGCTCGACAAAGACGGCTACTTGAAGATCACCGACCGCAAGAAAGATCTGTTCAAGACGTCGGGCGGCAAGTACGTGGCGCCGGGCGCCATGGAGACCCAGCTCCGAAGTCAGAGAGGGATCGCCCAGGCGGTGGTACTTGGCGATGGTCGCCCCTTTGTGGCCGCGTTGTTCACTCTCGAACGCGATACCGCCGAAGGCAAGGCCGGTCCTCACGATCCGAGCGCGAAGCGACTGGTCGATGAGGCCGTCCAAAAGCTCAACCGCGGGCTCTCGCACCCCGAGCAGATCAAGAAGTGGCGCATCCTCGACACCGACTTCGTGGTCGGCGACGAGCTCACGCCGAGCATGAAGGTCAAGCGCAAGCGCATCGCGGAGAAATACGGAGCCGACATCGAAGCGATCTACGCGGAAAAGAAGCCCGCGTAAAGACCGGTCCTGTCGTGAAGGAATGGAACCGTTGGGGCAATCCTGCGGTAAGTAGAGAGTCGTGACGGCGTTGCTTCGGCGTGTCCTCATCGCCGGGGTGCTGACCGGGCTCGCCGCCACCGGGCCTCTACCCGCTCAGGCCAAGGCTACTGACTTTGGGGCGTGGGTTCCGGCCCCTAACCTGCACGGGGGGCACGTCGCCCATACCGCGACCCTTCTGAAGGACGGCCGGGTATTGATCGCCGGTGGTACCGATGTCTACGGACTCCCACGCGCGAGCAGTGAGCTGTTCGATCCGAAAGTGAACCGATGGGCTCGTGCCGCCGACATGATTCACGCGCGGGCGCGTCACGCTGCAACGTTGCTTAGCGACGGCAGCGTCCTCGTTACGGGCGGTGAGACGGGGCTGGGAACCTTTCCCATTGAGTCGCTGGCGAGCGCTGAAATCTACCATCCAACAAGCGATTCCTGGACCTCTGCGGCGGCGATGCACGTCCCGCGCCGGATGCACAGTTCTATTCGCCTCCGTGACGGTCGGATGCTGGTTGTAGGCGGAACAAACCTGGCATCGGGCTCGCCTCTTCCGGCGGTGGAGCAAGAGCAGGCCGAGCTCTACGACCGTCACAGTGATAGCTGGACATTTGCCGGCACCGGGTTGCCACCGTTAAGTGGTCAAGCGGCGACTCTCATGCCTGACGGCAAGGTGCTCGTCACGGGCGGGTCCACTGATACGGGATTCGCCACGACCGGAGCTGATTTATTCGATCCTGCTACAAACCGGTGGCGACCAACCACGTGGCCCATGGCGACGCCGCGGTACGGTCATACCGCCACCCTACTGCCAGATGGAAAGGTGGTCCTCATGGGCGGCTATACCACCAAACCACAGTCCGCTGGCGGTTNNATCGAGCGAGCTGCTGACAACGTCAGAGATCTTTGACTTAAGAGGAAATACCTGGGTCGCAGTCGGCTACTCGACGATCCCGCGATTCGAACACAGTGTGACGCTGCTCCGGAACGGAATGGTGCTGGTGGTGGGCAGCGCCTATGCCAGCAACGCCGACTCACAGATCTTTGACCCGAAGAACACCGAACGGTGGGGGTCAACCGGCTTGAGGATGGACCGCTATCTCCACACGGCGACAATGCTGGCTGACGGTCGGGTCCTTGTTGCGGGAGGATGGGGCGTAGGCTCGCCCACGACGGCCTGGATATTTTCTGCCGTTCCCGGAATCTCAGCACCATCCGGGAACCCACCGATATTGCTGACCGTAGGGGTGCTCCTGGTCGTGCTGATCATCGTCAGCCTTGCCGCAAGCTCTGGGCGTTTGCCTCGACGCAGGCGTGGAGCCAGCCGCGCACCGGATTCAGAGTGGATTGATTGATCCTTAGCGGATTCGCAGGTAGGGATTGCCGAGTCGTTCGGCGCCGATAGTCGAATTGGGGCCATGGCCCGGATAGACGACGGTATTGTCGGGCAGGGTCAGGAGCTGGCCGTGCAGGCTGAGCAACATTTGCTGCGGGCTCGAGCCGGGTAGATCGACCCGGCCGATCTTTCCCGCCAGCAGCGTGTCGCCGGTGAAGACGTGGTTACCGACCCGGAATGAGAGACCGCCCGGCGTATGGCCTGGTGTGATCAGGACCTCGAGTGCGAACTGGCCGAACGGCAGGACATCGGTTGAGAGCAAGTAGCGGTCAGCCGACTTGAGGTAGGCGGTGGCATCGGCGAGGTGCATCCCGGTGGTTGCCTCAGTCGCCGTCTTGACCTCGTCTTTCGCGCCGGTGTGACCTGGATGGGCATGCGTGAAGACGATCCATTTCACGCTCAGACCGTCGATTTGGGACAGGATTTTCGGCGCGTCATCGCCGGCGTCGATCACGACCGCCTCTTTCGTTTCCGCGCAGGCGACGACGTAGCAGTTGGTGTCCTTCTGGCCGACGTGGACCTTCTGGATGGAGAGGCGGGCCATAAATCAAGATTAGTGCGATAACCTTGTAGCGGATGGCAGAAGCGCGGCAGGTCGTCAAGTACACGTTCCTCAAAGTCGAGGCGCCCGTCCTCAGCTGGCCAGCCGAGGAGCGGGAAGCGGCGATGCGCGAGTTCACCGAGCTGCTCGAGGCGGGTCCGACGGGGGAGACGTTGCTCGCCTACTCGACGGTCGGCCTCCGTGGCGATTGCGATGTCCTCATCTGGCAGGCGGCCGACACGGTCGACGCCATCCAGCGGGCGGAATCGCAATGGCGGGCCACCCGGCTGGGACCCTATCTGCGAGTCGCGTACTCCTTCCTGGCGATGATGAAGCCCTCCCCCTATCTCGGGCGCCACAGGCACCCCGACCAGGAAGGGCGGCGGACCAGGCTGAAGCCGGCCGGCGGGCGCTACCTCTTCGTCTACCCGATGGTGAAGAAGCGCATCTGGTACCGCCTTCCCTACGACCGGCGCAAGGCGATGATGGTGGAGCACTTCGCGATCGGACATCGCTACCCGCAGGTCAAGATCAACACCGCCTACTCCTTCGGCCTCGACGACCAGGAATTCGTCGTGGCGTTCGAGTGCGACGAGCCCGCCGCTTTCCTGGACCTCGTGATGGAGTTGCGGGAATCGCAGGCCAGCCGCTACACGGAACGCGAGACGCCGATCTTCACCTGCGTGCTCATGCCGCCCGCCGATGCTTTGCAGCTCGCGCTCGGCCTGAGCGCACCGGAGGCGGTCGGGGCGGACGACCTGCAGCGACAGGTCAGCCTCATCTCGGGCGGATGAAGACGATCGAGGCCAGCGAAGTCGGCCGTCCGGCGGCCGATCACCTGCTGCCCCGCCTGGTGCGCGCCGCGCGCCGCGAAGTCGTCGATCGGAGGCCCGTCTGGTTCATGCGCCAGGCGGGGCGATCGCTGCCCGAGTATCGAAAGATCCGCGAGTCGTACGACCTCTTCACCATCTGCCAGAACCCCGAGCTCTGTGCCGAAGTAACCCTGCAGCCGGTGCGCCGCCTCGGCGTGGACGGCGCCGTCCTCTTCGCCGACATCATGCTCCCCGTCGCCTTCGGGTTGGGCGTGGAACTGCAGCTCGTGGACGGCGTCGGCCCGGTGGTCGATCACCCGATTCGCTCGCAGCCAGATATAGATAGGTTGCAGGCGCGCCCGGCCGGCGAAGCCGTCCCCTTCGTGATGGAGACGATCAAGCTTCTCCGCCGCGAGCTCGATCCATCGGTCGCGGTGATCGGGTTTTCGGGTGCCCCCTTCACGCTGGCCGGCTATCTGATCGAGGGGAAGCCTTCCCGGGAATTTCTGGCCACCAAGACCATGATGTATTCGGAGCCTGCGCTCTGGGATGCGTTGATGACGCGTCTCTCCGGGTTAGTCCTCGACTACCTGCTCACACAGGTCGAGGCCGGCGCCCAGATCGTGCAGGTCTTTGACAGCTGGGTCGGCTCCCTCTCGCCGGCGGATTATCGCCGCTACGTGCTGCCGCACATGGCCGGCATCTTTAGCGGGCTGCGTCGGGGCGGGGCACCGTCGATCCACTTTGGCACCGGGACGGCAGGCATCCTTTCACTGATGCGGGAGGCCGGGGGCGATGTGATCGGCGTAGACTGGCGCGTCGACCTCGGCGACGCCTGGCGGGTGACCGGTTACGACCGGGGCATCCAGGGCAACCTCGACCCCGCTCTCTTGCTGGGACCCTGGCCGGTCGTCGAGGACGGCGCTCGCCGTGTGATCGAGGCCGCCGGTGGCCGGCCGGGGCACATCTTCAACCTGGGCCACGGCGTGCTGCCCGCCACCCCGGTTGAGCAGTTGCAGCGATTGGTGGAGTTCGTACATGGCAGCTAGCCACACCGCCGTCCTGCTGATGGCGTACGGCAGTCCGAACCGCCTCGAGGACGTGGCAGCCTACTTCACCGATATCCGGGGCGGTCGCGCGCCCTCCCCCGAGGCCGTCGAGGAGCTCACCGCGCGCTACCGGCGTGTCGGCGTCCCTACGCCGCTGCTGGCCGTCTCGATGGAGCTCGGTCGGGAGCTCGAACGACTCCTGAACATCGATCCGCCGGACGACCGGATGTATACGGTCCACGTGGGGATGAAGCACTGGACGCCGCGCATCGCGACGGCGATCGACGAGATCGTCGACAGCGGCGCGGACCACGTGATCGCGATCGTGCTGGCGCCGCACTTCTCGACGATCAGTACCGGCGGCTACCGACGCCAGGTGGACCGAGCCCTCGCGGCGGCTCGAGGCGGCGCGCCGTCTCCCAGCCTGGACTTCGTCGAGAGCTGGCACGAGCTCGATGGCTACCTCGAGGCGCTCGCCGACAACGTGCGGATGGTTCGGGCCGAGTTCGCGAATCCATCGGAAGTCGTGGCGATCTTCACCGCGCACAGCCTGCCGGCGCGCATCCTCGATGAGGGCGATCCTTACCAGGATCAGCTGCTGCGCACCTCGGAGCTGGTTGCCGGACGGGCTGGCATCGAGCCGTGGCGCTTCTCGTACCAGAGCCAGAGTCACACCGGGGAGCCCTGGCTCGGGCCGGACCTGGTCGAGACGGTGGAGGAACTCGCCGCCCACGGTCACCGCTCCATCCTGGTGGCGTCTGTCGGGTTCGTCGCCGACCATCTCGAGATCTTCTACGACATCGACATCGAGGCGAAGGAGCGCGCCGATGCGCTCGGTATCGAGCTGCGGCGCACGCCAATGCTCAATGCTGACCCCCGCCTGGCACACGCCCTGCACGCGCTGATTGCTCAGCGCACCCCCACCCTGCCCTCTCCCGCGAGCGGGGGAGGGAAACAAATGGCCCGGGCATGATCTTTCTGTCACGCATGCTGGCGATCACGCGCGGGCATCGGGGCTTGCTCGCGATCGCGGTCGCGGGGTCGGTGCTTTACACGGCGCTCAGCGTCTTGCCTGCCCTGATCATCCGCCAGATGCTGACGGTGCTATCCCGCCCGTCACCCGCCGGCACCCTGGTGTTGCTCGGCGTCGCCATGCTGGGCGCCACGGCGCTCATGGCCGTCGCCCGCTACCTCGAGGGTGGGTTCGGCCACGTCGCCGCCTTCAAGGTCCTGCATGACATGCGGATGCGGATCTACGAGCAGCTGCAGCGGCTGTCGATGGGATTCCACACGCGCCAACAGTCCGGGACGATCGCGGCCAAGGTGATCGGCGACGTGGAGACCATCGAATTCTTCACCGCGCACGCCGGCATCCAGCTGATCAGTGCCGCCACCGTTCCCTTTCTGCTGGGCATCCTGATGCTGCTCTTCAACTGGAAGCTGGCGCTGGTGGCGCTCGCCCCGCTGGCCGTCATCCTGCTCATCCTCGTGGCCTTCCGTCGCTCTGCCTACCAGGCTTTCATGCGCTACCGCGACGAGCTCGGCCGCCTGAACGGGATCATCATCGATTACATCCAGGGCGTCGGGGTGCTGAAGGCCTTTGCGGCCCTCGGCCACGCGCGGCGGACCATCGACCAGCGCAGCGACCAGCTGAAGGAGGCCGCCACACGAGCCAACCTGATCCACACCTGGTATTTCTCCGGCGTGGAATGGATGGCTGCGGTCCCGGTCGCGCTGGTGTTGCTGGTGGGCGGGCTGATGGCCCATGCGGAGGAGCTCGGCATCCCAGACCTGGTGCTCTTCGTCTTTTTGACGACCCAGCTCTACCGGCCGGTCACCGAGCTCAACCGGCAGCTCGAAGGCTTGCGGAACGCGGAGGCCGCGACCGATCGGATCTTCGAGATCCTGAACGCGCCGATCGAGGTGCAGGAGTCACCGACCGCGCGGGTTCCCAAGGACCCGCGCTACGACGTTGTCCTGGATCACGTGACCTTCGCGTATGAAACCGGGCGGCCGGTCCTGCATGAGGTGTCGATCGACCTCAGGGAAGGCTCGGTGCTCGCGCTGGTGGGGCCGAGTGGCGCCGGCAAAACGACGGTCGCGAACCTGATCGCCCGCTTCTGGGACCCGCAAGAGGGCGCGGTCCGTCTCGGCGGGGTCGACCTGCGAGCGCTGCCACTGGAGTACGTCCATCGGTCGATCAGCCTGGTCTTGCAGGACGTCTTCCTCTTCAACGACACGGTCCAAGCCAACATCAAGGTGGGAAATCCGGCTGCCACCGATGCCCAGGTGGAGGGCGCCGCGCACGCGGCCTACGCGCATGAGTTCATCGAGGACTTGCCGAAGGGCTACGACACGATCATCGGGGAGCGTGGCGTGAGGTTGTCGGGCGGGCAGAAGCAGCGCATCTCGATTGCGCGGGCGCTGCTGCACGACGCTCCCATCCTGATCCTCGATGAGGCGACGTCATCGGTGGATCCCGAGGCCGAGCACCTGATCCAGGCGGCGCTTGCCCGCCTGGTCGCGGAGCGAACCGTGCTGGTGATTGCTCACCGCCTTTCCACGATCCGCCAGGCTGGCGAGATCATCGTGCTGGACAAAGGCCGGGTCGTTCAGCGCGGCCGCCATGATGACCTGGTCGACGCGCCCGGCCTCTACGCCACCCTCTACCGGGCGCAGCAGGTGGCCCGTCGCTGGGACGTGGCGACGTCGCAGCGCGCTGAGGAAGAACGGCTACCGCAGGCCGTCGATTAGGACCTGACGAAGCGCCTCGAGGCGCTCGAATTCCTCCATGCTGAGCTTCGCGGTGTTCTTCAGGTTGTGCGGATACTTGATCTTCTGCACCGCATCGATCAGCGATTGCACCTGGACTTCAGTCAACCGGTACTCGTAGTAGGAAAGCGTTTCGCCATGGACCTGGCGCTGAAGCGGCAGATGGTGAATTGGCGCCTGCAGGGGCTCCGGATCGGTCTCGGCAAGCACCTCAGGTGTGCTCGACGTCTCTCGAAAGAGTTCCGCCGACCCTTCCAGCGAGACCCGCTTAAACACGAGAGGCGACGGGCTGCTTTACCTCGACCGGGGCGGCCGGTGCGCGCTTGATGACCGCCTTGGCGAGGGCGCGATAAGCGTTCGCCCCCTCGGAGCTGCCGGCGTACTGGAGGATCGACATCCCGGCCAGCGGTGTCTCGGCAAAGCGGATGCTGTCTTTGATGACGACGTCGAAGACCACGTCGCCATACCGCTCACGAACCAGCTCCAGCACCTCTTGCGAATGCAGGGTCCTCGACTTATGGATGGTGGCCAGGATGCCGCTGATTCGGAGCTGCGGGTTGAGCTTGGCCCGCACCCGCTCGATGGTGTTGTGCAGCAGCTGCATCCCCTTCATGCCGAAGTACTCGCACTGGAGAGGGATAACAACCTCGTTGGAGGCCACCAGCGCGTTGACGCAGAGCAGGCCGAGCGAGGGTGGGCAGTCGATCACCATGAAGTCGTACTCATCCTGACCAGGCGCGAGCTTCTCCTTGAGGAAGGTTTCGCGGCCCATCTCAGAGACGAGTTGGATCTCGGCGCCGGAGAGCTCGATGTTCGAGGGGATGAAGTCGACCCCGAGGTTGCTGTGCTTGACGACGTGGCCGAGGGTGACCTGGGGATCGAGCAGCAAGTGGTAAAGGGTGAGCTCGATCTGGTCGGGCTGCTTGAAGCCCATGTTGATCGTCAGGTGGCCCTGAGGATCGAGGTCGATGAGGAGGACTCGCTTGCCGAGCTCAGCGAGCGCGCATCCCAGGTTTACCGCGGTGGTCGTTTTGCCAACGCCGCCTTTCTGGTTGGCAATTGCGATGACTCTGCTCAAACGGTGCTTAGACCTCTGTGCTGGAACGTAGTTGGCGCTATTTAACGGTAATACGGGCGCCCCGTCAAGTTCGGCCTTGTGGACAAATACGGGGGCGGCGTTCGCGTCGCCGCCCCGACCACGTTGTCGAGCCTTAGATTCGCACCGGCGCCACTCGGCCCCCGGCGGGATTGCGGCGGCGATGCACCCGAGTGGGAGTGGGCATGCCCTTGGTATTGAAGGGCAGGGTCGCGAAGAATTTCGGCGCCTGGCGCGCCTGGCTCGCATGTTCGAAGCCGGACGCGATTTTGATCAGTGTCGGTTCGCTGAAGGCCGTGCCCATGATCGACAGTCCGAGCGGCAACCCAAATGAGAAGCCCATCGGCACCACGATGATCGGGTAGCCGACGATCGCGGCCGCCGAGGACGAGCCGAAGATGAAGTGGTCGGAATTGATCAGGTCGGTCGGCCATGCCGGCGTATCAGTGGGGGCGACGATCGCCTGGACGTTGTTGGTCGCGAGGATCGCGTCGATGCCTTCGGAGCCGCCGATCACCTTGTCTCGGGCCAGCGCGGTGAGGTAGGCCGGATCAGTGAGGTCGCCAGAAAACGTCTGGGCAAGGTCGAAGATCTCCTGGGCGAAGAAGGGCATCTCCTGCGCCGCGTGCGCGTTATTGAACGCGATCGCGTCCGCGAGGGAAGTGATCGGCACCCCGCTACGGGTCGAGAGATACGCGTTCAGGTCGTGCTTGAAGTCATTGAGGAGAACCGTGAACTCCGAGCCGCCCGAATTGATTTCGCTCAGGTGCGGGAAGGAGACATCGACCAGGATCGCGCCCGCCCCGTGTAGGGCCGAGAGGGCGTCCTCGAAAACGGCGTCGGTGTGCGGGCTCCCGACACCCTCGTACTCACGCGCGACGCCGATACGGACGCCGTTGACGCCATTTGGATCCAGGAACTGCGTGTAGTCTCGGTGGAACTTTCCGGCGCTGGCCGCCGTCGCCGAATCCCGCGAGTCGACTCCGACGAGGGCGCCAAGGACTGCCGCCGCGTCGGCGACGGTACGGGCATGGGGTCCGACCGTGTCCTGAGTATGCGAGATCGGCACGACCCCGGCCCGGCTGACCAGGCCGACGGTGGGTTTGATTCCGACCACGCCGTTCTCGTTGGCGGGGCACACGATGCTGCCATCCGTCTCTGTCCCGATTGAAATCGCGGCGAAGTTCGCGGAGGCCGCCGCACCCGATCCTGAGCTCGACCCGCACGGGTTGCGGTCGATCGCGTAGGGATTGTTGCACTGGCCGCCGCGGCCGGACCAGCCGCTCGACGAGAAGAAGGAGCGGAAGTTCGCCCATTCACTGAGGGTCGTCTTGCCGAGGATGACGGCGCCAGCCGCGCGCAGCCGGGCCGCGACCGTTGAGTCCTGGAGTGCCGGCGTGCCGACCAGCGCCAATGAGCCGGCAGCGGTCTGCATCCGATCGTGAGTGTCGACGTTGTCCTTGAGCAAGACCGGGATCCCGTGCAAGGGGCCCCGAGCGTGGCCGGCCTGTCGTTCGCCGTCGAGCGCCGAGGCGATCGCCAGGGCATCAGGATTCAGCTCGATGACCGAGTTCACCATGGGCCCACTCTGGTCGAGCGTCTTGATCCGTTGCAGATAGAAGTTGACGAGGTCGACCGACCGCGCCTGCCGTGACCCCATCAGTCCCTGGAGCTGGGTGATCGTCATTTCGTTGAAGTCACTGGGTGCGGTCGTGGCGGTCGCCGCGACCGAGGATGTGACGAGCGGCGCCAACGACGCTCCGGCGCCGGCCAGGGCGCCCAACCTGAGCACGTCTCGACGGGTCAAACCCACGGATGGATCGTCCGACATGAATTCCCTCCTTTCATGACCGGCAGCAGGTCGCCACCGGAATGACCCCGCTTCGAGACTATAGATGCGTGCCCGCCAGTCCTGTCAAGGCCTGTGCACATTCGGCAAATCGGCTTTCAAATAGACTGTGGAAAGCGTGATCTTCTACCCCCTCGTGGCGACGGCGATCAGCGCCATATTCGCCGCGACGCTGTGGCGGCAATACCGGCGAAAGTCGCGCGCATACCTGCTGGCGTGGTCGATTGCCCTCGCCGTCTATGCGGTGGCGGCGCTCACCGAGGTGATCGGCGCGTCCGGCGGCTGGAACCCGTTCCTTTACCGGATCTACTACTACTTCGGCGGGATAATCGTGGTCGGGGTGCTGGCTCTGGGGACGATCTACCTGCTGGCCCCTCGCTTCGGGAGGGCGGCGCTCGGGCTTCTCGTCGTGCTCGCGGCCATCGGGCTGGTCGGCATCCTCGGCGCGAACCTGCAGGCCGGCCTGCTGGATACCCACCAGGTGCCCTCTGCCGATACCATTCGGCTCGAGCACGGCGCCTTCAATGTGATTGCCATCCTGATGGCGGCGGTGCTGAACAGTGTCGGATCGGTCATCCTGATCGGCGGGGCCCTCTGGTCAGCCTACGGCGCATGGCGCCGAGGCGGCGCGCAGTCGCGGCTCGTCGCCAACATCCTGATCGCGGCGGGGGCCTTCATCGTCGCGGGAGCCTCGACGCTCTTTCGCGTGTTCCACGTCTACGAGTTGTTCTACGTCGGCCAGGCCATCGGGGTCCTGGTGATGTTCGGTGGCTTTTTGGCCGCCCAGCGGGCACCCCGACGAGCGGGAAACCTCAAGCCGGCGCCGTCGCGCTGAGGTTTGGACAAAGAACTACCATTAGCTCGCCGTTGCACAACGGCAGGCTTATGACGCACGGGATCACGTGTACCTGGTGGGCCGCGATCGACGGGCAGCCTCCGCCAGCAGCCGGCGACGGCCATGCGCCCGATCCGGATGCTCGACCAAGGAGGCTCAATGAAACTCGTCAAGGAATTACCCGACAGCGATAGCCAGGAGGACTGGCTGGCGCGCGAACGCGCCCACCTCTCCCAGGTCCTCTATCGCTACACGCCGCTCGTCATCGATCACGCCCAGGGTTCGTATCTCTACACCGTTGATGGCCGCCGCTATCTGGATTTCGCCTCGGGCATCGGCGTCACTAACCTGGGCCATGGCCACCCCGAGGTGGTCAAGGCGGCCCATGAACAGCTCGACAAGCTGATGCACATCTCGGTCGTCGCCCATCACCAGCCGGCGATCGAGCTGGCGGAACGGATCGCCGCACTCGCGCCCGGCAACCTCGACAAGGTCTTCTTCGCGAACAGCGGCGCCGAAGCCGTCGAAGGCGCCATCAAGCTCGCGCGCTACACCACCGGGCGGCCCGGTCTGATCGCCTTCCAGGGCGCGTTCCATGGGCGGACCTACGGGGCGCTCTCGTTGACCGCCTCGAAGGGCTACTACCGGGAGCGCTATGAGCCGCTCCTGCCGGCCGTTTATCACGTCCCCTATCCATATCCGTATCGCAACCCGACCGGAACGGACGAAGCGGCGACGCTCGACTACGTCTTCACCTTCATCGACGAGATGCTCGACACGCGCGTGCCGCCAAAGAACGTCGCCGCTTTCATCGTGGAGCCGGTGCTCGGTGAAGGGGGATACGTCGTACCGCCACCGGCGTTCATGCCGCGGCTGCGCGCCCTCTGCGACCGGCACGGCATCCTGCTGATTGCCGACGAGGTGCAATCTGGCTATGGACGCACCGGCAAGATGTTCGCCTCCGAGCACACCGGCGTCGTTCCGGACATCATGACGCTGGCCAAGTCGATCGCCTCCGGTCTGCCGCTGAGCGCGGTGGTCGCCACCTCGAAGCTGATGGATCAGTGGGAGCCGGCCGCTCACGGTTCGACCTTCGGTGGGAATCCGGTGTCGTGTGCCGCCGCCATCGCGACCCTCGATGTCTTCACGCGGGAGCACGTGCTGGCGAACGCGACGGAAAAGGGCGCCCAGCTCGTCAGCCGGCTGCGCGAGCTGCAGCGGCGCACGCCGGCGATTGGCGAGGTCCGCGGCCTCGGCTTGATGATCGGCATCGAATTGGTGACGCCGGAGGGGAGTCCCGACAAGGACCTGCAGAAGAAGATCCGAAAGGTATGTCTCGATTCCGGCATGGTGGTGTTGAGCTGCGGCCCGCATGACAACGTGCTACGGCTGGTGCCGCCGCTCAATATTTCGCAAGCGGAGCTCGACGAAGGATGGGAGACCTTGAGTGGGGCGTTTCAGGAGGTGGCAGGATGAGCCAGACGATGACGAGCGAGCGGGGCCAGAAGACCGAGGCGAAGACCTATAAGAATTACATCGGCGGGCAATGGGTGGAGTCGAAAAGCGGGCGGACCTTCACCTCGACCAACCCGGCGCACAAGGACCAGGTGCTGGGCGTGATGCAGGCGTCCAACGCCGACGACGTCAACGCCGCCCTGGAGGCGGCGCAAAAGGCGTTTCCTGGTTGGCGGCGCACGCCGGCGCCGGCGCGAGGCGAAATCGTCCTCAAGGCCGCCCTGATCATCGAGGCGCGCAAAGAAGAGCTGGCCCGGCTGATGACGCAGGAGATGGGCAAAGTCCTCAAAGAGGCACGCGGTGACGTCCAGGAAGCGATCGACATGGG